>NZ_CP187561.1:5542500-5842500 GCF_049860745.1 Hydrophilobacter chitinilyticus | reverse complement strand
GAAAGGCCGCACCTGCTCGGCCTACCCGGCCTGCCGTGTGGAAGTAGAAATTGCAGGTGGCACCTACGCCGAGATCGCCATCGATGCAGCCGTGACCGACGGCAACCTGGTCACAGCCCCGGCCTGGCCAGCGCACCCCGCCTGGATCGCGCAGTTCTTGACCCTGCTGGGCACGCACATCTCCCACTAACGACGTTAATCCCCATTGACGTGGGCGTGGTCGGCCTCCGATGATGGCGGCTGAACCACCGGGAACCCGCCATGTGCCAAGTCTTCATCAGCGCCGACCCCACGCTCTACGCCAGCCGCGCCCGCTCCGTGCGCCTGCACGGTGTGGCCACCAGCATCAAGCTGGAGAACCTGTTCTGGCAGGTGCTGGAAGAAATTGCCGCGCGCGACGGCATGAGCGTGCCGCAGCTATGCACCAAGCTCTATGACGAGCTCTCGCACGAACGCGGCACGGTGGAGAACTTTGCGTCGTTTCTACGCGTGTGTTGCGGGCGTTACCTCGACCTGCAATTGGCCGGCGGCATTCCGCAAGACACGTCCATTCCCATCCGCAGTTTGAACGCGCAGCGCGTGCTGGCGAGCGAGCGGCCTGCCCAACGCATGGCGCAGGCGGGCCGTCACGCGGCTTGATCTGGGTTTTTAATTCAGCGCCATGCTGAGCCGGCGCCGGTAGCGCGAGATCAGCTCCAACTGCGGGTCTTGCGCCTTGGCCGCATGGCCTGCCAGTTCAATGCCGCCAGCAGTTTTACCGGAAGCATCTGCATCGGGCTTTTGCACCGGCGGCGTCAGCAGTTCCAGGATGGCGACGAAGGTCTTACGCGGGGCTTCGTCTTCCCACTTGCGGTCGCGCATGATGATTTCCAGCAACTCGTCCATGGCGGCGGTGAATTCGCCGCGCGCCATCAGCACGCGGCTCTTGGCGAAGCGGGTTTCAAAGTCGCGCTTGTTGGTTTCAATCTTTTCATCAAACTGGGCCGCAGGCCATTCACGGCGCTCGTCACCAGCTACAAAATGCAGAGCGTTCGCCCATTGGTGCAGGGCTTCAAAGCGCAACTGCACCGGGATTTGTACCAGCGCGGGTTGCAGTGCGGCACCGGCTTCTTCGAGGTAGCCGTTGCCGATCAGCAGCTTGACGTAGTCGTAGCGCGCGTCGTCGTTCGCAGGGTTCACGGCCAGGGCTTCTTGCAGCTTGACCAGCGCGGCGTCGGTGTCGCCGGATTCAAGCAGGGCTTGGGCTTCGTCGGTTTCGTCAGGAATGGCTTCGAAGCCGTCGCCGGCGGGCACATGTTTGTCGAGGAAGGCGCGCACCTGGCCTTCGGGCATGGCACCGGCAAAGCCGTCCACCGGCTGGCCGTTCATCACCAAAATGCAGGTGGGAATGCTGCGGATGCCGAAGGCACCGGCGAGTTGCTGCTCTTGGTCGGAGTCGATCTTCACCAGCTTGAAGCGGCCGGCGTAGTCAGCTTCGAGCTTTTCCAAGATGGGGCCGATGACCTTGCATGGGCCGCACCACGGCGCCCAAAAGTCCACCAGCACAGGCACTTGCATGGAGGCGGCAACCACCTCGGTTTCAAAGTTTTCTATCGTGACGTCGATCATGGCAAGGGGCTGCGCTGCCGGGGCAACGCTTTGTTGGTTAGGAAGGAACAGCCGCCGATGTTAGCGGCTGTGTCAATGAAATTTGGTGGTGTTGGAAGCGTTATGAATCCAGTTTGAGGGCGCAACCGTAAAATTCAACCTTTAGAGGAATCAGCATGACCGTCCAAATTGGCGTCGTCATGGGCTCCAGCAGCGACTGGGACACCATGCAACACGCAGTTCAAATTCTCCAGCAGTTCGGCATTGAGCATGAAGCCCGTGTGGTCTCTGCGCACCGCATGCCGGATGACATGTTCACCTACGCCGAAGCGGCTGCCGGCCGTGGCCTGCAGGCCATCATTGCGGGCGCGGGCGGCGCGGCGCACTTGCCGGGCATGCTGGCCGCCAAAACCACGGTGCCGGTGCTCGGCGTGCCGGTGGCCAGCCGCCATCTGCAAGGGGTGGATTCGCTGCATAGCATTGTGCAAATGCCCAAGGGCATTCCGGTGGCCACGTTTGCCATCGGCACCGCTGGTGCGGCCAATGCGGCGCTGTTTGCGGTGGCGCTGCTGGCCAACCAAAACCCGGCTCTGCGTGCCAAGCTCGAAGAATTTCGCGCGGCGCAAACCGAAGTGGCGCGCAACATGACGCTGCCGCCGGTGGAGAGCAAAGCGTGATTGACTCCATTTCTAATGCTGATCAAAAGAACCAAGTCATCCTGCCCGGCGCCACACTGGGCGTGATGGGCGGCGGCCAGTTGGGGCGCATGTTTGTGCACGCCGCACAGCGCATGGGTTACTTCACCGCTGTGCTCGACCCCGATGTCTCCAGCCCCGCCGGCCGCGTGAGCCACCACCACGTGTTGGCCGACTACCTTGACGCCAAGGGCCTGGCCCAACTCGGCGCTGTGGCCGATGCCATCACCACCGAATTTGAGAACGTGCCCGCCCCCGCGCTTGAGGCGCTGGCGCGTCAACGCCCGGTGTCGCCCGCCGCCTCGGCCGTGGGCATTGCACAAGACCGCGCGCAAGAAAAAGCCCACTTCGTGCGCTGCGGCGTGGCCTGCGCGCCTTACGCCGTGATCGACAGCGCCGAGACCTTGGCTGCGGTGGATGCGAACCTGCTGCCCGGCATCTTGAAGACCAACCGCATGGGCTACGACGGCAAGGGCCAAGTGCGCGTGGCCGATCGTGCCGCGCTGGAGGCCGCCTGGGCGCAACTGCGCCAAGTGCCCTGTGTGCTCGAAAAAATGTTGCCGCTGGCGGCCGAATGCTCGGTCATCGTGGCGCGTGGCCGCGACGGCCAGATCGTCAACTTCCCGCCGCAGCGCAACCTGCACCGCGAAGGCATTTTGGCGGTGACCGAGGTCTATGAAGGAAATCTGCCTTCAGCGCTTACTGCAGATGCGGTAGCAGCTGCGAAATCTATAGCGAACGGCCTGGACTACGTGGGTGTGTTGTGCGTCGAATTCTTTGTGCTGGCCGACGGCGCTTTGGTGGTCAACGAGATCGCCCCGCGCCCGCACAACAGCGGCCACTACACCATGGACGCCTGCGATGAATCGCAGTTCGACCTGCAAGTGCGCACGCTCGCCCGTTTGCCGCTGACCACGCCGCGCCAACACAGCCCGTCCATCATGCTGAACCTGCTGGGCGACCTGTGGTTTGACGCAAATGGCGTGCGTGCCCAAGCGGTCACGGCCGCCACACCGCCGCCATGGGCCGAAGTGCTGGCGCTGCCCGGTGTGCACCTGCACCTCTACGGCAAGCTGGAAGCCAAGGCTGGCCGCAAGATGGGCCACATCAACGTCACCGGCGCCAGCATTGAAGCGGTGCGCGCCACGGCGTTGCAAGCCTGCCAACTGCTCGGCCTAGAGCCGTTCTGATGTTTCAACTCTGACGTTTCAATAAGGCCCGCCATGATCCTCGACGGTTACGACCCCGCCGCCGTGGCGCAAGCCGCGCAGACCCTCGCCGCTGGCGAGTTGCTCGGCCTGCCCACGGAAACCGTCTACGGCCTGGCAGCCGACGCGGCCAGCGACAGTGCGGTCGCGAAAATCTTCGCCGCCAAGGGCCGCCCCAGCGACCACCCGCTGATCGTGCACGTGGCCCCTGCGGCCACGCCAGATGCACCGCCCGCCGGCGTCGGCCACTTTGCCGCCAGCGTGCCCGACTTTGCCGCCAAGCTGATGCGCGCTTGTTGGCCCGGCCCGCTGACGTTGATCTTGCCGCGCCGCCCCGAAGTGGGCGCCGCCACAGCCGGTGGGCAGGATTCCATTGGTGTGCGCTGCCCCTCGCACCCCGTCGCCCAAGCCGTGTTGCGCGCCAGCGCCGAGCTGGGCGTGATGGGGGTTGCCGCCCCCAGCGCCAACCAGTTTGGCCGCGTGAGCCCCACCACGGCTGAACACGTGCAGGGTGAATTTCCCGAAGGCTTGCTGGTGCTGGATGGCGGGCCGTGCGCCGTCGGCATCGAGTCCACCATCGTCGACTGCACACGTGGCGCGCCGGTGCTGCTGCGGCCGGGCTCTATCACCCGCGCCGAGATTGAAGCCGCCTGCGGCCAACCGCTGCGCGACAAAGATGCCGTAGCTGCACCCGACCCACGCGCCTCTGGCACGCTGGTGGCGCACTACGCCCCCAGCGCTAAGCTGCGGCTGATGTCGGCCGGCGAGTTGCAGCAAGCGCTGGACTTGTTGGGCGATGAAGCTGGCACCGAGCCCGGCATAAGCATCGCTATCTACGCCCGTACCAACCTGCGTAGCCGTTCACCCAAGGTGCTGTTGCAACACATGCCCACCGACGCCGAAGCCGCCGCCCGTCGCCTATTCGCCGACCTGCGCGCGCTCGATGCGCAAAAGGTGCACTTGATCTGGGTGGAGATGCCGCCCGAAGATGCGCGCTGGGAAGGCGTGTTGGATCGGTTGAGCCGGGCTGCTGCGGCCTGAGAACCGTTTCTAGGGTTTGACGGTGGCTGGCTTCAACGTCTTCGCCAGTTCGGCGCAGTAGTCTTTTTCTGGTGCTGCCGTGGTGGCCCAAGCCACATCAAACACGGCGCCGCGTGTGGCGGCTGGCGCTGCTCCTGCGGGCTGGAACTCCACCGCGCGCACCGATAGCCCGGCTGGCAAGTAGTGCGGCACGCCCACGGCGCGGTCAACGTGGCCACCACCGGCCAGCAGCAACACGGTTTTGCCCGGAACCACGGCGGCGGCCACGGTTTGCGCCATGGCTTGGTCGCGCGCGATCTGGATGCGTGTCATGGGTGCGATTTGGCTCTCGGGCAACTGATCGCAGTGGCCAGTGCGGATGGCGTTTTGTTGGGTTTGCAGTTGGGCGGGCGTCAACAACGGGTCGAGTGCGGTGTTGCCCATGGCTTGGCGCATTTGGGCGCGGGGCAAGTTGGCGCCGAGCACCGGCACACCAGCGGCCACGGCGGTCATCACGGCGGGGCCGTAGGACTTCCAGGGCCAGCCGGCTTCGTTCCAGCGCAGGGCTTTTTGTACTTCAGTGTCCGACGCGTTGCGCGGCAGGCCTTCGGTACTGCCGCCCTGGTCGGCCATCTCCAGCGTGAGGGCGGCGAGTTGGCCTCGTGCGGCCAGGGCGGCTGTGACCTGTTGGTGCAGTTGCTGGTGCTCGGCCACGTCGTGTTTCTCGCCGAGCAAAATGGCGTCTGCAGGCAGCAGGGTGGCCACGCGCAGGGCCACGTCAGAAGTGGCGGGCGCCGTGTTGGGGGTGCTGCAAGCCGTCAAGGCCAAAGCGGCGATCAGTGTCAGGGGTTGGAGTAAGCGGTGTGGCATATCTGGGAAAGGTATGGCACTGGCTGGCATGATCGGGCTCTTGCTGGCTGGGTGCGCGTCGTGTGTTCTCGTACTAAATTTCTAAGGGAAAAAACGTTGTTGCTACGGGTGCTGGGTACTATAACTTTGGCGTGGTTGGCCGCGCAGGTCTGCATTGCTTTGCACACACCTTTGCCGTGGATGTTGGGGCCGCTGTTGGCCACGGCGGTCGCTTCGGTAATGGGGGCGCCCACGTTCAGCTGGGGCCCGTTGCGCAATGGTGGGCAGTGGATCATCGGCACAGCGCTGGGGCTTTACTTCACACCGCAAACCACGGCACTGGTGGCCAGCCTGTGGTGGGCGATTGCTTTGGGCATTGCCTGGGCGCTGGGCTTGGGTGCGTTGTTTGGCTGGTGGTTGCAGCGCGTGCGGGCGGCAGGTTTGCAGGCGCCGGCCGGGCCGCAGTTGCGCGCCACCAATTATTTTGCGGCGGCCATCGGAGCGGCGTCTGAAATGACTTTGCTGGCCGAGCGGGCTGGCGGGCGCACCGATCTTGTCGCGTCGGCGCACACGCTGCGGCTGTTGTTGGTCACGTTGTTGATTCCGCTGGCGCTGCAACTCAGCGGGCTGCAAGGTATCTCTATTACCCCACCGGGACCGCGCGCCGTGTCGTGGGGCGGCTTGGCGTTGATGGCGTTGGGCACCGGTGCTGGTGCCTGGTTGATGGAGCGCCTGGGGCGTGCCAACCCTTGGTTTTTGGGGCCGCTGTTGGTGTGCATGGGGCTGACGATGTTCGAGATTGAACTCTCGGCCATTCCCGGCTGGATGGTGAACGCCGCGCAGTTGGTCATTGGTATCAGCCTTGGCGTGCGGTTCACGGCGGGCTTCGTGCACACCGCGCCGCGCTGGCTCGGCGCGGTGGCCCTGGGCACCTTGATGATGATGCTGGTGTGTGGCCTGATGGGTTGGGCGATGGCCTGGGCCACCGGCTTGCACCCGGCGACGATGCTGCTGGCCACGTCGCCCGGCGGCATTGCCGAGATGTCGATCACCGCCAAGGTGCTGCAACTCGGTGCGCCAGTGGTCACGGCGTTTCAGGTCTGCCGCTTGATTGCGGTGCTGATTTTGGTGGAGCCGTTGTACCGCTGGGCAGTGGCACGGGCGTAAAAAAGGCGGGTGCCCTTTTGGGGCAACCCGCCGCTTGGCGATGTTGAATCAGTGCTTCAGTGCACAACCACCGGGTTCTGCGCCAGTTCGGCGTAACGCTCCAGGGTGTCTTCCACTTCTTCTTGCGAAGGGGTGTTGAGCTGCCAGGCAGAAATGTGCTGCTGGAACAGCTCGGCCCACGAACCATCGAGGTAAACCTCTTTGCCCGAGCGTTTGTCGACGATTTCAAAACCGTGGCGCTGCATGTAGGGTGCCGTGGCGCGTCCGGGGGCGATGGGGCGGCCGGTGCTCATGTGTTGAATATCGGCAACTTCGCCCTCAACGGCGTTAGGCTGCATATGCACAACTGCAAAAGTTTCCGAGTCATAGAGTGTGTTCATGGCGGCTCCTTTCAGATGTGGTGAAGGCCTGTTCAAGATACTCCCGCTAACGCGCGAATGGTCTGAACTGTGGTCAAAAAGCCGCGTTTATCGGCGATTTATGCGACTTTTATTACGCTAGGCGTGTTTGGGTCGCGCATGTTCACCACTTTGGTGCTGGTTGCCGAATTTCAAGATGCCACCGAACCGCTGTTTGTCATGGGTCAATTCGGCTCGATTTCCAGCATGCGCTGGTCTACAAAATCGCCGTTGGCCTGGGTGATCTTCAGCCGCACCGGCAGGTACTGCTGTGATGGCGAAAACCACACCTCTACCGTCTGGTCGAACTCTTTGCGTGGGTTGCGGCTGACCTTGATGGTGTCGATCTGCCCGTTGGTCAGTGACAGCGTTTCGGGCCCATTCACGGTAAACAGCCACACCTCGGCGTCGCGCGGGCCGATGATTTGCATCGAGACGGTGGTGGCCGGCGGGTAATTGCCGGGCGCGCCCGCAAACATGGCTGACAACTGCATCAGCAGGCTCATGCGGTCTTGTGCGCCGCTGAGCAGGGGCGCCTCTGGTGTATTGGCGCTGAAGACCACGCGGCCTTTGTCGCGTTCGAAATGCGCCGCCAGTTCTTTACGCCAGTTATCGGAAAAGCGCACTGGTGCCAAACCTTCAGGCGTGATGTCGCCCTCGCTCATCCAGGTGCGCGAGCCAATGAGAAAGGCGCTGACCGTGTTCTTCAACGTGTAGTGGCTGCCGTCGTGCTGCCACAGCACTTCGGAGCGCGCGCGATACGTGAGTTTCTTGGCCTCGCCAAACACGTCGTACTTGATGCGCAGCGAACCTGGAATGTTGAGGGGGCCTACGGGCGTATTGCGGTTTTTGGGTGGGTGTTGGGGCGGGGCTTCCAGCGCGGCGGTTTGCGCCGCCTCCGCAGCCGAGGCCGCAGCCTGAGCGGCCGAAGCAGCAGATTCGGGTGCGCTGGCGGCGGCAAGCGGGCCTGCGGCGGTTGGATCGGTCCCCGCACTGTTGGTAGCCGCCGGACTTGTGTCGGTTTCCGATGGAGGTGCTGGCGCAGGCTCATCGACCACCGGCGCTGGTTTCGGTGGTGTCGGGCGTGGCTTAGGTTTAGGCTTTGGCGGCGGTGGCTTCGGCGCCTCGGCCACCGGTGTGGGGGCTGGTGGCGCGGGAGGCGGCGGCAACGTCCGCGTGGTGAACGCGCGCGTGGCATTTGGCGCCAGTGCCAACGATGGCATCGGCAACGCACGCAAAAAAAACAGGTGCGCCAGCACCACCAAGGCCAGCAGCAACAGCAAAGGCCGCGTCGGCAGGCCAATCCAGCCGTAGCGCGAACCGGTGGTGGCGGGCGCTTCTTTGTTCAAGCCTTGTAGCCCAGGTCGAGTGAGAGTTGCTGCGCGGCCGCGCGCAGTGGCGCGTGGATGGCGCCGTCCCATTCCACGTCAAAGTCGGTGAGCGCACCCAGCGCCAACATGCCGAGCGCGATGTGGCCGTTGGCATCAAACACCGGCACACAAAAGCCGCCAATGCCCGGCAGCAAATCGCCCACCACGCGGCCTGCGCCGTGCGCCCGGACTTCGGTCAGCAGCGTTTGCAGCGCCGCCTGGTTGGTGGGCAGTTGCGTGCTGCGACCTAACTTTTGCGCGCGGGCCAGCTCATGGACCAGCAGCGGCGCAATCGCCTCCTGCGACACGTAGGCCGCAAAACAACGCCCGGTGGCAGACGACAGCAACGGCATCACATCGCCCAGCCGCAGGTTCACGGTGACCGACTCGGGCGATTCTTCCCAATGCACGATGGTCGGCCCGTGGTTGCCCCATACCGCGAGGGCGAGGGTGTGGCCAATGGTGGTGGTCAACTCGGTGATGCGTTCGCGCGCCATCGCCACTGCGTCGAGGCGGGACAGCGCCGCCAGGCCGAGGCGCAAGCTGGCTGGGCCCAGGTCGTAGCGGTTGTCGCGCGCGTCTTGCACCACCAGCCCCAGGCGCTGAAAACTCACCAGATAGCGGTGCGCCTTGGCTGCACTCATCTGCGCGGCGTTGGCCAGGTCGCGCAGCATCAGCGGACCGCGCGCCTGCGCCATCACATCCAGCAGCGCGAAGCCTACTTCTACCGACTGGATGCCTGCGCGGGCCTTCTCTTCAGGGCCGTCTACGTCTTCAATTTCCACTTGCACTAGAATTCCTGAAATTTCGTTTAGTAGAATAAATTTAACTATTCATAATTTTATGGATGACTGTGCGGCGTAACCTCACGCCACAATGGCCCCATCATCTGACCCCAGACAGAGACCGATCGGAGACTGACCCCATGAAACTCGCTACCTACAAAGACGGCTCGCGCGACGGCCAACTCGTTGTCGTTTCGCGCGACCTCAGCACAGCCCATTATGCGACTGGCATCGCCAGCAAACTGCAGCAGGTGTTGGACGATTGGGGCTTCATGAGCCCACAGTTGCAAGACCTGTACGACGCGCTGAACCAGGGCAAAGCGCGCCACGGTTTTCCGTTCGATCCCAAGCAATGCATGGCCCCGTTGCCGCGCGCCTACCAGTGGGCTGACGGCTCGGCCTACATCAACCACGTGGAGCTGGTGCGCCAGGCGCGCAACGCCGAAGTGCCTGCCACGTTCTACACCGACCCGCTGATGTACCAAGGCGGCAGCGACGACTTCATCGGCGCCATGGACCCCGTGGTGGTGCCCAGCGAGGCCATGGGCATCGACTTTG
The DNA here is from genome assembly GCF_049860745.1 of Hydrophilobacter chitinilyticus. Classification (GTDB taxonomy): domain Bacteria; phylum Pseudomonadota; class Gammaproteobacteria; order Burkholderiales; family Burkholderiaceae_C; genus Rhodoferax_B. The sequence goes on along the minus strand of NZ_CP187561.1, from coordinate 5,832,863 downwards.
AAGCCGAGATCGCGGTGGTGACCGGCGACGTGGCCATGGGCGCGACACCTGAGCGCGCGCTCGACGCCATTCGCCTCGTGATGCTGGTGAACGACGTGAGCCTGCGCAATTTGATTCCTGCCGAGCTCGCCAAGGGCTTCGGCTTCTTCCAAAGCAAGCCCGCCACCGCCTTCAGCCCCGTGGCTGTGACGCTGGATGAACTGGGCGACGCCTGGCAGCAAGGCCGCGTGCATTTGCCTTTGCACAGCACCTGGAACGGCCGCAAGGTCGGCACCTGCGATGCGGGCCCCGAGATGACCTTTCACTTCGGCCAATTGGTGGCGCACATCTGCAAGACGCGCAATGTGCGTGCCGGCAGCATCGTCGGCTCGGGCACGGTGAGCAACAAGGGTGTGGAAGTCAAAGGCAAGATGCAATGGCCTAAAGGCTACAGCTGTATCGCCGAAAAACGCTGCATTGAAACCATCCAGGACGGCCAGCCGAGCACCGAGTTCATGAAGTTCGGTGACACCATCAAGATCGAGATGAAAGACAAAGACGGCCACAGCATTTTTGGCGCCATAGACCAGGAAGTGGTGGGCGCAGCCTGATGCACCTCTTGCGCAGGCTCAGCCTACGGCGCCTGCTGGCAGTGGCATGGTGTGTGTGCGCGGCACCGTTTGCACCAGCAGTGTTTGCGGCGGATGTGGCAAACCCGGCGTGCCCCACGGTGGCGCAGCCCATGGACGCCGCAGAGCTACAGGCCGGCATGCGCGATGCGCAAGACCGTGGCCTGTTGTGGCGTGTCGAAAAAAGCGGCCATGTGAGTTGGCTGTACGGCACCATTCACATCGCCGAACGTGATTGGGTCTTTCCCGGCCCTGTCGTCCAACGCGCCCTGACGGCCGCTGACCGCATTGCGCTAGAGCTGAACCTGCTGGACCCTGATATCGCCGCCCAACTTGGGGCTGCCATCAAAGCCGTGCCTGGCGCACCCGCGTTGCCCGCCGCGCTGGCGCAACGTCTGCAAGCCCAGGCGCAGGCCGCTTGTATGGGCGATACGCTGACCTCACTGCGGCCCGAGATGCAAGCCACGACGCTGGTGATGCTGGCGGGGCGCGCCGATGGTTTGGACGCGGCCTACGGCATTGACACCGTGCTCGCCGGTTTTGGCATCGGCCAGCACAAGCCGGTGCTGTCGCTGGAAACCCCGGCCGAGCAAATGGCGCTGCTGCTGTCTGACGACCCCGACGAGGTGGCCAAGGCGGTAGACGAAGCCCTGCAATCGCTGGAGAAAAAGAACGCCCGCCCCGTCATGCGGCGCCTGGCCAACGCCTGGGCCGCAGGGCGCATCGACGAGCTGGAGCATTACGCCGACTGGTGCGAATGTGCCGACACCCCGGAGGAGCGCCAAGCTTACGACCGCTTGGTGGTCAGCCGAAATCCCGTCATAGTGCGCCGTATGGTGGACCTCCACGAGGCGGGGCATTCGGTGTTTGCTGCGGTGGGCGCGCTGCACATGGTGGGCGCAAAAGGCCTGCCCGCGCTGCTGACCGCAGAGGGGTTCAGCGTGACGCGGGTGCCGTTCCAGCCTCTGCGCGCCGGGCCGCCTTGAAGTCAAACGTGTATTTTCAACCCCAAGGCAGCAACTGCTTCCCGCAAGCTTTAACGTCTGAGTCAACAAGCCAATTCAACAAGTAGATATAGGAGACAAAACATGCAAAGACGCACCCTCTTGAGCACCCTGGCCGCCACCGCCACAGGCTTTTCTGCTGGCATTGCCGCCCCATGGGCGCGCGCCCAGAGCGACTACCCCAACCAGCCCATCCGCTGGGTGGTGCCGTACCCCGCTGGTGGTGGCACCGACACCCTGGCCCGAGCCGTGGCCGATGCCATGCGCCAATCGCTAGGCCAGCCGCTTTTGGTGGACAACCGCCCCGGCGCTTCCACCAACATTGGTGCGCAAGTGGTGGCCACGGCCAAGCCTGACGGCTACACCATCATGTCGGCCGACAACGCTTTGCTGGCCTTCAACGAACACCTGTTCAACCGCCTGCCGTTCAACCCCGACAACAGCTTCACCTACATCGGCGGCATCAGCCGCTTTCCGCTGGCGCTGGTGGTCAACCCCGATTTCGACGTCAAGACGGTGAAGGACTTCATCGCCTACGCCAAAGCCAAGCCGGGCGATTTGAACTACGCCTCGCCCGGTAACGGCTCGCCGCACCACTTGGCCATGGAGATGTTCAAGGCGCGCACCGGCACCTTCATCACCCACATTCCCTACCGTGGCGCAGCGCCCGCCATGCAAGACCTTATGGGTGGGCAGGTGCGTTGCATGTTCCTCGATCTGGCGGCAGGTTTGCCCATCATCAAAAGCGGCAAGGTACGCGCACTGGCCATCGGCTCGGCCAAGCGGGTGCCGCAGTTGCCCAACGTGCCCACGCTGGCTGAAGCCGGGGTGACCAACTCCGAAGTGTTTGCCTTCCAAGGCCTGCTCGGCCCGGCTGCCATGCCCGCACCGTTGGTGGCCAAGCTCAATGGCGAGCTCAACAAAGCGCTGGCGAATGCGGAAGTGCAAAAGCGCATGACCGAATTCGGCATGGAGTCTCTCAGCGGCACGCCAGAGCAGTTCCACACCTTTGCGCGCAGCGAAGCCAAGCGTTGGGGCCCCATCATCCAGACCACGGGTGTGAAGCTCGACTGACGCTGCTGAGCGCTCTGCAAAAAGCCCCTGCCGGTGTTGCCGTGCAGGGGCTTTTTGTTTGGGGACATTCGACGAAGTTCAGTGCGGCATTTCGACCACCAGCATCTTCACGCCGCGGATCAGCATCTCCACCGACACGGCCACCAACACCAGCCCCATCAGCCGCTCAAACGCCGTAACCACACGTTCGCCCAGAACCCGCTGAATGCGCTCGGCCAGCAGCAGCACGACGGCGCACACGGCCATGGTCACGGTAAGCGCGGCCACCCATTCGAGGCGGCGCTCGGGCGCCTGGGCCACCAGCAGCAACACCGTGGCCAGCGCGGACGGGCCGGCCAGCATGGGAATGGCCAGCGGCACGATCAGCGGCTCAACAGTAAATTCGGCATCCGCCTGCTCGGGGTGCGGAAAGATCATGCGCAGCGCAATCAAGAACAGCACCACGCCGCCGCCAATTTGCAGCGACAGCTGGCTCAGGCCCATCACGCGCAAAAACGTGTCGCCCATGAACATGAAGGCGAGCAGCAGCATGAAGGCGATCAACACCTCACGCAGGATCACGCGCGCCCGGCGCTCTTGCGGCACATGGCGCAGCGCGTTAGCAAACACCGGAATGTTGCCCAGCGGATCAGTGATCAGCAGCAACAGAATAGTGGCCGAGGCGAAGGTGTAGCCCATGGTCAATCAGCTCGCCTTGAATTTACTTGGCGTACAGCGCTTCAAGCGAACGAAAGCCCTTGATCTCCAGCGGATTGCCGAAGGGGTCGCAGAAGAACATGGTCCACTGCTCCCCTGGCTCGCCTTCAAAGCGCACCTGTGGCTTGAGCACAAACTCGGTGCCGGCGGCTTCCAGGCGCTGGGCCATGGCTTGCCAATCGGGCAGCGCCAGCACCAGGCCGAAGTGCGGCATGGGCACCAGGTGGTCGCCCACGCGCCCGGTGCGGGTGGTGGCAAACGGCTCGCCCAGATGCAGCGAGATTTGGTGGTTAAAGAAGTCGAAGTCGACCCAGGTGTCGGTGCTGCGCCCTTCGGTGCAGCCCAGAACAGCGCCGTAAAACTGGCGCGCCACGTCGAGATCGCGGACGTGGAAAGCGAAGTGAAAGAGGCTTTGCATGGGGCGAGCTTAGTGCATTTCCTTATGCATTTCCTGATGCAATTCTTGTGGCCATCTCGTTGCCATTCACCCTGCCGATCCCCCCGTTTCAGATGGGCTCATGCCCAGCCCCGAATTCACCCGCTGGGCATAATGCGCGGATGTTCCAGTCGTCTTCCGCCCACCAGTTTGCCCGCCGCATGGCGCGCTGGGTGTGCTGTTGGTGGCTGCTGGCCGTGGGGGGGGCGATTGCCTCACCCATGGTGCGGCCGCAGGCGATGGAGCTGGTGTGCAGCAGCGCTGGCGTGGTCAAGTTGGTGCAGAAGTCAGATGATGCCGGCCCGCGCCTGACCCAGCACACGCTGGACTGCCCGCTGTGTATGGCACTCGGGGCGCCGCCGTCCGTGCACGCTGGCCAGGCGCCACTGCCCGCGCAACCGCTGCGCCATGTGTTGCGCAGCCCCACCACGGCGCCCATGGTCGCCAGTGCAGCCGCGCCACTGCCTGCGCGTGGCCCGCCGCAGGCCTGACGTTTCTTTTTCTCTTTGTGCTTGAGGTGCACTGGCGTTGTGCTGGTCGCCCAAGGCTTATCTGAACGTCAGACGCACTTGCGCGTCCACCCTCTTTTGACCATGAAAAACTCTCTGAATACTATTAAGTTCATAGCTTCTGTCGCAGTATCTATGGGCGTCAGCCAAGCTTTTGCTCATGTAAGTTTGGCCGAACCCGCTGCGCTGGCCAACGGCGGCTACAAGGCGGTTTTCAACGTGGGCCACGGCTGCGATGGTGCTGCCACCACCGCGCTGCGTGTGCAGTTGCCACCGGGCTTCAGCGGGGCACGGCCCATGCCCAAGGCGGGATGGACCGTTAACGTGCGCCGCGCGCCGCTGGCCCAGCCGTACACCAGCCATGGCAAAACGGTGACCGATGACGTGGCTGAAATCACCTGGACCGCCGCATCCCCCGCCAACGCCCTGCCCGATGCCTTCTTCGATGAGTTTGTGCTGCGCGGCAGCCTATCTGACAAAGCCGGACCCATGTGGTTCAAAATTCTGCAAACCTGCGACAAAGTGGCCGTGGACTGGGCGCAAGTGCCCACCACGGGCACGTCCACCAAAGGCCTGGAGCGCCCGGCGGTGCTGCTGGACGTGATTCCCTCTGAAGCCGTGGGCGGCCACCAACATTGACCCGCCCCACCATTGCATCCATTGAGCACAAAACCATGAACAAGACCTCCATCAAGTTTCTCGCCGCCACACTTGCCTTGGCCAGTGGCCCGCTGTTCGCCCAGGCCATCAAGGTGCAAGACGCCTGGGTGCGTACCACCGTGCAGGGCCAAAAGGGCACGGGCGGCTTTATGAAGATCACCGCCAAAGACGGCGCGCGCCTGGTCGCCATCAGCACCCCCGTGGCGGGTGTGGCCGAAGTGCACGAGATGAAGATGGAGGGCGACGTGATGCGCATGCGCGCCGTGCCCGTGCTCGACCTGCCGGCCGGCACCACCGTGGAGCTCAAACCCGGTGGCTATCACCTGATGCTGCAAGACCTGAAGACCGCTCTGCCCAAAGACACCACGGTGCCGATGACGCTGACGTTTGAAGATGCAAAGGGCGTGCGCAGCACGGTGGACTTGAAGGTGCCCGTGGCGGTGAACGCACCCGGCGGCGCAGCACCGGCGGCTGCGCACAAACACTGAACCAGCTTGTGGAGCGCGTTGTAGGTGTTAACACCTTTCAGGTGCTGCCGCGTCAAAGTCACTGTCATTGGAGTAAGCTGGCAACAGCACACGCGGCGGCACCTGCCGGCCGCTGTGGTGCAGGCCCGCAACCGATGATGGAGACACCATGAGCAGCACCCCAGGCTTTGATTTCAGCAAATTTGTGCCCGGCTTCGACTTCTTGCAAAACCTGGCCGAGCAGGCCACGCAGAAGTCGCCCAAGATGCCCAATCTAGGCCACTGGGTAGCGCCCACCATCAATGTGGAAGAGCTGGAAAAGCGCATCGAGGAATTGAAGGCGGTGCAGTTCTGGCTCGACCAAAACGCGGCCGCCCTCAAGGCCACCATCCAGGCCCTGGAAGTGCAGAAGATGACGCTGGCTACGCTGCGCGGCATGAACTTCAGCATGGGCGACCTGGCCGATGCCTTCAAGATCAAAACGCCTGTGGCCGAGCCACCGGCAGCGCCTGCGGAGCCTGCAGCGGCCCCGGCCTCGACGGCGACACCCAATCACCTCGCAAGCGCGTTCGAGCAAATGCAAAAGGCAGCGGCTGCGGCGAGCGCCAAGTTCACGGCGGCACCTGCGGCACAAGAGCCGCCAGCAGCCGTCGCGCCCGAACCTGCACCTGAACCTGCAAGCCCTCCTGCCTCTGCGCCCGCCGCCGACAGCCCCAAGCCCGCAGGCGTGGTCGACCCCCTGCAATGGTGGAACGCCTTGGCCACCCAATTCCAGCAAATTGCAGCCAGCGCCGTGAGCGAGCCCGCCATCAAGAAAGCAGTGGACGACACCAGCCACCTGGCGGCCAATTTGGCCAAAGAAGCCTTCAAGGGCGCCGAGGCGTTTACGCAAGGCGTGAAAGATGCAGCCAAGGCTGGCAGCGCTGTCGGTAAAGCGGGGACGGCTGCAAAACCACAAGCCCGACCTGGCGTGAAACCTGCTGCAAAATCTTCAGCGAAACCAGCCGCCAAGACCGGCGTTAAATCAGCCCAAAAAACCTCCGCCACCTCTGCCAAAAAAACCGCCACCAAGGCTGCGGCGCCCGCGAAAAAGCGAACGCGCTAGCCCGCTGAACCGTTCGCCTGGTCGTTGCGGCAGTCCTTGTTCATCCTCATCCGCCGCTCGAGGAGCCACACATGAAACTATTTCCCTACGGCCACGCCACCCACCCCGACTGGCGCATGGCCGCCGGCCTGGTGCTGGCGCAGTTGCGCGCCCACATGGCGCTGCCCGACTACGTGAGCGCCCCCACGCTGGGCTTGCTCTACATCACCGACGCGTACGCGGGCGCCGCGCAAGACATCCTGGACCACATCAGTGGCGAACTGCCCGAGGTGGTTGATTGGTCGGGCTGTGTGGGCGTAGGCGTGGCGGCGCAAAACGTCGAATACTTTGACGAGCCGGCCATCAGCGTCATGCTCTGCGGCCTGCCCACGAACCAGTACCGGGTGTTCTCTGGCGTGGCGCCGCTCGGCATTGCGTTTGAAGCGCACACTGCATTGGTGCATGCCGACGCCACCACGCCCGATGTGGTGGAGCTGATCTCCGAGATGGCCGCACGCACCGACACCGGCTACCTGTTTGGCGGCCTGGCCTCCAACCGCGCCCGTGCGGTGCAGTTTGCCGTGGGCGGCAACGGCAACATCAAAGGCCATGGCGCTGCCGGTGGCGTGTTTGTCGGCGGCTTGAGCGGCGTGGCTTTTGGCGAAGGCGTGAACCTGATTTCGCGCGTGACCCAAGGCGCGCATCCGGTGGGGCCGGTGCGTGTCGTCACCGAGGTGGACGGCAACGTATTGGTCAAGCTCGATGGCGAGCCCGCGCTGGATGTGCTGCTGCGCGACCTGAAGGTGTCGTTGGACGAGCCCCAGATTGCACTCGCGGCCGTGCGCGCCACACTGGTGGGTTTGAGCGGTGCCAGCACCGACACCGATGCCGTAGGCCGCACCGGCCACTTTGGCAGCGACGTGCTGGTGCGCCACATCATCGGTCTGGACCCCGGCCGCAAAGGCGTGGCGATTGCCGACCGCGCCACCGTGGGCATGCGCATGGCCTTCTGCCAACGCAACCGCGCGGCCGCCAAGGCCGACCTGGTGCGCATCTGCGCCGAGATCCGCGAAGAGCTGGAGCCCGAAGAACAAACCATGGAAGTGGCCAGCGCATTGGCCGCGCCTGAAGCCGAATCGGCCCCGCACCCGGCGCGGCGCATCGCGGGTGCCATCTACGTCAGTTGTGCCGGGCGCGGCGGCCCGCACTTTGGCGGCCCCAGTGCCGAGCTCCAGATCGTGCGCCGCGCCTTGGGCGATGTGCCGCTGGTGGGTTTCTTCGCCGGTGGCGAAATTGCGCGCCATCACCTCTACGGCTACACGGGCGTGCTCACCGTGTTCACTGACTGACTGTGTAACACCCCCAGTCTTCGCGCACTGCGTGTCGCTGCGCCTTCCCCCTTGCTGGGGGCGACACCGGTGGCCCGGCAAAGCCGGTTCCACGGTGTCTGAGACATGGCCGGCCGAATGGCGCGCGCACGGCGTTCGTCCGTCTGGCGCTAGTGGCGTTGCGTGGGGGCGTATGTTAAAAAGCGCAGACCTACCGCTCTGCGGCAGCAATCGAGTTCGCCTTTTTGCAAAGGAAATCTATGTTGTCCCAGATGCTGAGTTTGCGTGCCAAGCTGGTGCTGTTGGCTTTGTGCGGCGTGTTGGCTGCGCTTTTTGTGGGCGGCTTTTCACTCGTGAAGATGAGCCAGATCAGCGCGGCCGAACTGGAACTGGCCGAAGACGCCGTGCCCAGCCTGGTGTTGATCGCCGAGATCAACGACGAGGTGAACAACATCCGCGAGAAGCAACTCAACGCCACCATTGCGGGCGCTCCCGCTGAAGTGGACGCGGAAGAGAAAGAGATGAACGGCTACATCGCCAACGTCCCGAAGCTGTTCGCGCAATACGACAAGATGGTGGAAGGTGCCGAAGAGCGCGGGCTGTTCACCTCCATGACCAAAACCTATGACGACTATCTGGTGATGGTGCGCAAGACGTTGGTCGATGTGAAGACGGGCGACGCCAGCAAGCTGGCTGCGGCGCAGCAGACGGCCCGCGTCGAGGCCGGAAAGTCTTTTGACGTGCTGGGCGATGCCATCGACAAACTCACCGAGTTCAACCGCAAGTCGGTGGCCGAAGCGCACACCAACAGCCAGGGTGTTTACCGCAGCGCCTGGATGGTGGTGCTGTGGATTTGCGCGCTGGCGGCTTTGGCCGTGGCCGTGTTGGCACTGTGGATCATCCGCGCAATTGTGCGCCCCGTGCGAGAAGCGGTGGCCACGGCCAGCAGCGTGGCCAAGGGCGATTTGACGACACACATCCAGATTCGCGGCACCGACGAGTTGGCCCAATTGCAAATGGCGCTGAAGGAGATGCAGGCCGCGCTGTCGGGCATTGTGAGCGAGGTGCGCCGTGGCTCTGAAGGCGTGTCGGCCGCCAGCCATGAAATTGCGCAGGGCAACCAGGACTTGTCGAGCCGCACCGAAAGTCAAGTCAGCGCGTTGGAAGAAACCGCCGCCTCGATGGAGGAGCTGAACGCCACCGTGCGCCAAAACGCCGACAACGCCAAGCAGGCGAACCAGTTGGCGATGAGTGCCTCCACCGTGGCCGTGCAAGGGGGCGAAGTGGTCAGCCAAGTGGTGGAGACCATGAAGGGCATCAACGACAGTTCCAAGAAGATTGCCGACATCATCAGCGTGATTGATGGCATCGCTTTCCAAACCAACATCCTGGCGCTGAATGCGGCCGTGGAGGCCGCGCGTGCGGGCGAACAAGGCCGTGGTTTTGCGGTGGTGGCCAGCGAGGTGCGCAGCCTGGCAAGTCGCTCGGCCGAGGCGGCCAAGGAAATCAAGAACCTTATCCACACCAGTGTGGCGCGGGTGGCCGAAGGCACGACGTTGGTCGACAAGGCTGGCGTCACCATGACCGATGTGGTCAGCTCCATCCGACGCGTGACGGACATCATGGGGGAGATCAGCGCAGCCAGCAACGAGCAGTCGCTGGGGGTGGCGCAGGTGGGTGAAGCAGTCACGCAAATGGACCACACCACGCAGCAGAACGCCGCGCTGGTGGAGCAGATGGCGGCCGCAGCCACCAGCCTGCGACTGCAGTCTCAGGACCTGGTGGCTTCGGTGGCCGTGTTCAAGCTGAATGGTGCCGATGCAAGCGCTCTATCGCTCGGACATGCGACCCCGCAACGTTTGGGTGCGGCTTAACCTGCTGCGGCTTCGTCCTAGCGCGTGGCAATGCCCACCGCACCAGGGGCGCGGTCCTTGTCCATGCCGGTGAACGCAAAGTCCACCTCTGGCACCAGGCCGCTGATGATGCGCGCCACCGATTTACCCGAACCGCAGGCGTGTGTCCAGCCCAGCGTGCCGTGGCCGGTGTTCAAGAACAGGTTCGGCACTTTGGTCTTGCCGATCATGGGCACGTTGCTCGGTGTGGCCGGGCGCAGGCCGGTCCAGAACTGGGCTTGGCTGGCGTCGCCCGCGCCGGGGAAGAGCTGCTCCACACGTTTCACAATGGCTTCACAGCGCACGGTGTTGAGGTCGCGGTTGTAGCCGTTGAATTCGGCCGTGCCCGCGATGCGCATGACATCTCGTTCGGCCGAGGTGTAGCGTGAGAACACGAGCTTGAATTCGTCGTCCGTCAAACTCACCTCGTGGGCCATGGCAGCGTTTTTGACCGGCATGGTGACCGAGTAGCCCTTGGCCGGATAGATGGGCAAATGAATGCCTAGCGGAGCGGCGATCAGCGGGCTCAGGCTGCCCATGGCCAGCACGACGGCCTCACCTTGGATGCGCTCGAACCGGCCTTCGCGATTCGTCGCTTCCACGTGGTCGATGCGCCCGCCTACGGTGGGCAATGCGGTCACGGTGTGGCCCATCAAGAACTTCACGCCGTTGGCGGCGCAGCGTTGAGCGAGTGCGCGGGTGAACTGGTTGGCGTCGCCCGATTCGTCTTCACGCGTGTAGGTGGCGCCGGCCAGTTGCGGGCGGATGTGGCGCAGTGCGGGCTCCAGGCGTACGGCTTCATCGGCGCTGACCACTTGCCGGTCGCAGCCCAGGGCGCGCATTTGCTCCGCAGGCGCCAAGGCGGCATCGAACTCTTTGGCCGAGGTGTAGAAATGCAGAATGCCCTGGGTGCGTTCGTCATAGGCCAGGCCAATGTCGCGGCGCAAGATCTGCAGCACGGTGCGGCTGTAGCTGCCCAAGCGCACGATCTGCTCGATGTTGTGACGGGTGCGCGCGGGTGTGCATTCCCGCAAAAATTGCAGGCCCCACAGCCATTGCCGCATGTCGGCCCGCAGGCGAAACAGCAGGGGCGCATCTTCGCGGCCCAGCCATTGCAGCAGCTTCAGCGGCGCACCGGGGTTGGCCCAAGGCTCGGCGTGGCTCACCGAGATTTGCCCGCCATTGGCGAAGCTGGTTTCGGCCCCGGGTGTGGCCTGGCGGTCGAGCACGGTCACTTCGTGGCCGAGTTGGTTGAGGAAATAAGCCGAGGTGACGCCGAGCAAGCCGGCGCCGAGAACAGTCACGCGCATGGTGAGAACCTTTTAGCGGTTGTGCGCTTAAGGGACGTGCGTGAGCAGCTATCAGGAACATAGCAACCCAGGCTGACGCCTTAAGTTGCCGCTCCCCCTGTCCTTGGTACCTGAGAGATTCACCACCGGCACGCGCCAGCGGTTTGCTCCTTCGGTGCACCACGGCGCGAGAAAAAATCTCAGCGTGGTGTCTCTTCAGACGGCTTTTTCAATGAGTGCAGTACGGGACCTGAGCGTTCATGGGAGTTTGCGCCTTCGGTGGAACAGCGTGGTGCTGTTCACTCTCCTGCGGGGGCGATTGTAGGCACGGGTGTGCAGGCTTGTGAAGCTGTTTTTGAAAGCGGGGGCCAGTGCGGGAGAGGGGGGCTTAACGCCGCAATGCGGCAAACGCGGCGAACTCCCAGCGGCGCATGCCCAACACCAGGGTGTAGCCCTCGCGTTCGGTTTGCGGCAATTTTTGGTCGGCCAGGTGCTGCTGGGCGAAGTCCTGGGCCACGCGTTGCAGGCGTTCCATGAAGGCCGGGGCCAAGCCCCGGCTGACTTCGCCGTGCACCAGCAGCAGGCCTTCGCCGGGGCCATCAAAACCACCGGCGTAGTAGTCGAGCACCACCTCGTCGCGAAAGAATTCCATCACCGGCCCGTGCGGGCGCCAGCGGAAGGTTTTGGCCAGCTTGAGGCGGTAGCGGTTGAGCGGACGCAGTTCGATGATGCCGATGCGGTCGAGCTGCGCCAGGCAGCCAATAGCCTCGGCCTGGGTGATGCGGTAGGCGGTGGTGATCTGCTCCAGCGTCCATTGGCTCAGCACACAGATGGCCACCAGCAAGAGCTTCTTGTTGGCCACCACCGCGCGCTCTTGCGCCTGGGTCAGTTCAGCCAGCAGCGGCTGGTTGTCGGCCACCTTGCGGGCCAGGTCGGCAAAGTCCAACTTCAGCGCGCGGCAAATGGCGTCGATGCGCGACAGCGGCATGTCGCCCTTGGCCAACATGCGTTTCACGCTCGACTCCGCCATGCCCAAAGCACGCGCCAAGTCGGCGTAAGTCATTTGCGCGTGTTTGAGTTCTTTCTTCAGGGTGACGACGAGGTCGGCTGTGGTGCTCATGCGGTATTTTCAAAGTCAATTTTGACCCCGACGATACCTGCGCTTCAGCGCCCGTCAATCCTGATCTAACGAAGCCTTAAACCACGCGCGTCCACAGCGCAGAGCCCCACACCAAGGCACACAGCAGCAGCGCGATCAACACGGCGGCGCTGCCCATGTCTTTGGCGCGTTTGGAGAGCGGGTGGTGTGCCAGGGAGATGCGGTCGATGGCGGCCTCAATCGCCGAGTTCAGCAACTCGACGATCAGCACCAAGGCCACGGATCCAACGAGCAACACCATCTCGACCCAACTGCGTGCCAACCAGAGCGCCGCTGGCACCAGCACTACGGCGAGCACCGCCTCTTGTCGGAAGGCGCTTTCGCCTTTGAATGCGGCCGTCAAGCCATCGCGCGAGTAGCCAAAGGCATGGATGATGCGGCTGAGGCCGGTGCGGCCTTTGTGAGGGTTGTGAAGGTCGTTGTGTTCGGTCATGCGGGTTCTTTGGCTTCGCGACATTTGCTGATGAGGTCGCGATCCGCAATGTAGCTCGAAGTCGTCACGCCTGTCAGGCCCATGATGGAATGGTAGAGGTTGTCATGGCTTGCTGGCTGCTTGGCGCGTTCGCGCAGGCAGGTGGCATCCAGGCCGCTCCAGCCGCTGGCACCGGTGCCGCCAAACCACCAGACCATGGGCACGGTGTATTGCTCTTTCGGGGCAATGGCCAATGGCATGCCGTGCAGGTACAAGCCTTTTTCGCCCAAGGATTCACCGTGGTCAGAGGCGTAGACCAGGCCGACGTCAAACTTGTTCTGCTGCTTTTGCAGTACCGCGATGGTGGCGGCGAGCAGGTGGTCGGTGTAGAGGATGGCGTTGTCATACGCGTTGGTGATCTCTTCGCGGCTGCAGTCGCGCAGTTCGAGCTTGGTGCACTCGGGTTTGAAGCGCGCGAACTCGGCAGGGTAACGTTTCGAGTAGGCCGGGCCGTGGTTGCCCAACTGGTGCAGTACCACCACGGTGTCGCGCGGGGCGGCGCTGGTCTCGGCGTTGGTGTTGGCGGTGAGGTCTTTGTCGATCACCTGTTGCAAGCCTTGCACCAGCGCGCCGTCAAAACAGCGGCCTTCAGGGCACAACACAGGGTCGGTGCCGGCGGTCACATCACGAAACTCAACGCCAGTGCACACACCCTTGCAGCCGCTTTGGTTGTCCAGCCACACGACCCGCATGCCAGAGCGCGCCAGCAACTGGATCAGCGACTCGCTGCCGCGAATGCGTGATTCATCGTAGTTGGCCCGCCCGTAAGACGAGAACATGCAGGGCAAGGACACCTCTGTCGACGTGCCGCAAGATGTGGTCTGTGGGAAGTTGATGATCGGCAGCTTGGACAGCTCGGGGTTGGTGTCGCGGTCGTAGCCGTTCATCGAGAAGTTCATCGACCGGGCTGTCTCGCCCACCATCACCACCAGCAAGCGCGGCTTGCGGCCGGGTGCCGTGGCAACGCTGTTCATCTGGATGGGGAGCAGGGGCTCAACGACGCGGGTGGCGTCTTGCAGGTCGGTGGTCACCGCGCGGGCCGTGGAGTACAGCACGTTGCCGGGCGTGATGGTGTAGCGCACTTCTTTCTGGTTGCGCATGGTGGACGAGAAGTCCTGAAAGCCCAACAGCAGGGCCGCCACAGTGACCAGCAGCACGCCAACCACGGTGAGTGCGCGCACGGTCAAGGTCTTGCGCCAGGAGATCTTGCGCAGCGGAATGCGCCACAGCAGCGCCGAGACCGCAAGAGCGATGGCAATGTTGACAAACAGCGATGTTGTCATCAGCTCTGAGGCCTCGTGGGTGTCGGTCTTCAGTGCGTTGCGCAGCATGGACGGGTCGAGCACCACGCCGTATTGCCGCATCATGTGTTGTGCCACCAGGCTGCAGATGATCAGCAAGGCCAGCAGTGGCCGCACCGTGGCACGCGCGGAAAGCAGCAGTACTGGTACCGCGTGCAGTCCCAGCAGGATCACTGCGCTGGTGATGACGAAGCGCCAGGTGGTGACGTCACCGAAACTACGGCCCGCCAGAGTGGCACCCCAGAAAGGCAGGTTGGCCAGGGCGACCAGTAGTGCGACGACCACCAGCACCAGCGCCTCTATCGACCAGTTGGCCTTGTCTGTGGGCGGCGTCTGCACGCTGGGGGCATTCACCGAACGCTGAGGGCGGCGGTGTTTCAAAACGAGATCGATCATGGAGCGCTCCGGGTGGCGCCAGTGGGCGCATGCACTGAAGGGGTTTGCTGCCGTGACAACAGCATAGGACTAAAGACGAGTGCGGCCAACCAGAAGTCGATGGCCGCGGCCCAGAGGTTGTGGCTCATGAAGTGAGCGCCTTGGCCTAATCGCAGGAAGCTGAATGCGGCGCCTACCCCAAGCCCGAGCCACAGCCCGAGGCGACGTAGCTTGGGTTGTTGCAGCACCTGCCCGGCGAAAGCAATGGCGATGAGCGAGAAGCCGCCTGCCGCGTGGCCGCCCGGGAAGCAGCGACCTGCCTCCAACCTTGAAACAAACCACTGCGCGCTGTAGTCTGCCGTGCCGCCGTATTCCTTCAGGCTCCAAGGGCAGGCGTGGGTGTTGATGTCCTTGAGCAACGTGACCACCACGGGGCCGAGCGCCATGGCCAGTACAGTGGTCCACAGCAAACGGCGGTGCGCCTTGAGTGGTGGAAGCCAGGGCGCTGCGAGCGCGGCGGCGATGAGCAAAATCCAGGCAGCCGTTACCAGTGACTTGCCGAGCCTGTGGCCAAAAAGCTCTGCCGAGCCGTTGGTGCCGATCAGAAACTGTTGGGTCTGCGGGTCATAGAAGTAGGCGCTGAGGCTGTCGTCAAGCCCCGAGTGGCGCAGGAACACGGCGAGTGCTGCAAAGCACAACGGCAGCAGCAGCCCAACTTGTAGAAAAAAGGCCCGGTGTTGCGACCACGGGCCCTGGCGAATGGGTGACATAAGGAGACTTCAAAAGCGAAGTCTCAAGCGTAAAAAAGGGGCCGTGAGGGCCCCGTCGAAAACGCGTCAAAGTTTCGTCAAACTGCCGCCGATTCCTGGAAGGAAAGCAAAAATTGCGTGCCTTTGGGGTGGGCGTTGCCCACGGTCAGACGCCAGCCATTGGCTTCGGCGACTTGGCGTGCGATGGCCAGACCGAGTCCGCGTTCGTACTCGTTGGTGTTGTCGGTGCGCTGTTGTCCTGGTGTATCGGCGAGGCGGCCACGGTAGTAGCGCTCGAACACAAACGGCATGTCCTGGGCCGGAATGCCGGGGCCATCATCGGCCACCAGCAGTTGCTGGTCGACATACCGCACCAGCAGCGTGGCGGGAGCCGCATGCTCGGCGGCATTGCGGAACAGGTTGCGCAAGATGGCCATCAAAGCCTGTCGGTCCACCATGGCGCAGGCCTGTTCGTCCACTTCGTTTGCGAGCGTCAGTCCGCGCTGATGGGGCAATTCGCCCAGGCTGGCCCAGGCATCTTCTACACAGCCGGGCAGCGGCACGTACTCGACGGGTGTGCTGCGTCCCGTCCTGAGCGAGTGCATGGATGCCAGTGCCCCGGCGATGGCATCCACTGTGGCCAGGGAGCGCTGCAGGCGCAGGCTCATCGCAGTTTCGCCGCTGGCCGGAGTGGCCGCTTTGTGATCGCGCTCGTCCAGCAGCTGCAGCATTTCGAGGTCGGTGCGCAGTGCAGCCAGTGGCGTGCGGATCTCGTGGTGGATGTCGGCAAAGCGCTCTCTCTCTCTCGCCAAACCGTGCTCCCAACGTACCTGCACGCGTTCAAATGCATCGAGCACACGGCGCTCTTCATCCAGGGCGAAGGTGGCTCCGGGCTCCGAGGCCGGTGCCCAGTGGTCCAGCAGCCGTGCGACTTTCTCGAGTGGTGCGATCAGCAGACCGGCCACGTAGTGCGCAATCCATGTGGCCAAGGCCATGATGATGACGGCCAACGTGAACACATGGACCGTGAAGTCGTGTACTTTGTCTTCGTTGCGATCGGCGTTGTAGCGCACGAAGAGTCGGCCGCCTGCGACGGGCATCGCCATGATGTGGAACTCACCACCGTTAGCACTGTCCAGGTGGGGGCCGTCAGGCATCTGTGCGATGGCTTTGGGCGGCGGAGCCGGAATGGCTTTGCCGTCGGGGCCCACCCACCAGGCTTCGTAGTCATCGGGTAGCAGGGTGTGGATGTCGTCGCCCAGAATGTCGGTGCCGTTTTGCGCAATGCGCATGGCCAGGCGCCGGGTTTCGGCCAGCACCAGGTCGTCCACCAAGTCATCTTCCTGGTCGTGCATCGAGATCACGGCCAGACCGCCTTGGATGACGGTGAACAGCGCCACCAGGGCGACCATGGCGACCATCACGCGCCGGCGCAGGGTCATGGTGTGTCCTCCAACAGCAGCCGCCAGCCCAGGCCGTGGCGTGTTTCCACGCCGTCAAACCCGGCTTGGCTGAGCGCGCGCCTGAGCAAGTGGATCTGGCTGCGCAAGGCGTCGCTGTCTGGCGTGCCCGTGGGCCAGAGTTGGGCTTCCATCTCGGCACGCGAAACCACGCGGCCGGGGTCGCGCATCAAGATTTCCAGGATCTGCAGGCCGCGCGGTGACACATGCACCGGCTGGTCGGACACAAACACTTGCTGCGCACGGCGGTCGAGCTTGAGCCGACCAGCACTCAGCGAACCTTGCACCACAGCGCCCACGTTGCGCCGGTGCAGAGCGCGCACACGCAAGGCCAGTTCGGCCAGCGAAAACGGTTTGACCAAGTAGTCGTCGGCACCCGCGTCAAAGCAGGCCTGCTTGCTGGAGATAGCGTCGCGTGCTGTCAGAATCAGAATGGGCAGGGTCAGCCCCAGTTGGTGGCGCACTTGCTGCAACACCTGCAGGCCGTCCATGCGGGGTAGCCCGAGGTCCAGCACCACAACATCAAAAGTCTGCTGCCCCAGTTGCACCAGCGCGGCCTTGCCGTCATAGGCGATGTCAACGCTGAGGCCTTGCGCTTCCAGGTACTCGACCACGTTCAATGCGATGGTCTGCTCGTCTTCCACCACGAGGACGTGGCAATGCAGATCGGAGCGTGAAGCGGGGGGCGCAGAGGGTTGGTTTGAGGGCATGGACGAGAGTCTAGCGACAAGCGCAGGTTCGTACCGTGACATCCGCAGGCGTCCAAAAGCACAACGCCCGGCGCACCAAGGATGGCCGGGCGTTGGTCAGGGAAAAGCGCTGCGCTTATTGGTCAATGCTGATCTGGAAGGCGCTTTGGCTCGGCACAGATTGCACCGACATGCCAGCACCGCGCAGGTTCAAGCTGGTGCGCTCGCGCACCGTCTGGGCGAGCCCGCCCACGCTGGTGGGGGTGGCGGCTGCACGGTAGTTGAAGCCGGCGCGTGGGTTGTTCAGCACGACGACTTGTTCGAAGGTGTCGGTGCTGCCTGCAGTCACCAGCACTTTGCGGGTGACGCTGCTGGTGGCAGCGTCTACAGCAGTGACGGTGTAGCCGGTGTCGTTGGCCATGGCGGCGGCCACCAGCGTATTGCTGCTGCGCACCGACCAGTTGCCCACGCCCACTGAGTTGACGGCGGGCAGGCTTAGGGTGCGCTTCTGGGTCCAGGTGGAGATGCTACCGTCGCCAGCCACTTCCACCAACATCAGATCGCCGTTGCCTGCGCGGTAGGCGAAGGCGCGGTCGGTCCATGTGTCGTTACCGTCTTTGCCGGTGAGGGTCAGGCCACCATCGCTGTGGGCGCTGAAGTTGATGGTGGCGGTTTCGGCGGTGCAAGTGGCCGAGCTGTTGGCGCCATTGCAGTGGTTGATGTCGCTGAGGGCACCGCTGCTGTTCACGCTGGCTGTAAAGATGTCGGTGGCGTAGGCGGTGCCGGCGTCGTTGAGCTCAAAGCCCAGGGCGTTCCAGGTGCCAGCCAGTTCAGCCACGGTGATCGTTTGTTTGGGGATGGCGAAGGCCAGGCTATACACGCCGTTTTTCAGCACACGAGCCATCAACACGCCAGCCTGGGAGACGACCACGTCACTCACCCCATCGGCTGCCAGGTAGCGGCAGTTGGCGCCGTTGGCGCTGAGCACGCTGGAGTTGCCCACCAGGTTGGTGATGGTCTTGGTGGCCGCATCGAAGCTGCCACTGGTGAATTGGTTGGACAGGCTCAAGCCGATCGAGGGCGTGAAAATCCAGTAGTCGCCGCTACGCAAGGCAGAGCAATTGCTATCGGCGGCCTTCAGCAGCAGCGAGGCCGGCAGGCTGGCGGTGCTGTTGCTGGCGTTGACCGTGGGGCTGGCGGCTGGCGAAGCAGCTGCAACCGTGGTGGTCAGCGTGGCCAGCGTAGTGCCGCTGGCGGTGAGTTGGGCTTTCAGGGCGTCCAACACCACGTCGTAGGCGTTACCACTGCTGGTGGACGTGGCCGGTACCAGGGCGCCGGTCAACAGGTTGGTCAACGCAGTGACGTTCAATCCGGCGTTGCTGAGCGTGGTCAATACGGCGGTTTGCGCGGTGCTGATGTTGGCCGCCGTGACGGTGCTGGCGGTGCTGCTGAAGTTGGTGAAGAACGCGGCTGGGTCGGTGCCTGCCAGGCTGGCCACGAGCAACTGCGTCAGCGGCGTGATGTTCGCCACTTGTGCCGTGCTGGCGGTGGTGGCGGGCGTGGTGATGGAGTAGAGCGTGGTGGCCCCGTCGCTGCTCACGGCCTTCAGGGCGCAGGGCAGTGTGATGTCGGTCAGGTCTTTGGTGTAGCTGCCGTAGGCTGCTGTGGTGGCCGTGCCGGAGCCGCTGGCGCAACTGATGCTGACGGTGGCGCCTGCCATGGCGGCACCTGTGGCGGCGGTGCCGCTGAAGGTTGTGGTCACGGTGGTGACGGGTGGGGTGGTAACCGGGGGCGTGACAGGTGTTGCGAGTGTGGAGGAGCCACCGCCGCCACAGGCGCTCAAGCCCAGAAGCGTTGCGGTAGCGAGGGCCAAGCCAAGAGGCGTTCTTTGCATCATCGAGAAACTTTCTTTGGGAGACGTTGTTTGAGTCGTTTCACAGCGCATTCCCCCGAGCGGGGTCTATGGCAGACGTACAGAATGCGCATGTCTGGAAAGTATCAAGACTGATACAAACTGTCACAATAGTGCAATTGCACTATGGAATCACGAGACAAGATGTTCGATGCCCGGGACCTCCCGGCAGACTTCAATACCTTGCTATTGCGGCTCTACCGGCTTTCACAAGAACTGCCCATCCAGCACTTTCAAGATGCCGCTTTGGCGCAAATCAAGCAGGTGCTGCCGTTTGATTCTTCGATGTGGGGTACCGCCACCACCACGCCGCAGGGCATTGACATCCATACCGTTCATCTGCACGAAAAATCGCCCGAAATGCTGGTGGCCTACGAGCCGGTGAAGCATCTCGATGTGGCGCCAGGCCTGGTGTTTGGCAAGACGAATGCGGTGGTGGCGCTGAATGCCGAAGCTGAGTATGGCCGTCGTAAAAAACGCAAAAATGACAGCGAGCCGCATCAGACGGATGCGCGTGACATGCGTGAGTTCTTGCGTCGCTTTGAGCACGAAAACATGCTCATCGCAGCCGACAGCAACCCGCGCACGCATTTCGTTCACTGGGTGAGCCTGTACCGTGCTGACAAAGACGCCTACGCAACCCCGGAAGAAGCGCGCTTGCTGAGCATGTTGGCCCCGCACGTGATGCAGGCGCTGGCACTGAACCGTGTGATGCATCTGGACAACTTGGAAACCGCCGACAAAGCCATGTCGCCATACGGCTCTGCCATCGCCGATGTGCGCGGTGTGCTGTACCACGCTGATCCTCAATTCAAAAGTCTGGCCGAGGCCGAGTGGCAGGATTGGCGCGGCCCCAATTTGCCTGATGATTTGCTGGCCGCCATGGCGTCGGGTCAAGAGCGTTTTCTGGGGCGCACGGTTGTTGTGCGGCACTGGGTTGAGCAAGGCCTGTTGTTCCTCAAAGCGCGGGCACGCTGCCTCGCCGACCAACTGACGACACGCGAGCAGACCATTGCCAGCCTGATCGCCAAGGGGTTGAGCCACAAGGAGATCGCACAAACGCTGGGTCGTTCACCCGCCACCGTGCGCAACCAGATCCAGGGGATCTACGACAAGCTGCAGGTGAGCAACATTGCGGCATTGATTGAGGCATTGCGGCGGGCTGAGTAACGGCGCGATCGGGTATCGCCAGGCGACACTTTGGGTGCTGCTTTCGGCCCAGAGCCAATTCTTTGGCGGCATGTGAGGAGAGGCGGTTAACCTCGCGCCGCCACGGCCCGATCAGAACATGGAGTGACACACATTTCATAGCTGCTTAGGCTAGAGTCGCAGGCGCTACGGGCCCATTTCACCTAAAAATTAAATGCACAACGATTCAATCCAACCAGTAGACGCTGCAGCCAACGAACACCCGAGCCAGTTCGCCTTGCTGAAGCAACGCCGCTTCGCGCCCTTCTTCTGGACGCAGTTTGCTGGCGCGGCCAACGACAACTTGTTCAAGTTTGCGTTCACGGTGATGGTGACCTACCACCTCAGCGTGGCGTGGCTGCCGCCAGCGCAAGCCGGGCTGGTGATTGGGGCCTTGTTCATCCTGCCGTTTTTGTTGTTCTCGGCCACGTCGGGCCAACTGTCCGACAAGTGGGAAAAGACCCGCATGATCCACCTGGTGAAAAACCTGGAGGTGGCCATCATGGCGCTGGCCGCTTGGGGCTTCATGGCGGCCAACGTGCCGATCTTGCTGCTGTGTACCTTTTTGATGGGCGTGCATTCCACGCTGTTTGGTCCGGTGAAGTTCGCGTACCTGCCGCAGGTGTTGTCAGACCGCGAACTTACAGGCGGCAACGGCATGGTGGAGATGGGTACCTTCGTGGCGATCTTGCTGGGCAACGTGGTCGGTGGCATCTTGGTGGCCGAGCCCGGTGTGGGGCCGCAGCACGTCGCCATCGCCTGTGTACTGCTGGCGCTGGTGGGGCGCGGTGTGGCGCAATTCATTCCGCGCTTGCCCGCCACCGATCCTGGCCTGCGCATCAACTGGAATCCGTTCACCGAGACCTGGCGCAACCTGAGGCTGGCGCACGGCAACCCGGTGGTGTTCCGCTCGCTGCTGGGCATCAGCTGGATGTGGTTTTTTGGCGCGGTGTTTTTGAGCCAGTTTCCCAGCTTTGCCAAAGAGGTGTTGCATGGCGATGAACATGTGGCTTCGCTGTTGCTGGTGGTGTTTTCCATCGGCATTGGCATTGGTTCGCTGTTGTGTGAAGTGCTGAGCCGCCGCCACGTGGAAATCGGCCTGGTGCCGATGGGGGCCATTGGCATGAGCGTGTTCGCCATCGACCTCTACTTTGCATCCAACGGCCTGCCGCCGGCCGATGCCCTGAGCGTCAGTGCTTTCATGGCCCAACCCGCGCACTGGCGCGTGATGGCCGACCTGTTGCTGCTGAGCCTGTTTGCCGGTTTGTATAGCGTGCCCATGTACGCGCTGATCCAACTGCGCAGCCAACCCACACACCGTGCGCGCATCATCGCGGCCAACAACATCTTGAACGCGCTGTTCATGATTGCCAGCTCGCTTATCGCCGGCGCCATGTTGGGCGCGGGGGCCAGCATTCCGCAGATCTTCTTGGCGGTGGGCATTGCCAACGCTGTGGTGGCTGGCTACATCTTCCTGTTGGTGCCCGAGTACCTGCTGCGCTTTGTGGCCTGGCTGTTGTCGCACGTGGTGTACCGCTTCAAGGTGCGCGGTGACGAGCACATTCCCACACACGGCGCAGCCATCCTGGCGTGCAATCACGTGAGCTTTGTCGACGCGGTGTTGCTGATGGCCGCGAGCCCTCGGCCTATCGTGTTCCTGATGGATCACCGCATCTTCAAGGTGCCGGTGCTCGGCTGGTTGTTCCGCCTGGCCAAGGCCATTCCGATTGCGCCGCGCGCCGAAGACCCCGTGGCCTACGAAGCCGCGTTTGCCAAGGCACGTGAGGTGCTGGCCGATGACGGGTTGCTCGGCATCTTCCCCGAAGGCGGCATTACCAAAGACGGCACGCTGCAAGAGTTCAAGGGCGGCATCATGAAGATTCTGGAAGGTGCACCCGTGCCTGTGATTCCCATGGCGCTGACGAACTTGTGGGGCTCGTACTTCAGCCGAATTGAAAAAGAAGGCGCCATGGTGCGGCCTTTCCGTCGAGGTCTGTTCAACCGCGTGGGCTTGAATGTGGGGGCCGCATTGCCCGCCAGCGAAGTTCAACCCGAGACGCTGCGTGCCAAAGTGGCTGCACTGGGTTAAGGAGGCTTCTGTGCCACTCTCCATCGTCCAACTCGGCAGCCCACGAGCGCCTAACGAAGGCCTGCGCGTGGGCACCGTGCGCCGCCCGCCACGTGGTGTGCCCAAAGCGGAATTCGCCAGCCGCAACTACTACGATGTGTGGCTGCCGTTGCTCTCGCCTAGTGTCGACTTGATGAAAGAAGCCCAAGCTGCGCAGGCGTTGCAGGGGGCGGCCGCCGACAAGGCGTGGACCGCGTTCACACGCAAGTTTCGCGCGGAGCTGGAAGGTGGCGAGGCGGCGCGGGTGTTGGATTTGCTGGCGGCCATGTCGCAGCAAGCGAATCTGGCTGTGGGCTGTTATTGCGACGACGAGGCGCGCTGCCACCGCTCCGTGCTGCGCGCGCTGCTGCTGGAGCGCGGCGCAGCGGTTTAAGCAGAGCCCGTTTTAGGCGTGCGGTGGCCGCGTACCGTTCTGGCTGCCCAGCGTCAGCATGGTCAGCAGATAGGTGACGATGGCCGCACCGGCAATGCCGGCCACCATGGGCAGCGCCGTGCCGTCCAAGAACTGCCCCACCACGGCCATGACGATGGCGCCGGTGACAAATTGCGTGGTGCCCATCAGGGCGGATGCGGTACCGGCGATGGCACCGTGAGCATCCAGCGCCAACACGGCAGACGTTGGGACCACCAGACCCAGAAAACCGTACCCAATGAACAGCAAGGCCAGCAGCAGCCACAGCTGCGTGAAGCCAGCCAGTTGTACTACCAGCAGCAGCGTCATGATGGAGACAAAACCCAGCACGGCGGTCTTCACCACGCGCACCAGGCCAATGCTTTTACCAAGCTTGGCGGTGAATTGCGAGGCTCCGATGAACGATGCCGCGTTGGCTGCAAACGCAATGCTGTACTGACGTGGCGTGAGGCCGTAGTGGTCGATCAACACAAACGACGAATTGGCCAGGTAGGCAAAAAATGCCGACACGCCAAACGCGCCCATGAACACCAGGCCCATGTAGTAGCGGTCTTTCAGGAGTGTGCGGTAGGCGTTGATGGCGCTGCCAAAGCTGCTGTCCACGCGTTGTGATGCGGGGCGCGTTTCAGACAAGCTGGTGGCCATCAGCAGCACGCCCAAACCAGCGGCCACGGTCACAGCCCAGAACACGCTACGCCAGCC
Source organism: Hydrophilobacter chitinilyticus (assembly GCF_049860745.1). Lineage (GTDB taxonomy): Bacteria > Pseudomonadota > Gammaproteobacteria > Burkholderiales > Burkholderiaceae_C > Rhodoferax_B. The sequence goes on along the minus strand of NZ_CP187561.1, from coordinate 5,809,269 downwards.
CCAGGCTTCAATCAAAATGCTGCCGGTGAGGGGTGCCAGGATGGGCGACACGCTGAACACCAGCATCAGCAGCGACATCAGCCGTGCGGCGTCATTGCCGGTGTGCAGGTCGCGCACGATGGCGCGTGGAATCACCATGCCAGCGCAAGCGCCCAGGCCTTGGATGAAGCGCAGGATCACCAGCGTGTGGATGTCGGGCGCCAAGGCGCAGCCCACGCTGCCCACGGCAAACAAGGCCAGGCCGAAGTACAGCGGTACCTTGCGGCCCATCATGTCCGAGACAGGACCGTAAATGATTTGCCCAATGCCCAGCGAGATGAAGAAGGCCATCAGGCTTGCCTGCACCGCGCTCATGGAGGCGTTCAGGCTTTGGCCGATGGACGGTAGCGCGGGCAGGTACATGTCGATCGCAAACGGACCGATGGCTTGCAACAAGCCGAGGATGAGCGCCGTGCGCAAGAAATTTTGAGCCATGGATTTGTTGTTGTGGGTTGTGGCGTCGGAGCCGTATTTCAGTAGTGCGGCGGCAGTTCGTCGCGTAGGTTGCGTGGCTGGGCGCCCATGTCGGCAGCGGGTTGTTGCTGGCGCAGCAGCACTACTTCGCGTACCAGCGCATCGATTTGCTCTTGCTGGCGAATGATCACTTGGTCGAGCTTGTCGAGCAGGTCTTCGGTGAAGCTGACTTTGATTTCGAGGTCGGTCAGGCGGTTGTCGATGGCGTCAGGGTTTTCCATGGGCGCTATTGGACACGAAGCCTTGCACATGTGTGTGACGTACGGGATTAGCGGGCCCGTTCAGCAAATCTTCATGCTTGGGGTGGGTATCGAAAAATAATACTTTGGATACGTTTATTGCGTACTGGTGCTGAATGAAGATGGTTTTTGCGGTTGGCTCGACAGAATCGCGTCCATGTTCAACGACGTGAAGAGAAACACCATGCAAAGCAACCCCATCACCTCCGCCACTTTTTCTAGTCTTTCCACCCGTGTGCAACGTGACTCCAAAGCTTGGACGCTGCAGGTGTGGACGTCGTTTGCTCTGGCGGTGTTTCTCTGTGCCGTGGGCTTGGCTTATTTGCCAGGCCAAGACTTGGACCGGGCCTTCATGGTGATGGGTTACTTCTTCTGCCTGTCTGCCGCGTTTGTGCTGGCCAAGTTTGTGCGCGACAACGAACGTGCAAACGCCGAAAACCGTGGGGCTGACACCCCGATGTTCAAGATGGTGGTGTGGGGTGGCTTCTTTCTGGCCATGGGCCTGACGGGATGGGGCTTGACGCGCATGGAAGTGAATGTGACCTACAAGGCGTTTTTGGGCGTGAGTTGGCTCTACCTCATCACTTGTACCTTCACCTTGGCCAAAACCCTGCGCGACAAACACGAGGCCGATTTACAAGATACCGGCGCCAACTAATTTCAAACGACACTGCAACCCAACTGAATCGAGAGGATGACATCATGAAAAACAAATTTGCTTCATTGTTGATAGCTGCCTGTGCTTTTGCAACCTGTGCCGGAGCCACTTTGAGTGCGCATGCGCAGTCCGAGGCTTCGGCTTTGAGCGCTGTATCGGCCTTGCCCATCGCATCGGTGGTGGTGGGCACCAGCGCCGTCGCTGGTGCGGTGATCGCGGTGCCTGTGGTGTTGTCCACGGCTGGCGCTGTGCTGGTGGTGAAGACGGTTGAGTCCACCGCCCGTGGCACGGTCTACGTGCTGGAGCGTGCGTTAGATGGCGCCAAGGCCAGTGTGGAAGTGGTGGGCAAAGGTGTTGCTGGTACTTCGCTGGTGGCCGGTACCGTGGTCACCGTCAGCGTGATTGGCGCAGGCACAGTGTTGTCTGCAGCGGGCGAGGCGATTGCGTTTATTCCCAACGCGATGGGCCGCGCCTTGTTGCACAACGAACGTGTGACGGGTTGAGCATGCGCCGCACCCTTTCAACCGTTTTATTGTGTGCCGGTGTTTTGCTGGCGCCATCTGCTTTCGCCGGGCGTTCGTGCGACGCAGAACAACCGCCCAAGGCCAGCACCATCGAACGTGGCTTGACTTTGGCCGAGCGCACGCTGACGGCGCTGGAGGCCAGTGGCGAACGTGTCGTCATCTTGGCGCGGGCCGGGCAAGACCTGAGCAAATATGGTCTGCGTTATTCACACCTGGGCTTTGCTTACCAACAGCCTGATGGACAAGGCGGCCACGTGTGGCGCGTCATGCACAAGCTCAACCAGTGCGGCACCGCCGATGCATTCGTGTACCGCCAAGGATTGGGGGAGTTCTTTATTGATGATTTGTGGCGCTATGAAGCCACCTGGGTCGCGCCCACCCCTGAGGTGCAGGAGCGCCTGCTGGCCTTGCTGCAAGACCCGAAGAACCAGGCGCGCGCCACACAACTGAACACCAAGGCCTACAACATGGTGGCTTACCCTTGGGCCACCAAGTATCAGCAGTCCAACCAGTGGGTGCTGGAAACCTTGGCGTTGGCTATGGAGCCTAGCGTAAACAGCCGCGACAAGGCGCAAGCCTGGCTGAAGTTCAAAGGCTACGAGCCCAGTGTGTTGACCATTCGGCCGCTGACGCGTTTGGGTGGCCGTGCCACCAAGGCCAATGTGGCCTTTGATGACCATCCCAATGAAAAGCGTTTCAGTGACCACATTGAAACGGTCACGGTGGACTCGGTGTTCGATTGGTTGCAACGCGCGCAACTCGGCAAGGCGCCGACCAAGTTAGCCTTATAAAAAACCATTCTGATCTGGAGCCTGTATGAGCAAAGCCTTGCGTTTGTCTGAGAAGTGGTTTCGCCGCGGCCTGTGGCTGGTGGCGTTTGTGTTCGCCAGCTTTTTGATTGGCCTGGGTGGCGCGGTGGTGGGCGATCTGCCGCAAGTCGAGCACACCTATAGCTTGGAGGACTTCATCGACAAACCTGCAGCGGCACAAGCGCGGGCAGCCGTCAAGGTTGGAGAGCAAGCCAACGAGGCAGCCGATACGGCGTTGGAACAAGCCAACCTGAAGCTGCAAACTGCACAAGCCAATGCCGCCGCCGCGCGCGAGACTTTCGACAATTGGCTGGCCACCCGCCATGCCACGGGGCGTGCCGACCAAGACACTGAGCTGCTGGCGCGTACCAAGGCGCTGGATGCACTGAAGGCTGCCGAGCGCAATGTGGAAACGCAGATCGAGCAACTCGAGCAGCGGGCGTTGGATGCGCGCCAGTCGGTACAAGCCGCACGCAAGCAACTCAACACGCTGGAGGAGCACGCGCAAGTCGGCTGGACAGCCGAGCAACGCGTCCAAGAGCTGCGCGTGTTTGGGTACCGTCTGGCACTGACCTTGCCGCTGCTGCTGGTCGCGGCCTGGCTGTTTGTCAAAAAGCGCAAGAGCACCTATTGGCCGTTCGTCTGGGGCTTTATCTACTTTGCGCTGTTCGCGTTCTTTGTTGAGCTGGTGCCCTACCTGCCGAGTTATGGCGGCTACGTGCGCTACGTGGTGGGCATTGTGTTGACGGTGCTGGTGGGGCGCTACGCCATCATCGGGTTGAACCGCTACCTGGAGCGGCAGAAGCAGGTGGAGGCGTTGCCCAGTGCCGTGCGCCGCGAAGAGTTGCCTTACGACGTGGCCCTGACCCGGCTGTCGAAAAACGTGTGCCCGGGCTGTGAGCGCGCGGTGGACTTGAAGAACACCGAGATCGACTTTTGCCCGCACTGCGGCATTGGCCTGTTTGACCATTGCAAGGCCTGCCAGATGCGCAAGAGCGCGTTTTCGAAGTTCTGCCATGGCTGTGGCACGGCGGCGCAAGCAGAGGATGTGCGCCCGACAGAGGACGTGCGCTCAAGCGGTTTGCCGGCAGACGGGGCGCCATTCCCAACCGCCACATAACAACGGCTCAGCTGGTCACCACGCGGTCGCGTCCGCTGAGTTTGGCGCGGTAGAGCGCGTTGTCGGCATGGCGCAAGAGCTCGTCTAGCGTATCGGGCCGGTCAAGTTTTTGGACGTGCCGCAGCCCGATGCTGACCGTCACACGCAGTGGTGTGTTCTGCGCCGATACAAATCCGCTTTGGCGCACCACTTCGCAGAGCCGCTGCGCCACGGCGTGCGCCTCTTCCTGCGATATGTGAGGCAGGACGATGGCGAACTCTTCTCCGCCTATGCGCCCAAACAGGTCTTGTGGACGCAGTACCGCGCCGATGGTTCGGGCAAATTCGATTAATAGCACATCACCGGTGGCATGGCCGTATTGGTCGTTGACCGATTTGAAGTGGTCGATATCTAGCATCAGCACGGCGGCAGATTGGCCCTGCGTTGCCAGGCGTTGCAGCAGTTGCTCACCTTGCTGCATCAGCGCGGCGCGCGCTAAGACGTCGGTTAAGAAATCGTAGTTCACTGCACGGTGCAGACGTTTGAGTACTTCGGCCCCGGCTGCGCGCGAGCACACTACCGCCAGTGGTCCCAACGCCAAGAGCGTAATGCCCACGCGTAACGAAAATACTTCATGCACTTTCTCGGGCACAAAGAAGTACATGCCGGAAGAAATGCCCAAGGTGTGCAAAACACATACGGCAAGCGTGAGCAGTGTGGTGGGGAAGGGGCGGTAGGTCAGGGCGCACCAAAGCAGCGCGGGGACAGGGAAGGTCATGGCGCCTGGCCCGCCCACCCAGAAGCTGGCGAGTTCTGCCGCAAAGACGGACAACATGGGCAGCAAGAACCACCACGGGCGAGAGGAGTCCAATCGGGGCTTGCGCAGATTGCGCGACTGCGTGGGGGCCGTGAGGATCACGGGCAGCAGCAGCATGAAGTTCATCAGCTCGCCAGCAAACCACAGCACGGTGGTGGTCACATAAGGGGCATGGAACAACACCGGCCCTGCAGGCCCGCCGACTAGCGCACCGACCAAAGCTGCGGCGGCGCTGGCCAAGAAGATGTAAAGCGCAGAGCGATGACGACGAAACTGCAGCGCGCGCTTGTCTAGACGGTGCAGGACCAGCCAGCCAGCGGCGACGCCTAGCAAGTTCGCACCGTTGAGCCACACCGCACTGAACACCGGGCTACCGGTGGCGAGATCTGCCGCCACGTAGCCCAGGCCGGCCGCCAGCCAACCCGCGCGATGGGTGTAGGGCGGATGGCGCAGCATCAGCCCCAGCAGCAAGGGGTTGGCGGGCCAGAAGGCCGAGAAGAAACCTTCCGGCCGGGTGACGATGCCAACCAGACTAGCTGTGAAAACGATAGCCCAAAGACTGAGCAGCGTTCGCCAAGTGGCGGCTGCAGCGGGAGCATCCGGCTCAAAGGGCGCGGCTTGGCGAAGGGACGTCATGCGCATGCGACGGGACTCATGGGGAGCCTGCGTGAATCGGAGCGGATCAGCGAAATCTATTTATTGCCCGTGCAATTTATTCGATTACGTGATTTTGTAGACAAACAAATTTGCTAAATTGTGTTCTAGAAAAAGCTAAACACCTAGTTTTCTATCCGCCGCAAATTGCTGCCGGAACGCCGAGAACCGACCCGCATCCAGCGCCGCGCGCACCTCGCGCATCAGGTTCAAGTAGTAGTGCAAGTTGTGGATGGTGGTGAGCATGGGGCCCAGCATTTCGCCGCAACGGTCGAGGTGGTGCAGGTAGGCGCGGCTAAAACCATCGCGTCCGCCCAGGTTCCATGGCGCGCCAGAGGTGCCAGCGCAGGCGTGGCAGGTGCAGCTAGGGTCGAGCGGTTGCGGGTCGATTTTGTGGCGCGCATTGCGGATCTTCAAGTCGCCATAACGCGTGAACAGCGTGCCGTTGCGCGCATTGCGCGTGGGCATCACACAGTCGAACATGTCGACACCATCGGCCACGCCTTGCACCAAGTCTTCAGGCGTGCCCACACCCATCAGATAGCGCGGCTTGTGCGCCGGCAGACGGTGCGGTGTGTGCGCCATGATCTGCAGCATTTGCTCTTTGGGCTCGCCCACGCTCACGCCGCCAACGGCGTAGCCAGGGAAGTCAAATTCCAGCAGTCGATCCAGCGACTCTTGGCGCAGGTTCTCGAACATGCCGCCCTGCACAATGCCAAACAGCGCGTTGGGGTTTTCCAGGCGCTGAAATTCGTCTTGGCTGCGTTTGGCCCAGCGCAGGCTCATCTCCATCGATTTGCGTGCTTCGGCTTCGGTGGTGATGTGGCCCTTGGTCTCGTAAGGTGTGCACTCGTCGAGCTGCATCACGATGTCGGAGTTCAGGCCGGTCTGGATCTGCATGCTGACCTCGGGCGACATGAACAGCTTGTCGCCGTTGACGGGGCTTGCAAAGGTCACGCCCTCTTCGGTGATCTTGCGCATCTCGCCCAAGCTCCAGACCTGGAAGCCGCCGCTGTCGGTCAAGATGGGCTTGCTCCATTTCTCAAACGCGTGCAGGCCGCCGAAGCTTTTCATGATGTCTTGCCCCGGGCGCATCCACAAATGGAAGGTGTTGCCCAGAATGATCTGCGCCCCCATCTCTTCCAGGCTGCGCGGCATCACACCCTTGACGGTGCCATAGGTGCCCACGGGCATGAAGATCGGCGTTTCCACCACGCCATGGTTGAGGGTCAGGCGGCCACGGCGGGCGTGGCTGCCTGGGGTGTTGCCTTGGGGCGCGTCGGTGGTTAGCAGTTCAAATTTCAGCATCTGGGGTTCCGGGTAGTGGCCGGGGGCACGGTGGTGTTCGGCTATATGGCCGACGTGGCATGGGTCATGCCTGCAACGTAGCAAGGGGTGGCAGGCGGGGGAGATTGGCCCCGCTGCCCAGTGGCGTCAATTATCCCGCAGCAGGCGCTGGCGCGGTGCGTTCCAGCAGCATGGCGTCGCCGTAGCTGAAGAAGCGGTATTGCTGGGCAATGGCGTGGCGGTAGAGCGCCATGATGTGCTCGTAACCGGCAAAGGCGCTTACCAGCATCATCAATGTGCTTTTGGGCAGGTGGAAGTTGGTGATGAGCACATCCACCCAATGGAACTGAAAGCCTGGCTGGATGAAGATGCGTGTGTCGCCGCTAGCCTGACCAGATTGCGCCCACGACTCCAGCGTGCGAACCGTGGTGGTGCCGACTGCCACAATGCGTCCGCCGCGCGATCGGGTCTCTGCAATGGCTTGTTGCGTGGCGGCTGGTACTTCATACCACTCGCTGTGCATTTGGTGCTCGGCCAGATTCTCGGTTTTGACCGGTTGGAACGTGCCAGCACCCACGTGCAGCGTAACGTTGGCGCGCTTGATGCCACGCGCATACAAATCGTCCAGTACCGCTTCGTCAAAGTGCAATGCGGCAGTGGGTGCGGCCACGGCGCCGGGCGTGCGGGCAAACACGGTTTGGTAGCGCTCAACGTCTTCTGCTGAATCGGTGTGGGTGATGTAGGGAGGCAGGGGCACATGGCCATAGCGGTCAAGCAAGGTGTAAGGATCGTCACCTGCATCATTGGCCAGCACGAAGCGAAATAACGTGCCATTGGCGTCTGGCCAACGCCCGAGCAGCGTGGCACAAAAGCCACCTTCGCCAGCCATCAACAATGTGGTGCCGGGCTCCGGCTTTTTGCTCACGCGCATGTGGGCGACCACTTGGTTGCCCGACAACACCCGCTCCACCAGCAATTCGACTTTGCCGCCGCTGGGTTTTTCGCCGAATAGGCGGGCCTTGATCACCTTGGTGTCGTTGAACACCAGCAAATCGCCCGCGCGCAACAACGAGGGCAGTTCGCGAAACACGCGGTCTATTGGAGTGGCCTCTCTGCCATCGAGCAAGCGCGAGGCGCTGCGTTCCGAGGCGGGGTGCTGGGCCACCAGTTCTGGAGGCAAATGAAAGTCGAAATCGCTGAGGGTGTAAGTGGTCATGCGCTTGAGGGCCGGACGGGCCCGTACCAAGGAATCAAAAAAGAGCGGATCAGCAGATGGACTGATGCCGTACGGGCTCAGATGGCAGGTGTGCGGGTTCTTAAACCAATAAACGTCATGTTGCATCCGAGACGACGAGTGCTCGTCGTGGAGGTAACGAATTGTGCCGCGAAAAACTGTCGACGGCTTTAACTGTTGTAAAAAATCTCACAGAATCCATACGAAATAAGCCATTGATTTTATTGTTTCTAATGTGTGTATGCGAATATGGCGCGCGAGTTGCATATCAATTGTTGATGGAACAATTTGCGTATGCATATGTTTCCATTGCATGTTGATGTTTAACACAGGGACTATGAAATGAAGAAGAAGTATCTGGCCGCTATGGCCGTGGCAGCAGCGTCGCTATTCAGTGCGAATGCACACGCTGGTTATTACGTGATTGACAGCTTCGATCAAGGAGATCAGTTGGTGTCGATTGACATTAACCATGTGGGGGAGACGAGCGTCAACCCTTGGCGATCGCTGGCCATGTCTTGGTCTCTTGCCACACCACCCAAAGCCAGAGGAAATGCTGAAATTGCAGATGGTCAACTGGACATCGACAACAGCGGCGATGACATCGGTATCGTGACTTTGGGTTGGAATATCCCCGCCTCGGCATTTAGCGGCAAGGTAACGGGCTTGCAATTTTTGTTCACCATCTTGCAGTCCGATGGCAACCCAACCATCGCCAAGATTTATCAAGATGGCCTCTTGATCTCGACGGACTCGATCCCCCCCAATTCGAAAGATAGTGACTACGGCATCAAGCTCGATAGCGCTAGCTGGGATGGCACTACGGCTCACCGTCTTGAGCTGGTGCTGACCGGCGCGCCAGGTTGGGATCTGTCTCTTGACCAGTTGGGTTTGCTGTATGACGAACCTAACCCGAACACCGTGCCTGAACCAAGTTCGTTGGCGTTACTGAGCCTGGGGTTGCTCGGTGCGGGCGCAGCGCGCCGTCGGATGGGCAAATAAGTCTTATCCGATCCTCCTCAGATTGCGAGCCGCCTTCGGGTGGCTTTTTCTTTTGGGGGGTCGTTTGCCGACTCGCTGTCATTCCATTTGATGCGTTTATTTGCCTAATTTTTAGAGGCAAATAACGAAAATTGTAGCGAGTTACTGAATGTTAATCAAAAAAACTGTCGAGCGACTTTACGGCTTGGAAAACCCCCCCTTTGATCATTTTTTGCAAGTGATTGATTTTATTGATTTTGAATTCACGTATACACAATTGGCATGCGTGTTGCATTGATGTTTTTGGCTTGATAAAAGTGCACGCAGATGTTCCAGGCCGCAAATCAATATTAATGACAGGAGTTTTGGAATGAAAAAATCTAATTTGGCCGCTTTGGCCGTCGCTGCAACCGCACTGTTCAGCGCTAGCGCACACGCCGGTTTTGTGACTATTGATGACTTTGACAACGGCGATCAAGAAATCCAGTTGAACGCAAAGAAAACCTCGGGTACCGAAACCAATGCATACCGGACCTTGTCTTCCGAGCTGGTGGCTTTTGTTCCACCTGTTGGCAGCAAGGCTATCGTGAGCGACGGCTATCTGGACATCTCGAACGATGGCGGTGAAGTTTCCAAGGTCTCCACGCGCTGGAATATTGCTTCTGGCACTGTGGCCAACGGCGCTTCCGATCTGCAGTTTCTGTTCAAAATTGTGGATTCCGATGCCAACGCAACTTCCGTTCAGTTCCTCTTGGACGGCCAATTGATCTCGACGGATGCCATTCCAGGCAACACGCATGACAAGACGTACGGTATCAACATCAGCAACTTGCTATGGGACGATAGTTCCGATCACACCCTGGAGTTGGTGATGACTGGCGCGCCTGGCTGGGATATGACCATCGATGCGCTGGGCCTCGGCTTTACCGACCCAAAAACCCCCACCAACAACGTTCCTGAACCAGGTTCTTTGGCTTTGCTGAGCTTGGGCTTGTTGGGTGCTGGCGCCGCTCGCCGCCGCGCTACCCGCAACAGCAAGTAAGCTGACGGATACGCTAAGGGTTTTGTAAGGCCACCTTCGGGTGGCCTTTTTTATTGACGATCGGGCTGGTTCAAGCCAGATGCGGCTGGCCGGACCACAACGCGTTCAGCCCGGAAAAATGCCACTGTGCCGGGTCTTCCCGGCCTTCGATTCTTTCGCTTGTCCCGCTGATCGATAGATCAACCAGTTCAGGGTTGATACGGCGACTCAGTTTGGTGTCAAAGAACACCTTCACACGCGGCATCAGCAGCGAGCCGGGGCCTTGCTCGGTCACCACGCCAATACGTTCGGAACTCAGCCGCACCAACGAGCCCACGGGGTAGATGCCCAGGCTTTTGACAAATGCCTGAAAGACTTGGATGTCGAAGTGGCCCTCGGCCCACCCCGCCATTTTGTGGATCGACTCTGCCGGGTCCCAGCCCTTTTTGTAGGGGCGGTCGGATGTGATGGCGTCGTACACATCGCACACGGCGCCCATCTTCGCCACCAAGCTGATGTCTGCGGCGCTGAGCCCTTTCGGGTAGCCCGAGCCGTCGGTTTTTTCGTGGTGGTGCAGGCAGACGTCCAGCGCCTCGGCACTCACGCCTGGGCTGATGCGCAGCACCTCATAGCCAGCGGCTGGGTGGCCACGTACTACGTCAAACTCTTTTTCCGTGAGGCGGCCCGGTTTGTTCAGCACGCTGAGCGGGATCATGGCTTTGCCCACGTCGTGCAGCAGGCCCGCCTCGCCCACTGCATTGATCATCTTTTCGTCCAACCCCAGTCTGCGACCCAGCGCCACCATCAGTGCACACACGGCCACCGAGTGCATATAGGTGTAGTCGTCAGCGGTTTTGATGCGCGCCAGGCTGATCAATGCCTCGGCGTTGCGTGCCACGGAGTCGGTGATCTCTTGCACCACTTTTTGGGCCATGGCCGAGTCAATGGCATGGCCCAAGCGGGCCTCCTGAAACATCGCCGTGACGGCCTCGCGCGAGCGAGCGCAAATCAGCGTGGCGCGTTCAAGCTCTTCGCTGATCGATACGCGCGTGGCCGTGGGCGCAGCGGTTTTGGCAATTTCGATGACCCGCTCTACCTCTGCAGCGGAATCAGATTCGCTTTTGGAATCTGCATCGGACGCGACGTCCAAACCTTTGCCGACGTCAATCCACACCTCCTGAACATTGCTGTTCAAGATGCGCCGCAGGTCTTTTTCGTCTTTCAGCAAAAAATGCGTGCGCCAGAATGGGTGTTCCATCCACGAACCGCAAAATTCACTGATGTACATGCCAACGGCCAACTGCTGAGTGCGGATGCGTTTGAGCATAGGCGTGTTGGATTAAAGGATCGTTGTTTGAAACAGTGTATGAGTTTCGGCGCCGAGGCAGAATCCCCCAATGCCTGAAACCTCCCCGGCCCCTAAATCCGGTCGCGCCGCCGCCCCTGCAACGACTCTTGCTACCGCTGCGGCCAAGCCAGCTGCCAAAAGTGCCGCCACCAGCCCCGCGCAGAAAGCCCTGCTGAAAATGGGCCTGCGCCGCGACATCGATCTGGCTCTGCACCTGCCCCTGCGTTATGAAGATGAAACCCGTATCGTGCGCCTGCGCGACGTACGCGAAGGCGAACACGCACAGATCGAGGCCGAGGTCACCAGCAGTGAGATCGTGCTACGCCCACGCCGCCAGTTGGTGGTGACGGTGGATGACGGTTCAGACACCTGTTCGCTGCGCTTCTTCACCTTCTACCCCGCGCATCAGAAAACCCTGACCCTGGGCGCCCGCGTGCGGGTGCGCGGTGAAGTGCGGGGCGGTTTTCTAGGGCGGCAAATGCTGCACCCCCAGGTGCGCGCTGCGGGCAGCCCCTTGCCCGAAGCGCTAACTCCGGTGTACCCCACTGTGGCGGCGTTGCCACAGGCCTACATCCGTAAGGCCGTGGCTTCGGGGCTGAACCGTGCCGACCTGCGTGAGACCCTGCCTGATGACGCGGCCAATTACGCGGTGCAGCTCTCGGCTGGGAACAGGCCGCAAGCTTCATGGGACTTGCGCAAATCGCTCTCTTTTTTGCACCACCCCAGCCCGGACGTGTCGCTGGCGGCCTTAGAGGATCGTAGCCACCCGGCCTGGCAGCGGCTCAAGGCCGAAGAACTGCTGGCGCAGCAGCTCTCGCAATTACAAGCCAAACGTGAACGTGACCGCCTGCGGGCGTCACCGCTGGCCCCCAAGAAAAAACGCGGCAGCCCATCGCTGCACGGCCAGTTGCTGGCCGCGCTGCCTTTCAAGCTGACGGGCGCTCAGCAAAAAGTGGTGCGCGAGATCGCTGCCGACCTGGCGCGCCAAGTGCCCATGAACCGCCTGCTGCAAGGTGATGTGGGCGCCGGCAAAACCGTGGTGGCTGCATTGGCTGCCGCCATTTGCATCGACGCGGGCTGGCAATGCGCGCTGATGGCCCCCACTGAAATTTTGGCCGACCAGCATTTCCGCAAGCTGGTGGGCTGGCTGGAACCCTTGCTCACGCCGCGCGGCCTGAGCGTGGCCTGGCTCACCGGCGGGCAGAAGAAAAAAGAACGCGAGACCATGCTGGCGCGCATTGCCGACGGCCAGGCCGCGCTGGTGGTGGGCACACACGCGGTGATCTCCGAGCGCGTGGTGTTCCAGCGCCTGGCGCTGGCGCTCATCGACGAACAACACCGCTTTGGTGTCGCCCAACGCCTGGCTCTGCGCGACAAGATGGCCGCCACCAGCAACCTCGAGCCACATTTGCTGATGATGACCGCCACGCCCATTCCACGCACCCTGGCCATGAGCTACTACGCCGATCTGGACGTGTCGAGCATCGACGAGTTGCCGCCCGGCCGCACGCCCATCGTCACAAAGGTGGTGCACGACAGCCGGCGCGACGAGCTGGTTCAGCGTATCAAAAGCCAGCTCGGCCAGGGCCGCCAGGTCTACTGGGTCTGCCCGCTGATCGAAGAAAGCGAAACCCTCGACCTGCGCAACGCCACCGAAACCCACGCCACCTTGTGCGCCGAGTTGCCCGGCGTGCTGGTGGGCCTGCTGCATTCGCGCATGCCGGCCGCCGAGAAAAAAGCCGTGATGGCTGCCTTCACCGAAGGCCTGATGGGTGTGCTGGTCAGCACCACGGTGATCGAAGTGGGGGTGGACGTGCCGAATGCCTCGCTGATGGTGATTGAGCACGCCGAGCGTTTTGGCCTGAGCCAGTTGCACCAGTTGCGCGGCCGTGTGGGCCGCGGCGCAGCAGCCTCGGCCTGTGTGCTGCTGTACTCCACCGGCGACGCGCCGCGCCTGGGCGAGACCGCACGCGCGCGCCTCAAAGCCATGGCCGAGACGAACGACGGCTTCGAGATCGCCCGCCGTGACCTGGAGATCCGTGGCCCTGGCGAATTTTTGGGCGCCCGCCAATCTGGCGCGCCGCTGCTGCGTTTTGCCGATCTGGAAACCGATGGCGAGCTGCTGGCCTGGGCACGCGAACTGGCCCCGCACATGCTCGACCAGCATCCGCGCCTGGCCGAGCAACACGTCACCCGCTGGCTGGGCGAGAAGCTCGATTACCTGCTGGCCTAAGGTCTACATCCTTAAATCCCGTTTGAGCGGCAAAATACGCCCATGACCCTGACCGAACTCAAATACATCGTTGCCGTGGCGCGCGAGAAGCACTTCGGCAAAGCCGCCGACGCGTGTTACGTGTCGCAGCCCACCTTGTCGGTGGCGATCAAGAAGCTGGAAGAAGAGTTGGACGTGAAGCTGTTCGAGCGCAGCGCCAACGAGGTCACGGTCACGCCGCTGGGCGAAGAAATCGTGCAGCAGGCGCAAAGCGTGCTGGAGCAAGCCGCCAACATCAAAGAAATTGCCAAGCGTGGCAAAGACCCGCTGGCCGGCCCGCTGCGCCTGGGCGTGATCTACACCATCGCCCCATACCTACTGCCCGCGCTGGTGCGCCAAACCATCGAGCGCACGCCGCAAATGCCGCTCATGCTGCAGGAGAACTTCACCGTCAAACTGCTGGAGATGCTGCGCACCGGCGAGATCGACTGCGCCATCATGGCCGAGCCTTTCCCGGACACTGGCCTGGCCATCGCCCCGCTGTACGACGAGCCTTTCATGGCCGCCGTGCCCAGTGCCCACGCGCTGGCCCAAAAGCCCACCGTGACGGCCGAGGCCCTGAAGGCCGAGACCCTGCTGCTGCTGGGCGCCGGCCACTGCTTCCGCGACCACGTGCTCGAAGTCTGCCCCGAATTCGCACGCTTCTCCAGCGACGCCGAAGGCATTCGCAAGAGCTTTGAGGGTTCGTCGTTAGAGACCATCCAGCACATGGTGGCCGCCGGCATGGGCGTGACCTTGGTGCCGCGCTTGAGCGTGCCCGAATCTGCCCTTCAAGCGCAGACCAGCAGCAAATCCCGCCGCCGCATGGACGACAGCATCTACGTCAAATACCTGCCGTTTGAAGGCGAGCCGCCGATGCGCCGCGTGGTGCTGGCCTGGCGCCGCAGCTTCACGCGTTACGAGGCGATTGCCGCCTTGCGCAACGCCATCTACGCGTGTGAGTTGCCCGGCGTGAAGCGGTTATCCTGAGGTATAGATAAGTCAAAAGCAGAGAGGGAGCTCCCGTTGAAAAATTCGCAAGCAGGCATCATGGCGTCTGTGCCCACCGTGGGGCGCTACGCCTTTTTTTCCGTCAACCCAAAGTCCGATGCAGCCGCGTTGCGCGCAGCCCTCGGCCGTTTGCAGGCCCTGGCGGATGGCGACAAGATCGTGGTGGGCATCGGCCCGCTGTTGACCGCAGCGCTTAGCGTCACCGTGCCCGGCCTGCGCGAGATGCCGCACCTGAACGAGCACGGCGTGGATGTCCCCAGCACCCCCACCGCGCTGTGGTGCTGGCTGCGCGGTAGTGACCGTGGCGCGCTGGTGCTGCTGACCCACACCCTGGAGAACGCCGTGGCCCCGGCGCTGCACCTCGATCGCGTGGTCGATGCGTTCCGCCATGGTGAGCCCTCGGCGCAACATGGCCGTGACCTCACCGGTTATGAGGACGGCACCGAAAACCCCGAAGGCGAAGCCGCCGAGGCCGCCGCGTTTGTGCAAGGCCAGGGCGCAGGTCTGGATGGCGCCAGCTTCGTCGCCGTGCAGCAATGGGTGCACGACCTGAATACGTTTGAGGCCATGAACACCGAAGACCAAGACAACGCCATGGGCCGCCGCCGCAGCGACAACGAAGAACTCGAAGACGCGCCCGAGACCTCGCACGTCAAACGCACGGCGCAAGAAAGCTTCGACCCCGAAGCCTTTGTGCTGCGCCGCTCCATGCCCTGGGCTATGTCGAACAAGCTTGGCCTGTTGTTCGTCGCCTTTGGCAACACACTGAATTCGTTTGAAGCGCAGATGCGCCGCATGGCGGGTTATGAAGATGGCTTGATCGACAGCCTGTTTAAATTCTCCAAGCCGGTGAACGGCGCCTACCTGTGGTGTCCTCCAATGAACGGCGGGCGTCTGGATCTGCGTCAGCTCGGTTTGTAATATTTTTGTCATTTAACCTATAGCTTCTGGTGCAAATGCCGATATAAAAGATAGCGCTTTTCTAGACATAGAGCTTCGTGATGGGGCGAAGGTGGCATCTGTGCTGCCTTCGCCCTTTTTTCTTTTCTCCGCTTCTTCTTTGATCACCCGCACCAGAAAGACTCTTGCATGAAATTACAGACCCGTATCGTGTTGCTCTGTAGCGTGGCCTTATTGAGCATGGCGGTACTTGCCGCCGTCTCGTTGACCACGCTGCGCAAGTCGATGGAGCAGGAACGCACGGCACAGTTGTCCAAGCTGGTGATCCTGGCCCATTCGGCGCTGGAGACGCTGTACGCGCAAGAGCAGAGCGGCAAGCTGTCGCGTGAAGACGCGCAGAAAGAAGGCAAACGCATCATCGGCAGCTTCGTCAAAGAAGACCAATACTTCTTTGTGCGCGGCTTTACCGACGACGTGAACCTGGTGCACCCCAACCCCAAACGCGTGGGCATTGTGGACGCCAAGGGCGGCAAAGAAGCTGGCGTGCGTTACCGCGCCGCGCTTGAGGGTAAAGTCATCGGCACCGTGATTGCCAAGGGCACACGCCCTGGCGCCAAGGAAGAAGTCGACAAGCTCTACGCCATCATCAAGTTCGGCCCATGGGACTGGATCATCGGTTTTGGCGACTACATGGACGACATCGACCAGGCCTTCTGGCGCAACACCGTCATTCTGCTGAGCATTGGCGGTGTGTTGATGCTGGTGATCGCCGTCATGGCCTGGAACATGCTGCGCGCGGTGGTCAAGCAGCTCGGAGGCGACCCGCAATACGCGGCCGACATCGTGACGCAGATCGCCGGTGGCGACCTCACCGTGCAGGTCAAAACCCAGCCGCAAGACCGCACCAGTCTGCTGTTCGCCATCCAGACCATGCGCGACAACCTAGCCGACATGGTGGCCCAGGTGCGCCAAAGCACCGACACCATCACCACCGCTTCGGCCGAGATCGCTTCGGGCAACCACGACTTGGCAAACCGCACCGAAACCCAGGCCAGCGCGCTGCAATACACCGCCAGCGCCATGGAAGAGCTGACCTCTACCGTGCAGCAAAACGCGCAGAACGCGCAGCAGGTAAACCGCCTAGCGCAGTCGGCCTCTGACGTGGCCGTGCGCGGCGGCGCCGTGGTCGACCAGGTGGTCGACACCATGGGCTCCATCAACGCCTCGTCGCGCAAGATTGTCGACATCATCAGCGTGATCGACGGCATTGCTTTCCGAACCAACATCCTCGCGCTGAACGCAGCCGTGGAAGCCGCGCGCGCTGGTGAACAAGGCCGTGGCTTTGCCGTGGTGGCCAGCGAAGTGCGCAGTCTGGCGCAGCGCTCGGCCGGTGCCGCCAAAGAGATCAAGGGCTTGATCGACGACTCTGTGGCCAAGGTGGGCTCGGGCACACAACTGGTGGAGCAGGCCGGTGTGACCATGCGCGAAGTGGTCAGCAGCGTGAAGCGCGTGACCGAAATGGTGGGCGAGATCAGCGCCGCCAGCAGCGAGCAGGGCACGGGCATTGCGCAGGTCAACGAGTCGATCACGCAGATGGACCACGCCACGCAGCAAAACGCCGCGCTGGTGGAAGAGTCGGTGGCGGCGGCGCGCTTGCTGAGCAATCAGGCCGTGGGGCTGTCGTCGGCCGTCAGCGTGTTCAAGCTGGGCCATGTGCGGCCAGCGCGTGCACCGGCACCAGCACCCGAATTGGCGGCACCAGCGGCGAGCAATGCAAAACGGTTGAAAATGGCGTGATGCCGCTGGGGGCAGTGGTTCTTGATCCGCCCCTGGTTTTCAATTTGCTACTGAAAAGATAGCTTCTGGCGCATGCCAACTATGCGCCAGAGTCGTTTTAAGATGCCAGATTCTGCTTCTAAGTTTCAACTCTATCTTCAACTGATTCGCTGGGACCGGCCCGCCGGTTGGCTGCTGCTGCTGTGGCCTTCGCTCTCCGCGCTGTGGGTGGCCGCAGATGGCTTTCCGGGCTGGCACCTCACCCTGGTGTTTGTGCTGGGCACCATCCTCATGCGCAGCGCCGGCTGCTGCGTCAACGACGTGGCCGACCGCGACTTCGACCGCCACGTCAAACGCACGGCACAGCGCCCCATCACCAGCGGGCGTATTTCGGTACGCGAGGCCTTGTGGTTTGGCGCCCTGCTGGCGCTGGCGGCGTTTGCGCTGGTGCTGACCACCAACGCCGTCACCGTGGTGTGGTCGTTTGCGGCACTCGCCGTGTCGCTGATCTACCCCTACGCCAAACGTTATGTTTCCATGCCCCAAGCCGTGCTCGGTGTGGCGTTCAGCTTCGGCATTCCCATGGCGTTTGCCGCCCTCCGTGGTGGCCCCGCATGGCAGGTGTTCAGTGCGGCGGGTTGGAGCAGCTTCACGCTGCAAAGCTGGTGGGCGAGCGTGCCGCCGCTGGCCTGGGTGCTGCTGCTGGGCAACCTGTTTTGGGTGCTGGCCTACGACACCGAATACGCCATGGTCGACCGCGACGATGATCTGAAAATCGGCATGAAAACCTCGGCTATCACACTCGGCCGCATGGACGTGCCAGTCATCATGCTGAGCTACGCCATCTATTTGCTGAGCTGGGCCTGGGCGCTGGCCGATCGGCACTTGGGGCCCGTGTTCTACACCGGCTTGCTGGCCGCCGCAGCGCAAGCGGTGTGGCATTGGACGCTGATTCGCGACCGCACCCGCGACGGATGCTTCAAAGCCTTCCGCCTCAACCATTGGGTGGGCTTTGCGGTGTTCGTCGGCGTGGCCGGCGGCTATGCATTGAGGGGGTAATTCCTTTGCCACGCAACGTTGAAATCAAAGCGCGCATCACCAGTGTGGATGCGCTCGTGCCGCTGGCCGCCGCCATCGCCACCGAGGGGCCGACCCTCATTGCGCAAGACGACACGTTCTTCCGCTGCGACACCGGCCGTCTGAAGCTGCGCGCGTTTTCTGCGGCGAAGGGCGAGTTGATTTATTACCGGCGCGCCAATGAACAGGGCCCGAAAGAATCGTTCTACGTCCTCTCGCCCACCGACAGCCCGGACACGCTGCGCGAATGCCTGAGCCTGGCGCACGGCCAGGTGGGGCGCGTCATCAAACAGCGCACTTTGTACCTCGTGGGCCGAACACGTGTGCACCTGGACCGTGTGCAGGGCCTGGGCGATTTTCTGGAGCTCGAAGTCGTATTGGCCGATGGCGAAACGGTGGAGGCGGGCGTACAAGAAGCCCACGCACTGATGGCGCAACTAGGTGTCGCGCCCGAGCAACTTATCGATACAGCCTACGTCGACCTACTGACAAAAACGGTCACTTAACCGGCGTCTAATGGCACTCGCTTCAACTTATAAAAAAGGAGTTTCGAGATGATTCTGGACCACATCGGCATTAGCGTCAGCGACTACGACAAAAGCAAAACCTTCTTTGATGCCGCCCTCAAGCCGCTCAACATCACCTTGATGATGGAAGTGCAAGGCTGGGCCGGTTATGGCCGCGAGCGCAGCCCGCAGTTCTGGTTCGGCGTGGGGCAAGAAGTGCAGAAGCCCATGCACCTGGCCTTCGCTGCCGAAAACCGCGAACAAGTGCGCCAGTTTTACGCCGCCGCCATCGCCGCCGGTGCCAAAGACAATGGCCCACCCGGCATCCGTGAGCACTACCACGCCAACTACTACGGTGCGTTTGTCATCGGGCCAGACGGGCACAACGTCGAAGCCGTGTGCCACGCGCCAGAGGCTTAAGCGGGAGCCAACGCCAGCGCTTGTTCCTGCTGCAACATCGCCAGGTCTTGCGCTGACAACTGAATGCCCTCGCGGCGCGCCTGTGCCGCCATGGCGGCCTCGCGTTCGCCGGGCATGTGGATGCCGCTGAAGCCCTCGGCCGGTGTGCAGGCCTTGGCGCGTTCCACCAGTTGCGCTGCACGTGCCTGGTAGTCGGTGATTGACAAAAACGCATCGGGCTTGAACGCGATGAACGCGTGCCCCACGTTCTGCGGCGCGCTGAAGTCGGCGTTCTGGTTGCGCACCTCGCCGCCAAACGCCGCGCCCGACATCACCCCCGCCAACAGCTCCATCATCAGCCCCAGGCCCGAGCCCTTGGGGCCGCCCATGGGCAACACCACACCGTCGATGGCGGCGTGTGGGTCGGTGGTGGCCCGGCCTTGTGCGTCGAGTGCCCAATCGGCCGGAATGGATTCACCCAAACGCGCGGCGCGGCGGATCTTGCCGAAGGCCACCACCGAGGTCGCCATGTCGAGCAGCAGCGGCGTGGCGCCCGGCGCACCAAACGCAAACGGGCTGGTGCCCAGGAACGGTGTGCGCCCGCCCCACACCGGCATCAGCGGCGGGGCGTTGGTAAATACAAACGCGCCCAGGCCTGCGTTCAGCGCCTGCTGCACGTAGCTGGCCGACATGCCGAAGTGGTTGCTGTGCGAGGCCAGCACCAGGCTGATGCCGTGTTGCTGCGCACGTGTGATGGCCTCGGCCATCGCCTTGTGGGCTACCACGTAGCCCATGCCGTTGTCGCCATCGACATGTGCGGTGGCACCCAAACCATTGCCATCGCCCGACACCTTCAGTTGGGGCTTGGGGTTCACCAACCCCAACCGCAGGCGCTGGGTGTAGACCGGAATGCGGCCTATGCCATGCGACGCCACGCCACGTGCGTCGGCCTCCACCAGGCACTGCGCGACGTGGCGCGCATCGTCTGCGGGCAGGTGGGCAGAAAAAATCTCGGTGACAGTTTGCACCAGTTCGTCATAAGGCAGCAGGGTGGTGTCCATGGGGGTAAGTCGATCAATCGAGTTTGATGTTGGCTTCGCGGATGAGGGTGCCCCACTTGGCATGCTCGGCGCGAATGAAGGCGGCAAACTGTTGCGGCGTGCCGGTCACGGACACGCTGCCCTCAAACGCCAGTTTGTCTTGCACGTCTTTGCGCCCCAGCATGGCCACTACTTCCTTGTTGATGCGGTTGACCACGGGTGTGGGCATGCCCGCCGGGCCTACCAGGCCGAGCCAGGTGGTAGCGTCAAAACCGGGATAGCCTTGCTCGGCCACCGTGGGCACATCGGCCATGGCCGGCAGGCGTTTGGTCGAGGTGATGGCCAGTGCGCGGATCTTGCCGGCGCTGAGCTGCGACATCACCGACACGCTGTTGCCAAAGTACAGCGGAATCTGCCCGCCGAGCAAGTCGTTCATCGCCGGCCCCGCGCCTTTGTAGGGCACCTGTAGCGCTTGAATGCCCGCGCGCCGAGCCAACATCTCGCCCGCCAGGTGGCCCACGGTGCCGCTGCCCGCTTGGCCGATGCTGAACTCGCCGGGCTTCGCCTTGGCCGCTTTGATGAAGTCGGCCAGTGTGCGAAACGGCGAGTCCTGCCGCACTACCAGCACCACCGGCTGCTCGGCAATTTGCACGATGGGGGTGAAGTCCTTCAGCGGATCAAACGGCATCTTGGTGTAGAGCGCTGGGTTGATGGCCAGGTTCGACGCTTGGCCCATGCCGATGGTGTAGCCGTCGGGTGCGGCCTTCGCCACCGCGTCCAGCCCAATGTTGCCGGCCGCGCCGGGGCGGTTATCCACGATCACGATCCACTGGTTCAGCGTAGTGAACTTCTCCGCCACCAGGCGCGCGGTGGTGTCGGTGCCGCCCCCCGGTGGAAAGGGCACGATCAGCCGAATCGGCTTGTCGGGCCAGGCGCCGGATGGGCCTTGGGCCCAACTGGCGCTGGTAGTCAGACCCGTGACAAGGGTGGCGGCGGTGGCTTGTAGAAAGTGGCGACGTTGCATGGAATGTCTCCTGGAATTTTTGTTGTGCGGCGGGGGGCTTTTCGGTTGAAGGGGTAGCGTTAGATGGGCAGCCCCTTCTCGCGCAGCACGGCATCAAAACGTTCGGGGTCGGCGGTGCCCGTGCGGTTGGTCTCGCGGATCTTGGCTTCCTTGGCCAGGTGCGCGCGGGTCTTGAGCAACACATCGGCCGCCTCGGCTACGGGCACGGCGATCACGCCA
Organism: Hydrophilobacter chitinilyticus; assembly: GCF_049860745.1. GTDB lineage: Bacteria > Pseudomonadota > Gammaproteobacteria > Burkholderiales > Burkholderiaceae_C > Rhodoferax_B. Next base: position 5,787,882 of record NZ_CP187561.1, on the reverse strand, counting down.
TCGGCATCGCCCACCACCAGGTCGCCCGGCATCACCACCAGGCCGGCACATGACACCGGCACGTTGACCTCGCCCGGGCCGTCTTTGCTCGGGCCACGGTGGGTGTGGCCCTTGGCGAAGATCGGCATGCCGTCTTCGGCCCACTCGGTCAGGTCGCGGATGGCGCCGTCGATCACCAGGCCACCCAGCTTTTTGAACAGGCACGTGGTGCGCATCAGCCCGCCGACCAGGGCTTGCGACACGTCACCGCCGCCGTCGATCACCAACACGTCGCCGGGTTGCACCATCATCAGCGCCTTGTGGATCATCAGGTTGTCGCCCGGGCGCACACGCACCGTCACGGCGGGGCCACACAGCACAGTGTCGAGCCGCGCGTGGTACTGGCGCAGGCCCACGGTGCCGACGTTGCGGCTCATCGAATCACCAATCGCGGCCACGGGCATTTCTTTGAAAGCGGCCACGATCTCGGCGGCCGGGCCGTCCGCGCGGGGGTGGATGCGGTAGCCCGGGGGCCAGGATTTTGCGGTGCTCATGCGGTCACTCCTTGAACAGGTTGGAATACGGTCGGGTTGACGCAGGCCGAGACCTGCGGGGCTTGGCCGCGCAAGAAGCCGAGCACGTTGTGTGCGGCGCCTGCGGCCATGTTGTCTAGGGCAGCGGTGGTGGAGCCGCCGACGTGGGGGGTCAGCACGACGTTGGGCAGCGCCGTCAGTGGGCTGTCTGCCGGCAACGGCTCCACAGCCATGGTGTCCAGCCCGGCGGCGAACAGGGCGCCCGAGCGCAAGGCGGCCACCAGGGCGGGTTCGTCCACCACTTCGCCACGGGCAGTGTTCACCAGCACCGCACCGGGTGGCAGCAGCGCCAGGTGTTGGGCATTCAGCAGGTTGCGGGTGCGGCTGTTCAGCGGCACGTGCAGGCTCAGCACGTCGCTCACGGGCAGCAAAGCCTCCAGCGTGGTGTGCATGGTTACGCCCGGCACGGGGCTCGTGCCAGTTAATGTTGAGTTCAGTGCGGGATCGAAGGCATGTACCTCCATGCCCAGCACTTGCGCCACCTGCGCCACACGCTGGCCCACCTGGCCAAAGCCCACCAGGCCCAGGCGCCGCCCCGCGAGTTGCAGGCCGTCTTGCGCGCGGCTCCAGCGGCCGGCGTGCAGCTCGCGGTCGAGTGTGGGGATCTTGCGTGCCGCGGCCAGCATCAGGCCGAGGGTGAGTTCGGCGACAGATTGCGCGTTGGCGCCGGGGGTGATGTAGACCGGAATGCCACGTGCCGAGGCGGCCGCCACGTCGATGTTGCTCACGCCCACGCCGTGTTTGGAAATGACCTTGAGCGTGGGGCACGAAGCGATGGCCGTGGCAGAGAGTTCCACCGTGCGCGAGATCACAGCGGTGATGGGGTCGCGCGCCATGGTGGCCTCAACTTCGGCAGCGCTGTTGCCGTCTTGCATGAACAGAACCCGGCAATGTGCCTCTTCCAGAATGCGCAGGCCAGCGGGAGCCAGCTTGGGGGCGGTGACGAAAATGGTGAAGGCCATGGCGCGTTGTCTCGTGGGTGTTGTCTCAATGGGCCGATTCTGGAAATTTGCATTCATTCCGTCTATTCGATAATGTTGATCAAACGATTACTTTTGGTGAAGAGATGGACTTGCATCTGCGCGACCTGCGTTACTTTGAAACAGCGGCCGAAATGGGCCACTTGGGTAACGCCGCCGACCACCTGGCGCGCAGCCAGCCCGCGCTGACCAAGTGCATTCAGCGGCTCGAAGAGGCGTTTGGTAGCCCGCTGTTTGAACGCGTGGGGCGCGGCGTGAAGCTCACCCCCGTGGGCGAGGTGCTGCTGGCGCGTGCCCGTGCGTTGCGCCAGTCCGCCGAAGACGCGGTGCGCCAGGTGCAAGAGTTTGCGCAGGGCCACGCCGGCCACGTGCGCATTGGCAGTGGCCCGGTGGCGGCTGATCACTTGTTGCCCGAACTCTGCAGCCTGGCCTTGGCCGACGGCCTTAAGACCACCATCAGCATCGTGGTGGGCCCGAGTTTTGAACTACGCGAGCAATTGCGCGAAGGCAAGATTGATTTGCTCATCGGCTTGACGGTCGATGGCGACCCCAGCACTGTCTCTTACCCGGTGATTGAAGACGTGGTGGTGGTGGCCGCCAGCCGCACCCACCCGGTGTTTCAGCAAACGCGCGTCACCATGGCTTCGCTGCTGGCCTACCCGTGGGCGCTACCGGCCGGCAACATCCCGAGCCGCCAGTGGCTGGACATGGCGTTTGCGCAAAACGGCCTGGCCAACCCCAGCGTGCAGATCGAGGCCAGCTCCATCGCCTTGTTACCCCGCATGATTGCGCGCACCGATTTACTGAGTTTTGTGTCGCGCCACACGCTGTCACTGCAGCGCGGCAACACGCTCAAAGAAGTGCGGCTGAAAAACACCACGCTGCGGCGCCAATTGGGGGTGACGGTGCGGCGCGAGGGATATCTGTCGCCAGCGGCGGCGCACATTGTGGATCTGCTGCGGCAGCGCGGCAAAAGCCTGTTTCCGCAGGGGCTGGACGCCTAACTGTCGTCGTCCAACGCGAACTGCTCGCGCAACGCGGCGCAGAAAGTTGGCATGCCGCTGAGCGACAAACTCACCGTGTACCGCAGCCTTCCCGGTTGACCAGGTGTGTAGCGCAGGGTTTGCGTTTCAACGTCGAAGACCAGCGGTTGTGGGCCGGTGGTTTCTTGTGTAGCGCTGAGGTCGTAGTCCCATTCACCGCCTTCGTCTAGTGGGCCATGGCCATCAGGAAACTGGTCGTAGGCCCAGGCCAATACGCGGGTGACCTCTGCGTGCAGCGGGGCGACTTGGTCGGGCCACACGGCGGCCAAGGCGTCGAACACGCCGTTGCTGGCGTCGTCTTCGCTGTAGTCAAAGTCGAGAAAACGCAGCGTCATTGCGGCCCCCTGGGTGTACAGACTCAAGGCTTGCCGAACTCGTCGCCCAACTCGCCCGCGCGTTTTTCTGCAGAGCGCACGGCGCTGACGATCTGGCGCTTCACGTCGTCTTGCTCCATCGAGGTGATGGCCGCATAGGTGGTGCCGCCTTTGGAGGTGACGCGTTGGCGCAGCGTTTCCAGCGGCTCGCTGGAGCGGCTGGCCAGCTCGGCCGCGCCGGTGAAAGTGCCCAGGGCCAAGGTCTTGGCCTGGTCGGCGGTCAGGCCCATGTCTACGCCAGCTTGCACCATCGATTCCATGAAGTAGAAAACGTAGGCCGGGCCGGAGCCAGACACGGCGGTCACGGCGTCGAGCTTGGCTTCTGCATCCACCCACAACAGCCCGCCGGTGGCGGCCAGCACGGCTTCCACACGTTGACGGTCTTGCGCGTTGACGTTGCCGCCAGCGTACAGGCCGGTCATGCCTTTGCCGATGAGGGCGGGCGTGTTGGGCATGGCGCGCACCACACGTTCGCTGCCCAGCCAGCGCGCAATGCTGTCGCTGCGAATGCCGGCGGCCACGCTCAAATGCAGGGCCGAAGCGGTGTGTGCAGCGGTGGCTGTTGCGGCTTCATGAAAGGTTTGTGGCTTCACGCCCCACACCACCAAGCTGGCTTCTTTCAACGTGGCATTGGCCCCTTCTTGCGCGGTGATTCCGAAGTCTTTGAGCAAGCGCGCGCGGGCCTCGTCCCAAGGTTCAACCACCAGCACTTGTGCGGGCGTGAGGCCGCTTTTCAGCAAGCCGCCGATGATGGCGCTGCTCATGTTGCCACCGCCGATGAAGGCGATTTTTTCGTTGGCGGCCAGGAACGAGCCGGTGGTGGTGCTTGTGGAAGAGATGGTGGAAGCAGGGCTAGAGGTCATGGAGCAGACTCAAGAAATTCGAATGCAATGATCTGGGTGATTTGACGCGCGTTGAAATTGTCGTCACTGATCAACACGAGTGTACGCGGCCCCAACTTGCCGTTTTTGTCGGGAATGCGCGGGCCCCAGGCCATGCCTTCGGTGTTGTCCAGGCGGCGCAGGCCGGGGCGCGGTTGGCCGTTGATGGCGACAAAATCGTCCAGGTTGGCCACCAGCGTTTTACGCAGGGGTTGCCAGGTGCCGGGCGAGAGGGTGTCTTGCTGCAAGGTGTCGCTGCCGTCGCGGGTGTCCACCTGGTAGAGCCGCAGGCTGTTGCCCACACCGGCGGTGAAAGAGCGCTCCAGCACCAGCAGGCGGAAGGCATCGATGGCCAGTATCTCGCTGATGCCGTTGTCTGCAAAGGTTTGCGGCGGCACGGGGGCGGCGGGAATGGCGTCGGTGACGTAAGCGCGCTGCGCCACGGGTTTGCCGGTGGCCAGGTCGAACAGCGTGATGCGGCTGGGGCCGCCGGGCGCGTTGATGGTGGGCACCGGGCCGTCTTGCACCAGCGCGTTTTCCATCGCGGCCCAGACGCCACGGCCATCGGGCGTGGTGGCCAGGCCTTCGAGTGTGAGGTTGTCGCGCGGCCCGGTTTTGCCGGTGGGGTCGACGCGCAAATGTGCGGGCAACTCCAGGCAGCGCACGTGTGCGCCGTCGGGCCGCATTTCGCACACCGAGGGGTCGTTGCCGTGTTTCACATCGCCTTCGCTGCTCCACAGCAACGTGCCGGTTTGCGGGCGCCAGCGCAGGCCCTCGGGGTCGGGCACCACGCCGTTGGGCTCCTGGCTGCGGTTCGGGAAGGGCTGGCCATCGGGCTGGCGCAGCGTGGTCACGCCAACCAACTGTGGCGGCGCAATGCCCTCCGACGTGATGGCCAGGCGCATGGTATAGAAGCGCGCGGGCTGCAGGTCGGAGCGGTCGTCGCTCAGCGCATACCAAAGGTTTTTGGCGGGGTCGTAGTCCAGCGCGGAAAGACCACCTACCGTCGTGCCCTGGTAGTTCAGGCGGTGCGGCAGAGAGGTCTCACCAATCAGCCGCAGGTCAACGGTGACGGGCGTGGTGGGCGGGTTGCTGGGCACGGCGGGCTGCGTTGTGCAGGCCAGCAGCGACAAACAAAGCGCCACTGTGGAGGTGGCGCGCAGCAGGGATGGTGAGGAAGACAAAACATTCGGCATGGCCGTCAGTTTAGACAGGCCAAGCCTTCCATGTTGTCAAAAAGTCTATCCTGCTGTTGCGGGTAATGCCGCTTGGCGCACCGCATGTTCCCACTGCGCCATGCGCTCGGCGGCACGCGCCTGACTTTGCGTGGGCATGAAGCGCCGCTCGGCACGCCACAACTCGGCCAAGGCCTCGGTGTTGCGGAACACGCCGGTCGACAAACCAGCCAGGTAGGCCGCGCCCAAGGCGGTGGTTTCGGTGATCACGGGGCGGATCACCGGAATACCCAGCAGGTCGGCCTGGAACTGCATCAGCAGGTTGTTCACGCAGGCGCCGCCGTCGACACGCAGTTCAGACACCGGCGCCGCACCGGCGGCCACCGCATCACGGCTCATGGCTTGCAGCAGGGCGGCGCTTTGGTAGGCGATGCTTTCCAGCGCCGCGCGCGCAATGTGGGCGATGGTGGTACCGCGCGTCAGCCCGGTGATGGTGCCGCGTGCATCGGGCTGCCAGTAGGGCGCGCCCAGGCCGGTAAAGGCCGGCACCATCATCACGCCGCCCGAGTCGGGCACGCTTTCCGCCAGGGCCTGCACTTGGTCGCTGCTTTGAATGGCTTGCAGGCCGTCGCGCAGCCACTGCACCACGGCGCCGCCCACAAACACGCTGCCTTCCAGCGCGTAAGCGGTTTGCGGGTTGGGCTGCGCCGCCGAAGTGGTGAGCAGGCCGTTGCGTGAGGTCTGGAACACGTTGCCGGTGTGCATCAGCATGAAGCAGCCGGTGCCGTAGGTGTTTTTCGCCATGCCGGCCTTGAAGCAAGCTTGGCCGAAGAGGGCGCTTTGCTGGTCGCCGGCCACCCCGCCAATGGGGATGCTGCCGCCCAGCAACTCGGGCGTGGTGTCGCCGAAATGGGTGCTTGAAGGGTTGACCGTCGGCAACACCGAGCGCGGAATGCGCAGCAGGGCCAGCAACTCGTCGTCCCATTCGTTTTTGCGGATGTTGAACAGCATGGTGCGCGAGGCGTTGCTCACGTCGGTCACATGCACGCGGCCTTGTGTGAGCTGCCAGATCAACCAGCTGTCGACCGTGCCAAACGCCAGTTCGCCGCGCTCGGCTTGCTCGCGGGCGCCGGGCACGTGGTCTAGCAGCCATTGCAGCTTGGTGCCAGAGAAATAAGCGTCGATCAGCAGGCCGGTTTTTTCCTGGATCTTGTCGGCCCAGCCGTCTTCGCGCAGCTTGGCGCAGGCGGGCTCGGCGCGGCGGTCTTGCCAGACGATGGCGTGGTGGATGGGCAACCCCGTTTTGCGGTTCCACACCACGGTGGTTTCGCGTTGGTTGGTGATGCCCAGCGCACGCACTTCGCGCGCGCTGATGCCGGCCTTGTGCAGCGCTTCTTTGGCGGTGCTGAGCTGGGTGCGCCAGATCTCCATCGGGTCGTGTTCCACCCAGCCCGGCTGCGGGTAGATCTGCGGCAATTCCAGTTGGGCTTGGGCGACGATTTTGCCGTCGGCATCAAACACAATGCTGCGCGAACTGGAAGTGCCCTGGTCGAGGGCAAGAAGGTAGGTCATTTGCTGGCTTTCGAACGGAGTTGCGGAACGGGAACGCTTTTCAGCGTTTGGTCTTGGTCTGAGCCGAGGCGCGTTCCGTCAACGGAGAGGATGCCGCCACGTGGCAGCGGACTTGGGCATCGCGCAGCAGCGCCGGAAAAGGCTCTGGCACGGGCGCATCGGTAAACAAACGGTCGATGCTGGAGAGGGTGCTCACCTGCGCCATCGCCAGGCGGTTGAACTTGCTGTGGTCGGCCGCCAGCCACACCTCGCGGGCGTGCGCCATGATGGCCTGCGTGACCTTCACCTCGCGGAAATCGTAGTCGCGCAGCGAGCCATCGACCTCGACACCCGAGATGCCGATGAGCGCAATGTCGACCTTGAACTGGCGAATGAAATCAATCGCCGCTTCGCCCACCACGCCCCGGTCGCGCCCGCGCAGCACGCCGCCAGCCACGATCACTTCGCACGAAGGGTTGGCGCTCAGGATCAGCGCCACGTTCAGGTTGTTGGTGATGACGCGCAGCCCGGTGTGCTGCAGCAGCGCCTTGGCAATGGCCTCGGTGGTGGTGCCGATGTTCAGGATCAGTGAGCAGTCGTTGGGCACCTCTTGCGCCACCGCCCAGGCGATGCGCGCCTTGCCATCGGCATTGAGGCTTTCGCGCTGCTGGTGGCCAATGTTTTCGGTGGTGGAACTGGGCACCCGCACGCCGCCATGGAAGCGCGCCAGCAGGCCTTCATCGGCCAAGCGCTGCACGTCGCGGCGCACGGTTTGCAGGGTGACCTTGAGCGTGGCGGCCAGGTCGTCGAGCATCACCGAACCCTGGCTGCGAACGGCTTGTAAAAGCAATAACTGGCGGGGATTTGGGCTCACGGTAGGGAAGAAACGCAAAAATAAATGTAACTTTAATGTCGTCTAGGCGACTCTAAAACGAAAAGAAAGGAAAATGATTAAGGGTTGTCACGGGGTATCCTAGTCGAAATGCGAACAATAATTTGCAAAAGCGAAAGCACCGGAACACATGTTGACTGTTCCAGACAACCCATAAGCAATCAAGAGACAAGAGGCGCGCATGCAGCTGTCGTTGGAGGGGATCGTCAAGAAAGCCGGGCCACAAACCTGGCTCTACAACATGAGTATGGCGCCCAAAATGGGCGCCGTCACCGTGTTGCTCGGGGCCACGCAGGCCGGAAAAACCAGTTTGATGCGCATCATGGCCGGGCTGGATGTGCCCACACAAGGCGAGGTGCGGGTCGACGGCGTCAACGTCACGGGCCAACCGGTGCGCCAGCGCAACGTGGCCATGGTGTACCAGCAGTTCATCAACTACCCCTCGCTCAAGGTGCGCGAGAACATCGCCTCGCCGCTGAAGCTGCGTGGCCAACAAAACATCGACGAACGCGTGCAGGCCTTGGCCGAGAAGCTGCACATCGAGATGTTTCTCGACCGCTACCCGGCCGAGTTGTCCGGCGGCCAGCAACAACGTGTGGCCCTGGCCCGCGCGCTGGCCAAAGAGGCCCCGCTGATGCTGCTGGACGAACCCCTGGTCAACCTCGACTACAAGCTGCGTGAAGAGTTGCGCGACGAACTCAGCGCGGTGTTTGCCGCGTCCAACTCCACGGTGATCTATGCCACCACCGAGCCCGGCGAAGCCCTGCTGCTGGGCGGCTACACGGCGGTGCTGGACGCTGGCGAACTGCTGCAATACGGCCCCACGGCCGAAGTGTTTCACCGCCCGAATTCGCTGCGTGTGGCGCGTGCCTTCAGCGACCCGCCGATGAACCTGGTGCCCGGCACCCTTGCGGCGGGCGGCGTGCAGATGCAGTCGGGCCCCAAGCTGTTGATCGATGAGGTGCCTTCTCAAGGCGCGGTCACGGTAGGTCTGCGCGCGAGTGCGCTGCGCCTGCAGCCACGGCCCGACGATGTGTCGTTGGCCGGGCATGTAGAGCTGGCCGAGATTTCGGGCTCGGACACCTTTGTGCACGTGGCCACACCGGCGGGTGAACTGGTGGCGCAACTCACCGGCGTGCATTACTTCGAGTTGGGTGCCAGCATCACGCTGCACTTCAGCCCCGCGCAGGTGTATGTGTTTGATGCGGCCGAGCAGTTGCTGCGTGCGCCGCTGGTGCATCCGCACGTTTTGGGAGCCGTGTAATGGCCCGCATACAGCTTGATCTGGCGCACGCCTACCGGCCCAACCCCACACAAGACAGCGACTACGCCTTGCTGCCTTTGAAGATGACGTTTGAAGACGGTGGCGCCTACGCGTTGCTCGGCCCCTCGGGCTGCGGCAAAACCACCATGCTCAACATCATGTCGGGCCTGTTGGTGCCGTCTACCGGCACGGTGACGTTCGACGGCAAAGACATGACCCGCGCCACACCGCAAGAGCGCAACATCGCGCAGGTGTTCCAGTTCCCGGTGATCTACGACACCATGACGGTGGCCGAGAACCTGGCCTTCCCGCTGCGCAACCGGGGCGTGCCGGCCGACCAGATCAAGCAACGTGTGGGCGCCATCGCCGAGATGCTGGAACTCAGCGGCCAGTTGAACCAACGCGCGGCCGGCTTGGCGGCCGACGCCAAGCAAAAGATCTCGCTCGGCCGTGGTCTGGTGCGGCCCGATGTGTCGGCCGTGTTGTTCGACGAGCCGCTGACGGTGATCGACCCGCACCTGAAATGGCAGTTGCGGCGCAAGCTCAAACAGATCCACCGCGAGCTGAAGCTCACGCTGATCTACGTCACGCACGACCAGGTGGAGGCGCTGACCTTCGCCCAGCAGGTGGTGGTGATGAGCCGAGGACGTGCCATGCAGGTGGGCTCTGCCGATGCCTTATTCGAGCGGCCGAGCCACACCTTCGTTGGCCACTTCATCGGCTCGCCTGGCATGAACTTCTTGCCCGCCGAAGTGGTGGGCGACGCGCTGCAGATCTTTGATGCCCGCCTGCCCCTGCCGCGCGCTCTGCCCAAAGGCCCTTTGAAGCTAGGCGTGCGCCCCGAGTACGCACGCGTGGTGCCGCCCTATGGCCCAGGCGCCCTGCCCATGGTGGTGCAAACGCTGCAAGACGTGGGCACGCATGTGATGCTGACCGCCGGCATCAACGGCGCGCCCGATGTGCGTGTGAAGGCACGTCTGAGCCAAGAGGCCGAGCGTTTGAAAGTTGGCGACACCGTGTGGCTGCAGGTGCTGGGTGAACACACCTGCTTCTATTCCAACGAGGAGATCGTGGCATGAGCCCGCGCCCGGCCGCTCCGAAGCGGGCTCGCACCGTATTGCGTAGCAAGGAGGTTTTCAAATGAGCACTACCACCAAACCGGTGAACCAGAAGGCTTGGTTCCTGATCTTGCCGGTGCTGATCTGCGTGGCCTTTTCTGCCATCGTGCCGCTGATGACGGTGGTGAACTACTCGGTGCAAGACATCATCTCGCCCGAGCGCCGTGTGTTTGTGGGCACCGAGTGGTTTGCCTCGGTGATGCGCGACGAAGAGTTGCACGCGGCACTGCTGCGGCAAATCACCTTCTCCCTCGCCGTGCTGGCGGTGGAGCTGCCGCTGGGCATTCTGCTGGCCTTGTCGATGCCGGCCACGGGCTGGAAGGCGTCGGTTGTGCTGGTCATCGTTTCGCTCTCTCTGCTGATTCCGTGGAACGTGGTGGGCACCATCTGGCAGATTTTTGGCCGGGCCGACATTGGTTTGATGGGCGCCGCGCTACAGGGCATGGGCATTGACTACAGCTACACCGGCAACGCCACCCACGCTTGGCTGACGGTGCTGCTGATGGACGTGTGGCACTGGACGCCGCTGGTCGCGCTGCTGGGCTACGCCGGCTTGCGCTCGATACCCGACGCCTACTACCAAGCTGCGCGCATCGACGGCGCCAGCAAGTTCGCTGTGTTCCGCTACATCCAACTGCCGAAGATGCGCGGTGTGCTGATGATCGCGGTGCTGCTGCGCTTCATGGACAGCTTCATGATCTACACCGAGCCCTTTGTGCTCACCGGCGGCGGGCCGGGCAACGCCACCACCTTCTTGTCGCAGTTCTTGACGCAAAAGGCCGTGGGCCAGTTTGACCTCGGGCCAGCGGCGGCGTTTTCGTTGATCTACTTTTTGATCATCTTGCTGCTGTGTTTCATCCTCTACAACTGGATGCAGCGTGTGGGCACACAAGAGAAGGAGGGTGGAAATGAATGAACCCCGTTTCCAGAAGCGCACGATCTTCCTGATCGCGTATTTGATCTTCGCGCTGTTGCCCATTTACTGGATGGTCAACATGTCGTTCAAGACCAACTCAGAGATTCTGGCGAGCTTCTCGCTCTGGCCCCAGCATTTCACCTGGGACAACTACCACACCATCTTGACCGACCCGTCGTGGTACGACGGCTACATCAACAGCCTGATCTACGTGGGCATGAATACGGTGATCTCGCTCACCGTGGCACTGCCCGCTGCCTATGCGTTTTCGCGCTTCAGCTTCCTGGGCGACAAACACGTTTTCTTCTGGCTGCTGACCAACCGCATGACGCCACCGGCCGTGTTCTTGCTGCCGTTCTTTCAGCTCTACACCACCGTGGGTTTGATGGACACCCACCTGGCCGTGGCGCTGGCGCACTTGTTGTTCAACGTGCCCTTGGCGGTGTGGATTCTGGAAGGTTTCATGAGCGGCATTCCGCGTGAGATTGACGAGACCGCCTACATCGATGGCTACACCTTTCCGCGCTTCTTTCTCACCATTTTCTTGCCGCTGATCAAGGCCGGCGTGGGCGTGGCGGCGTTCTTCTGTTTCATGTTCAGTTGGGTGGAGCTGCTGCTGGCGCGCACGCTGACCAGTGTGAACGCAAAGCCGATTGTGGCGACGATGACGCGCACGGTGTCGGCTTCGGGCATGGACTGGGCGACGTTAGCGGCGGCTGGGTGCTTAACGATTGTGCCTGGCGCCATCGTCATCTGGTTTGTGCGCAACTACATCGCCAAGGGCTTTGCCATGGGAAGGGTTTGATCATGTTTGAGTGGATGGCTTGGACCTTGCCGGTCGCGGTGTTTTTTGCGTGTGTGGTGCTCATGTTGGTGGGCATGACGGTGTGGGAGATGAAGTCGCCGACGACGCTGCGGCGTGGGTTTTTACCGCTGGAGACGACGCGGGGCGATCGCTTGTTTATTGGCTTGTTGGCGGCGGCGTACGTCAACCTGGCGTTTGTGGGGTTAAGCGGCAAGTTTGCCGAGTGGTTTGGCCTGGAGGCTGAGCCGTCGATCTGGATCAGTTTTGTGGCGTCGATGCTGTTGCTGGCGCTGGTGATGAAAAAAGGTTGAGCACGAAATAAGAGAACCAAGAGAGGTTTCGAAGGATTCGGCTTCTTTCATTCCCGAGGCCGGGCCTGGTTTGTGTGTGCGAGGGAATGTCTATAAACCGTGCAGGAGACAAGTCATGAAGTTGCGTTATTCCGTGTGGCTGATTGCCACCACCTATGCGTTAGCCGGTTCGGCTTGGGCCGATGAAGCGGCGGCGAAGAAATGGATCGACAGCGAGTTCCAGCCGTCGACGCTGAGCAAAGACCAGCAGATGACCGAGATGAAGTGGTTCATCGACGCGGCCAAGAAGCTGCAAGCCAAGGGGGTGAAAGAAATCTCGGTGGTGTCTGAAACCCTGACGACCCATGAGTACGAGAGCAAGACGCTGGCCAAGGCGTTTACCGAAATCACCGGCATCACCGTCAAACACGACCTCATTCAAGAAGGCGACGTGGTTGAAAAACTGCAGACCTCCATGCAGTCCGGCAAGTCGATTTACGACGGCTGGATCAGCGACTCTGACTTGATCGGCACACACTACCGCTACGGCAAGATCATGAGCCTGACGGACTACATGTCGGGCACGGGCAAGGAATACACCAACCCCGGGCTGAACCTGAAGGACTTCATCGGCACCAGCTTCACCACCGCGCCAGACGGCAAGCTTTACCAGTTGCCCGACCAGCAGTTCGCCAACCTGTATTGGTTCCGCGCCGACCTGTTTGCACGCCAGGACTTGAAGGACAAGTTCAAAGCCAAATACGGCTACGACCTGGGCGTGCCACTGAACTGGAGCGCCTACGAAGACATCGCGGCGTTCTTCAGCGAAGACGTGAAAACCGTGGACGGCAAGCCGATCTATGGCCACATGGACTACGGCAAGAAAGACCCGTCATTGGGCTGGCGCTTCACCGATGCGTGGTTGTCGATGGCGGGCTCGGCTGACGTGGGCATTCCCAACGGCATGCCGGTCGATGAATGGGGCATTCGTGTGGCGGCAGACAAGTGCACACCCGTGGGCGCCTCGGTGTCGCGCGGCGGTGCTACCAACTCGCCAGCAGCGGTGTATGCGCTCACCAAGTACATCGACTGGATGAAGAAATACGCTCCCAAAGAAGCCACCGGCATGACCTTTGGTGAAGCTGGCCCCGTGCCCGCGCAAGGCCAGATCGCCCAGCAGATCTTCTGGTACACCGCGTTCACCGCCGACATGACCAAGCCCGGCCTGCCAGTGGTGAATGCCGACGGTTCGCCGAAGTGGCGCATGGCGCCCGGCCCTAACGGCCCGTACTGGAAACCCGGCATGCAAAACGGCTACCAGGACGTGGGCTCGTGGACCTTCTTCAAGGACCACGACGCCAACAAGGTCGCCGCTGCCTGGCTCTACGCGCAGTTCATCACGGCCAAAACCACCAGCTTGAAGAAGAGTATCCAAGGGCTGACCTTCATCCGCGACAGCGACATCCGCAGCGAGTACTTCACCAAGAACGCCGACAAGTACGGTGGCCTGATCGAGTTCTACCGCAGCCCTGCACGCGTGGCCTGGACGCCGACCGGCACCAACGTGCCCGACTACCCCAAGCTGGCGCAGTTGTGGTGGAAAAACGTGGCCCAGGCGGTCACGGGTGAGAAAACACCACAAGGCGCGATGGACACCTTGGCCGACGAAATGGACCAAGTGATGGCGCGGCTGGAACGCGCGGGCATGGCCAAGTGCGCACCCAAGCTCAACCCCAAGGGCGACCCGAACAAGTGGCTGAGCGACAAGTCGGCCCCATGGAAGAAGCTGGCCAACGAAAAACCCAAGGGCGAAACCATCGCCTACGACACCCTGCTCAAAGCATGGAAGGACGGCAAAGTACGCTAAGTTTTTGACGCTGTGATGTCACCCGCCGGCACGTTGAAAAACGTGTCGGCGTGGTGTGTGAATTCGCGCAGGCCAAGGCATTCGAACAAGGCCTGCACGAGAATGTCATCGCAAGGCCAGACGTGGTTTTGCGCTTCGGCTCGTGGCGATTTTTGGTCACGGGCCCTTTTGAATTGAACCCCTTGAACTCTCCTGTTATGTCCCCCGCTTTGTCCCCACTTCCTACCCGCCGCTCAGATCTGATGGAACGTCTGCAACAGCAGTCCACCAGCCAGGTGTTTGACCTCGCCATCATCGGCGGCGGCGCGACCGGTTTGGGGGTGGCGGTGGACGCGGCCTCACGCGGCTTGAGCGTGGTGCTGCTCGAATCGCACGACTTTGCCAAGGGCACGTCGTCGCGCGCGACCAAGCTGGTGCACGGTGGTGTGCGTTACCTGGCGCAAGGCAATGTGGCCTTGGTGCGCGAGGCGCTGCACGAGCGCGCCACGTTGTTGCGCAATGCGCCGCATCTGGCGCAGCCGCTGCCGTTTGTCATGCCCTCCTACAAGCTGTGGGAAACGCCTTTCTACGGTGTGGGCCTGAAGGTCTACGACGCGCTGGCCGGCAAGGCTGGCTTGGGCTCTACCGAGCTGCTGGGCCGCGCCCAAACCCTGAAGTACCTGCCCACGGTGCATCCTGATCATTTGAAGGGCGGCGTGAAATACTGGGACGGCCAGTTTGACGACGCCCGCCTGGCGCTCGCCCTGGCACGCACCGCTGCGGCCCATGGCGCGTTGCTGGTCAACTACTGCGCCGCCACCGAATTGCTGCACGACGCTGGCAAGGTGGTGGGCGTGGCCTGTGAAGACCGCGAGACCGGCACCAAGCTGAACTTGCGCGCGCGCTGCGTGGTCAACGCCGCCGGTGTGTGGGTCGACGAATTCCGCCGCAAAGATGGTGAAGCGCTGGGCCGTGTGGTCAAGCCCATGGTGGCGCCGAGCCAGGGTGTGCACGTGGTGGTGGACCGCGAATTCCTGCCCACCGACCACGCGCTGCTGGTGCCCAAAACACAAGACGGCCGCGTGTTGTTTGCCGTGCCGTGGCTCGGTAAAACCATTCTCGGCACCACCGACACCCCACGCCACGACCTGGAGCGCGAGCCACGCCCGTTCAAGGAAGAGGTGGATTTCATCCTGGGCGAGTCCGCGCGTTATCTGCGCAAAGCGCCCACACGTGCCGATGTGAAGAGCGTGTGGGTGGGCCTGCGCCCCCTGGTCAAGCCGCAAGACGACGAAGGCGAAAACACCAAGGGCCTGAGCCGCGAGCACACCGTGCTGGTCAGCAAGACCGGGCTGGTGACCGTGACGGGTGGCAAGTGGACGACCTACCGCGCCATGGCCGAAGACGTGTTGGCCAAGTGTGATCAGGCGCATCTGTTGCCCGCCGCCGGGGCTTGCCGCACGGCGCAATTGCCGCTGGTGGGCGCGCCCAAAACCAACTCCATTGGCGAGGGCGACGGCCAGCCGCTGCCCCTGGGCATCCACTCCGCACCGGGCCTGCACATGTACGGCACCGAAGGCGCTGATGTGTTGGCCATGCCCGGCGCCGCTCACGTCTTGGGTAACGGCCTGACCGAAGCCATGGTGCGTTTCGCCGCGCGTTTTGAATACGCCCGCACGGTAGAAGACGTGTTGGCGCGCCGCGCCCGTGTGTTGTTTCTCGATGCCAAGCTGGCTGCATCTCTGGCGCCGACGGTTGCGACGATCTTGCAGGAAGAGACCGGTGTGGACCCCAAGCTGGCCGACTTCCTGGCGCTGGCCCAGAGCTACCTCACACTGCCGGATTAAGCATAAGGCTACGCTGAATAAGTCGCAGCATGCGCGGCGTGTCTTTGCGGGATGAGCTGCGCGGCGCGAAAACCAAGGCAAGCCTTCTGGCTTGCCTGGTTTCGGAACAAAGCAGATCGCCCGCAAAGCCACGCCCGAAGGGCTCGGCCAAAAATGAGCGTCTTGACCACCCGGCTGTTGGCACAGGCAGGGAGCCTGTGCTGCACAACACGGGCGGCCAATCCATCTCATTTTTGACTCGAGCGCGCATGCTGGGACTTATTCAGCGTAGCCTTAAGCCAACACCACCTTGCAACCAGCGTCTTTGAGCGCAGCCAACGCGGGCAGGCCGCGCGCGCGTTTGTCGGTGATGAGTTGATAGATGCCGCCCACCGGGCAAAAGCTGGTGCGGCTGCGTTGGCCGATCTTGCTGTGGTCGGCCAGGATCACCGTGTTTTGTGCCTGCGTCACCATGGCGCGTGCGATTTCCGCCTCGTAGGACTCGTAATCGCTGGCACCTTGTTCTGCGCAAACGCCGACGGGTGACACCATGGCCCAGTCCATACGCCAGCGCATGATCTCGGCCACGGTGCTCGCACCGTAACTGGCGCCCACACTCGCACCTGCCTGGCCTACCGGTGTACCGCCGAGCAGGTGCACTTGGTGGCGCTGTTGGCCTTGGCTGTCGGGCACGCTGAGCTTCAGGGCCACGTCAAACGAATTGGTCACCACGGTCAGCCCGCGCAGCGTGGCCAGTTCTTCGGCCAGCAGCGACGTGGTGCTGCCCGCGTCGATGAACACCGCATCGCCGGTCTGCAACAGCTTGGCGGCAGCGCGTGCGATGGCGCGCTTTTCGGGGCGCTGGGTTTTCACGCGCTGCTGCAGCGGTGGCTCGGGCTCGGGGGTGTTGCATTTCACACCGCCGTACACCCGGCGCAATTCGCCCCAGGATTCAAGGACCGATACATCGCGCCGTACGGTCTCGCGCGACACTTTCAGGTCTTCGGCAATACGCTCATTGGTGACGTGTTGAAAGCTGGCCAGCAAGGCCCGGATGCGTTGGTAACGTTGGTCTGGCAGCATGGAGGTGAAAAAATGCGAAGAGACGAATGGCAACAGGCCGGCGTCAGATGGTCTGACGCCGGCCATTCTAGGTCGCCGTTTTACAGCGTGATCTGCAACTGGTCACCCAGCGCGGTACCGAACATCGCCGGGTCACTGATCGAGTGTTTGCCGGTCTCCAGGCGGCCTGCAAAGCGGCGCGTGAAGCCTTTGAGTGCCGGCACCGACACGGTGAAGTCATACCAGTAGCCGCTGTCCTTCAAGGCCCAGATCATTTGCACTTCGGCGTTGGATTTCACGGTGTCGCTGCGTGCGCTGCTGACATAGGCATTGGCCACCACGTTGACCGCGCAATCGGCCGTGCCGGTGTTGCGCAGTTTGACGATGAGGTCGCCGTTGGCGATGTCGTAACACACCTGGACTTCGGGGTTGGGCTGGGTGCCGGTGGCCAAGGCCTTGGCGTTGCCGGTGAAGTGGCGATGGAAACCGTTGGGGCCCAGCACCCATAGGTCGTAGAGGCCACTGTCGGTGGTTAAAGCCCAAGTGCCTTTGAGCTGTTTGTCGGCTTCTACCGTGTAGCGCGCCGGGATGCGGTCCAGGTGCAGGCGATCGTAGACGTGGAACACGGCGGCGGTCTTGCCAGTGTTCTCAAAGCTCAATGTGACCTGTTGGGTCGAAGGTGCCACGCTGGCCGTGACATGCAACTCGTAAGGCAGCGCACGCGAGGGGCGGGCGCCTTGGGTTTGGCTGGGCAGCTCCGGGGTGCCGGGTGGCAGCGGCGTGGTGCGGCCGGGCAGGGCGCGGGCGCGTACCGCCAGCGCATTGGTGTCGGGCAGCGACTTGAAGAACTCGGTGTTGTTCGGGTCAGCAAAATTGAAGGCGCTGGTCAGGTCGCCCGATACCGCACGGCGCCAGGCCGAGATGTTGGGTTCCATCACGCCAAAGCGGGCTTCCATGAAGCGGATCACCGAGGTGTGGTCGCAAACTTGCGAGTTGACCCAGCCGCCCTTGCTCCACGGCGAGAGCACGTACATCGGCACGCGCGGACCCATGCCATAGGGACGGTGCATCCACTGCACTTCGGTGGCGTCGTCGTTGTAGGCCTGGATGTAGTTGTGGTATTCGCCTTCGGTGCTCACCGTCGAGCCACCGGCCAATACCGCGGCCGCCGGGTCGGCGTTCCAGGTGGTGTAAGACGGTGCGGCGGCCGGGGGCACGTGGTCGAAGAAGCCATCGTTTTCATCGAAGTTGATGAACAACACGGTCTTGCTCCACACGTCGGGGTTGGCGGTCAGCGCGTCCAACACCTTGGCGGTGTAGTCGGCGCCTTGGGCTGGGCTCGACGGGCCTGGGTGCTCCGAGCCTTCGGCGGTGGCGACGATCCAGCTGATCTGCGGCAGCGTGCCGTTGAGTACGTCTTCCTTGAGTTTGTCCAGATCGCGCGTGCTCACGCCGCGTTGGCGCAGTTGCTCTGAATAGCCAGGTTTTTGGTACCACGCATCGCGGAAGCTGTGGAAGCCAGCCAGTGCGTTGTCGGTGTAGTTGTCGGCCATGTTTTCGTACACCTGCCAGGTGATGCCCGCAGCCTGCAGGCGCTCGGGGTAGGTGGTCCAGGTGTAGCCGCCATCGCCTTCGTCGGCGTCAAACCAGTCGTAGTCGTTGTAGATGGCCGGGCCGTTGCCTTTTTGCAGCGGGTCGTTGGTGCCGGTCCACAGGAACAGGCGGTTGGGGTTGGTGCCGGCCTGGATAGCGCAGTGGTAGTCGTCGCACAGCGTGAAAGCATCGGCCATGGCGAACTGGAACGGCAGGTCGCTCTTGTCGAAGTAACCCATCGAATGGTTTTGCTTGGCCGCCGGCCAGGCGCCCATGCGGCCGTGGTCCCAAGCTTGTTGCGCGTTTGACCAGCTATGCGGCGTGCCTTGCACCCGCATGTACTCAAAGTGCTGCGTGGTGTTGAGGTGGAAAGGTGCAATCCATTGCGGCGTGGCAGAGGACGAAGCGTTGGGCTGGTACCAGACGGTTTTGCCGCTCACGCCGTTGCGCACGGCTTGAGGGATGGGAAAGCGGTCGCCAAAACCACGCACGCCGTTCATGGTGCCGAAGTAGTGGTCGAACGAACGGTTCTCTTGCGTGAGCACCACGATGTGTTCTACGTCTTTGATCGTGCCAGTCACCGCGTTGGCTTGAATGGCCAGCGCCTTTTGAATGGCGGGTGGGAACATCGAGAGTGCGGCGGAAGAGCCGGCCAGGCTGGCGGCGTTGCGCAAGAAGTTGCGGCGGTTGAGCGTCATGTTGTTGTGTGAGTTTGTGGAGGTTGTAGGTTGGCTTGTGCGTGGCGCTAGTCAGCGGGCGCAGCGCACTTCGCGTGGCTTGCCGTCCGAGCCCAAGTCGGCGGGGGTCTCGCCACTGCCCGTGCTGGGATTGGTGACGGGAGGCGTGACCGCGCTGCCAGAGCCCAGGGTGCCGCCACCGCCGCCGCCGCAGGCGGTCAGCAACAGACCCAGCGTCAGGCCAAGGGCGATGCTGCGAGCGAGGGTGCGCAGTGTGAAAAAGCGACCAGCAGGGCCGGCCAAGCGGGAGGCATCAGGAGCTTGCATCGTGTGAATCCGATCGTGGAAAAGGGGTAAGAGCGTTAGACAGAACCAATCCTTGAACTACCAGGTCTGCACGCAACTCAAGGTCGCGCAGCGCTTGTAGTTCTTAGTTGATTAAACAAATGCTATGTGCGTAAAGTTACGTTTGTGTGACTTTGTGCGTTTGTGTTTTGGATGGAGTTGACGAATCTCAAACACGTGCACTCTCAAGTTGCGCTCAACAATCGTTCAAAAAATCTTGCTTGTGGTGCGCGTGGCGGCCGCGTGTAATGGCGCCTTGTCATCGATTGCGCGCAATTGCGCATCTCGTACCGCCCACGTTGTTTGAATGTTTGTTGCGATGTCTTCGTTTGCCCACCATGCCTTGTTCACCCATGCGGAGCGCCCGGATGGATTGGCGCGTGTGGAAGACTTTCGATTGCTGACCGGGCGCGGCCAGTACATCCATGACATCAACTTGCCGGGCATGCTGCACGCGGTGTTTGTGCGTAGCATGTACCCCGCTGGCCGCATCAACGGGCTTGATGCGGAGGCGGCGCGTAGCAGCCCCGGTGTGGTGGGCGTGTTCAGCGCTGAAGACCTGCACGGCTGCACCATGCCCGCCATCAACCCGCTGGTGCCCGATGTGCAAGCGGTGGACGTGCCGCTGTTGCCTGAGACACGTGTGACCTCGGTAGGCCAGCCCGTGGCGATGGTGGTGGCCCAAACTTTGGCGCAAGCCCAGGCCGCTGCTGAGTTGATCTTTCTGGACGTAGACCCGGACACCGCGCGTGCCGACCACGCCGAAGGCGGCACCCCTGTGGCCGATCTGCGCTTTCAGTCTGGCGCCGCCAGTGGCGTGGAGGCTGCCTACCAAGTCAGCATGGTGCACCACCAGCCACGTGTGACCGCCATGCCGCTGGAGCCGCGCGCGGCCATCGCACAGTGGGACGATTTCAACCGCACCCTCACCACCTGGCTGCCGAGCCAGGCCCCAGCACGAGCGCGTGCTGACGTGGCGCGCACCTTGGGCTTGCCGGTGGAACAGGTGCGCGTGATTGCGCCCGATGTGGGCGGCTCGTTTGGCTCGAAAGCCTCGGTCTGCCCTGAAGACCTGGTGCTCGCGTTCGCTGCACGGCAACTCCACGCGACCATCAAGTGGGCGGCCACGCGCTCTGAAGAATTCATGTCCGCCGCCCAAGGGCGCGGCGCCCACATGCAGGGCAGCTTGTCGCTGGATGCGCAAGGGCGTTTCACCCAACTCACCGCATCGTTCCAGTTCCCGCTGGGCAGTTGGTTGCCGTTCAGCGCGGTGGCGCCCATGCGCAACGCCGCGCGCATCCTGCCTGGCCCGTACCGTGTGGCGCAGGTCGACATTCGCTCCACCGCCAGCGTGGCCGATGCCGCCGCCGTCAACATCTACCGTGGCGCAGGGCGCCCCGAGGCCGCACTGCTGATGGAACACCTGGTGGAGCGCGCGGCGCGTGCCAGTGGCATCGACCCCGTGGTGCTGCGTGAGCGCAACCTGTTGCACGCCAGCGATCTACCGCACCACACCCCCACGGGTGAAAGCCTCGATTCCGGCGACTACCGCGCCGCCTTGCGCCGTGCCTGTGCAATGTTTGACTACCCCCAGGAACGCGGCCAGCAAGCGCTGCGCCGTGCCGCTGGCGAGTTGGTGGGCATTGGCCTGGCCGTCTACATCGAGCCCTGCGGCCAAGGTTGGGAGAGCGCCCGCGTCACGCTGCAGGCCGATGGTCATGTGCTGGTGGCCAGCGGCTCGGTGGCGCAAGGCCAAGGCCACGAAACCAGCTACGCCGCCATCGCCGCCGAAGTGTTGGGCTGTGCACCAGAACAAGTGACCGTGCAGCATGGCGACACCGCCACCTGTCCGCCGGGCATTGGCTCGCTGGCCAGCCGCAGCATGGCGATTGGCGGCAGCGCCGTGGCCCAGGCCGCGCGCCAGGCGCAGGCGCTGCGCGAGGCCGGCGCCGACCTGCCCATCGTCGAGGCCGTGGTCTACCACGCACCCGGCGAAGCCTGGAGCTACGGCTGTGTGATCGCCCGCATGGCCATTGACCACGACACCGGCGAACCGAAGATCGAGCGCCTGGTGTGGGTCGATGACGCCGGCCGCATCGTCTCGCCGCAGCTTGCCGAGGGCCAGTTGCTCGGCGGTTTGGCGCAAGGCCTGGGCCAGGCCATGCTGGAACGCATCGTGTACGACGAGCAAGGCCAGTTGCTTTCCGGCTCGCTGATGGACTACGCCGTGCCCCGCGCCGACAACATGCCCGAAGTGGAGCTGGAGAGCATGCACATCCCCAGCACCGTGAACCTGTTGGGCGCCAAGGGCGTGGGCGAGGCCGGTTGTATTGGCGTGCCCGCCGCGCTGCTCAACGCCGCGGCCGATGCCTTGAGCCCTTTTGGCGAACCCGACTTGCATTTCCCTTTGACCGCCGAGCAACTCTGGCGTGCCATGAAGACATCTTTGTAGACCGGAACCCACCAACATGAAATACACCAAAGCCGACGCCAAAGCCTATGCCCGTGAACACTTCCGAGGCGTATGGGCCGCCACCGCCACGGCGTTCAACGAAGACCTTTCGCTGAACGAAGCGGGCTACCGGCAAAACATGCGCCACTGGGCGCAGACGCTGAAGCTGGGCGGCTTGTTTGTGTGTGGCAAACAAGGCGAGTTTTTCTCCATGTCGGTGCCCGAGCGCAAGCGCGTGTTTGAATGGTCGGTCGCAGAGGCCGAGGGCCATTGCGGCATCGTCACCTCGTGCTCCGACACCAACCTGGACGTAGTGCTCGACCTGGCGCGCCACTCGCAAAACATCGGTGCCGACTACATCGTGGTGCATAGCCCCGTACTCCACTTCCACCACGATGCCGAGTCCACCGTGTACGAGTACTACCGCTACCTGAGCGAGCAACTGGACATCGGCATTGCCCTGTGGAACCACCCAGACTGCGGCTACGTGATGAGCCCCGAACTGTGCGCGCGTATTGCCGAGTTGCCCAACATCGTGGCCATCAAGTACAGCGTAGACCGCGCGCGCTACACCCGCTTGACGGAACTGGCGGGCGACAAGATCTTGGTGAGCACCGCTTCTGAAGAAGAGTGGCTCGACAACATCATCGACCTGAACTGGCGCCTGTACCTGTGCTCCACGCCACCGTTTCTGCTGCAAACGGCGGTGGATCAGCGCATCAACGCATACACGCGCCTGGCGTTTGTCGGCCAACACGCAGAGGCACGCGCCCTGCGCGACAGCCTGGAACCGGCGCGCGCCGCCTTCCGTTCCGCGCGCCCCAGCGGCACGCCACAGGCCTACACCAAGTATTGGATGGAGCTGCTGGGCCAAGTGGGTGGCCCGGTGCGCCGCCCCCTGCTGAATTTGACCGAAGCCGAGAAAGCCGCGACGCGCGAAGCGTTTGCGCGCAGTGGTTTGAAGCTGGCCTGAGCACACGATGTCCGCACTCTCCGTCACCCTGCAGATCAACGGCGCCGCTGTGGCGCGCACCGTGCGGCCAGAGACTTTGCTGGTCGACTTTCTGCGCGAAGACCTGGCACTGACCGGCACGCACCAGGGCTGCGACACCGCGCAGTGTGGCGCGTGCACCGTGCTGGTGGACGGCGCGGCGGCCAAGTCGTGCAATCTGCTGGTGGCGCAGGTGAATGGTGCGGCGGTCACCACCATTGAGGGCCTGGCCCCTGGGGATGGTGGCCTGCACCCCATGCAGCAAGCCTTTGGCAAACACCACGGCCTGCAGTGCGGCTATTGCACACCGGGCATGGTGATGCGCGCTGTAGCCATGGAAGGCGAAGGTGTGCCGGCCGAGCCCGCCGCCGTGCGCTGTGCTTTGTCGGGCAACCTGTGCCGCTGCACGGGTTACCGGGGCATTGTCAACGCCGTGTGTGATGGCTTGCAGCAGATGCGCAGCATCAAGGTGGCGGTGGCATGAACACTTTTGAGTACTTGCGCCCCACCGCGCTGGCCGAGGTGCTGCAGTTGCTGCAAGACGACCCCGAGGCGAAGCTGATGGCCGGTGGCCAAAGCCTGCTGGCGGCGATGAAGCTGCGGTTTGCGGCGCCCTCCAAGTTGATCGACCTGCAAGGTTTGTCCGAGCTGCGCAGTCTGCACTTGCAAGGGGAAGGGGACGACGAGGCCTTGTGGATCGGCGCCATGTGCACGCACGCGCAGGTGGCTGCCTCCCCGCTGGTGCAAGCCTGGGCGCCCATGCTCGCCGGGCTGGCGGGTGGCATTGGCGACCAGCAGGTGCGCAACCGTGGCACGCTGGGCGGCTCCATCGCCAATGCCGACCCCGCCGCCTGCTGGCCCGCTGGTGTGCTGGCGCTGAACGGCATGGTGTGCACCGACCGGCGCGAAATCGCTGCCGATGACTTCTTCCAGGGCCTGTTCACCACCGCCCTGGAGCCCGATGAAGTGGTGCTGGGGGTGCGCTTTCCCCGCGCGCCCACCGCGCACTACCGCAAGTTCGAACAACCCGCCTCGCGCTTTGCCTTGACCGGGGTGGCTGTGGCACAGTTGGCGCAGGGTGTGCGGGTGGCTGTGACGGGGCTCGGCAATGGCGTGACGCGGTGGCGCGAAGCCGAGCTGGCCTTGTCCCGGCAGTGGTCGCCTGAAGCCCTGAGCGGCCTGCATTTCGATGAAGCGCAGGCCACCGGTGATGTGCACGCATCGGCCGAATACCGCGCCCACCTGGCGTTGGTGTTGACCCGTTCTGCAGTGCAGCATCTTCTGCCATCGGCGGCATAGAGAAATAGAGACAAGGACACCCACGTTATGAATTACCAAGGCACACAACAACTCGCGCACCCCCCTGAAAAGGTGTGGGCCGCGCTGCTTGATCCCGTGATCCTGCGCCAATGTATTGCCGGCTGTGAAAAGTTCGACCGCGCTGAAAGTGAAGACCCCGAGGCGCTCAACTACAACTGCACGGTGAAAGTGTCCATCGGCCCGGTGTCGGCACGTTTCACCAGCACGCTGAATTTGATCGACGTGGTGGCGCCCACCAGCTGCACCTTGCAGTTTTCGGGGCAGGGCGGCGTGGCCGGTTTCGGCAAGGGCGAGGCCAAAGTGGTTTTGCTGCCGCAAGACAACGGTGCCGCCACGCAGCTCGACTGGCAGGCCGAATCCCAGGTGGGTGGCAAGCTTGCGCAAATGGGCTCGCGCCTGATCGACGCCGCCGTGCGCAAGATGAGCGATGACTTCTTCCAGCGCTTTGCGGCGCAGCTCAACGGCCCGGCTGTTGAGGCGGCGCCCGATGCCGACGGTGCTGATGGCGCCGACCCCGAAGCGAAGAAGTCCATCTGGTCGTGGAAGAAATAGGTTGCCACCGATTCTGGTGGTGCTGTGTTGTTGAAGGAAGCCAAGCCGATGTTGAAGCCGATTAATTTCCCCAAATGGATTGAAGAACACCGCCACCTGCTCAAGCCCCCGGTGGGCAACCAGCAGGTCTGGCGCGACACCGACTTCATCGTCACCGTGGTCGGTGGGCCCAACCACCGCTCGGACTTTCACGACGACCCGTACGAGGAGTATTTCCACCAGTTCCAAGGCAGCGCACATCTGCTGATACTCGACCGTGGCAAATTTGAACGCATTGATTTGCATGAAGGCGATATTTTTTTGCTGCCAGCGCACGTGCGCCATTCGCCGCAACGCCCCGATCCGGACAGCTTATGCACCGTGATCGAGCGTACCCGGCCAGAGGGTGTGGTCGATGCGTTTGAGTGGTACTGCGCAGCCTGCACAACGCTGATCCACCGGAGTGAAGTGCAGCTGCAAAGCATCGTCTCCGACCTGCCAAAAGTGTTCTCCGGCTTTTACGAGTCGGCACCAAATTTGCGTACATGTCCCCATTGTGGGGAGGTGCACCCTGGCCGTGACTGGCAGGCGTGGCACGGAAAGCGGGCGTTGGCGCAGGGGTGAGGGAGAGTTCACCGTATTGACACTAATTGGTTTATGTCTAAACTAATTAGAAATAAACATTTGTGCCGACTGTCGCAAGCACGTTCCAAGACGTTCTAAGCGTTGCCTTTGATTTGCATTGATTAACCTAGGAAAGCCGTATGAAACTTAAGTTGAACAGCATGGTGGTGGTTTTGGGTCTGGCGGCTAGCAGCCTGGCGGTGCAGGCGCAGCAGGCCGTGAAAATCGGTTTTATCGGCACGCTTTCCGGCCCTGCCGGCGCACTCGGCCAAGACCAGTACGACGCGTTCATGCTGGGTGTGGAACACCTGGGTGGCAAGTTCGGCGGCGCCACGGTGCAAGTGATCAAGGAAGACGACCAGCTCAAGCCGGACGTGGGTGTGCAAGCGGCACAAAAGCTGATTGAAAAAGACAAGGTCAACGTCATCACCGGCGTGACCTTCTCCAACGTGATGATGGCCATCCACAAGCCCATCACCGACGCGGGTGTGATGCTTATCGGCTCCAACGCCGGCCCCACGCCACTCACCGGCAAGGGCTGCAGCCCGATGTATTTCTCGACCTCGTGGAACAACGATTCGCTGCACGAATCAATGGGCCAATACGCCAACGACGCGGGCTACAAAAAGGTCTACCTGCTGGCTCCCAACTACCAGGCCGGCAAAGACGCCATCTCCGGCTTCAAGCGCCTGTACAAGGGCCAGGTGCTGGACGAGGTCTACACCCAGGTGAACCAGCCCGACTACTCGGCTGAAATCGCCCAACTGCAAGCCGCCAAGCCCGACGCAATTTACGTGTTCTACCCCGGTGGCATGGGCGTGAACTTCGTCAAGCAATACCAACAAGCCGGACTGCTCGGCAAGCTGCCGGTGTTGTCCACTTCCACCGTGGACGGCACCACGCTGCCCGCGCTGAAGGACATCGCCCTGGGCGTGGTCACCGGCTCGCCTTACAGCGCCGACATCGACAATCCACAAAACAAGAAGTTCGTGGAAGACTTCAAGAAGAAGTACAACCGCGTGCCTTCGCTTTATGCTGCACAAAGCTACGACGCAGCGCTGCTGTTGAACTCGGCGCTGACCAAGACCGGTGGCAAGACCGACAACAAGGAAGCCTTCCGCACCGCGCTGAAAGCAGCCGACTTCAAGTCGGTGGCCGGCCCGTTCCGCTTCAACACCAACCAGTTCCCGATCCGCGACTACTACCGTGTGGACGTGGCCAAGGACGCATCGGGCCAGGCGGCTTTGGTGAACAAGGGTGTGGTGCTGAAGGATCATGCCGACGCGTACTACAAAGAGTGCGCTTTGAAGTAAACGACCAACCGTTGTCGTTTCTTTAGTTTATCTTTCTCAGGGCTCGCAGTATGTTGTTTGACCGCGCAGCTTCTGAGAAAGACCCAGGCACACCCGCTGTGCCTCGCGTCTGATTTCGTCTCTTCCCCAAAGCCCATGAGCCTCTCTCTTTTCGTTGTCCAAATGCTCAACGGCTTGCAGCTGGGCGTGTTGTTGTTCATGCTGTCTGCCGGCTTGACGCTGGTGTTCGGCATCATGAACTTCGTCAACCTGGCGCATGGCAGCCTGTACATGATGGGCGCCTACTTTGCGGCGGCGGCCTATGTGCGCACCGACTCTTTTTTGATCGCCGCCTTGGTGGGCGTAGCCGGCAGCGCCGCGCTGGGCTTTGCGATGGAACGCATCGTGGCCTCGCGCCTCTACGCCCGTGACCACCTCGACCAGGTGCTCGCCACCTTTGGGTTGATTTTGTTTTTCAACGAGCTGGCGCGCACTATCTGGGGCGCTTCGCCGTATTACATGAACGTGCCGTCAGCCTTGTCTGGTGCCATCAACCTGCTGGGCATTTCGTACCCCGCTTACCGCTTCGCCATCATCGTGGTGGGCTTGCTGGTGGCGCTGGGCTGCTACCTGCTGATCAACAAAACCCGCGTGGGTATGTTGATCCGTGCGGGCTCTACCAACCCCACCATCGTGGCCGCGCTGGGGGTGAACATCAAGCTGCTGAATGCCTGCATTTTTGCGCTGGGTGCCGCGCTCGCCGGTGTGGCGGGTTTGATGAGCGGGCCGATTCTGTCGGTGCAACCCGGCATGGGCGAACCTATTTTGATCATGGCGATGATCGTCATCGTCATCGGCGGCATTGGCTCGGTGCGTGGCGCGTTTTATTCGGCGCTGATTGTTGGTGTAATCGACACCGCTGGCCGCGCCTTCTTGCCCATGATCTTGCGAGAATTTTTGGATCGCAGCACAGCGCAAGCCGCTGGCCCAGCGCTGGCGTCGATGCTGATCTGCATCTTCATGGCGGTGGTGCTGGCCACCAAACCCAATGGTCTTTTCCCGGTGAAGAACAAATGACGCGCAGCAAAGTTTCAATGAGCGTATCTACGGGCATCACCGCGCTCGTCATCCTCTTCTTCTTGGCCGTGCCGGTGTACGCGCAAGTGGCCCAAGAGCCGTTTGTGTTGACCTTCATGAGCCGCGTGCTGATCTTCGCGCTGGCCGCCATCAGCCTCAACCTGGTGCTGGGTTTTGGCGGCATGGTGAGCTTTGGCCACGCGCTCTATATGGGCCTGGGGGCCTATGTGGTGGGCATTCTGGTGCAGCACGGCGTGGGCGATGGCTGGACGCAATTGGCCGTCACGCTGGTGTTGAGCGCACTGATCGGCCTGTTGACTGGCGTGGTCTGCCTGCGCACCAGTGGCATCGCCTTCATCATGATCACGCTGGCGTTTGCGCAGATGTTTTATTACCTGTTTGTGAGCTTGAAGCAATACGGTGGTGACGACGGTTTGTCCATCACAGGGCGCAGCAACTTCAGCGGCTTCAGCCTGGGTTCACCGCTGGCGTTGTATGGCACGGCGCTGGTGTTGGTGCTGTTGTCGCTGGTGGCCATGCGCCGCTTGATCGACGCACGCTTTGGCATCGTGCTGCGCGGCTGCCGCGTGAATGAGCGGCGCATGCATGCGCTGGGTTTCCTCACGCTGCGCTACAAACTCACGGCCTATGTGCTGGCGAGCATGTTGGCTGGTGTGGCCGGGTTGCTGTACGCCAACCTCACGGGGTTTGCCTCGCCGGCTTACATGGCGTGGACGGTGTCGGGCGAGCTGATCGTGATGGTGGTGCTGGGCGGCATGGGCACGGTGCTCGGCCCGCTGGTGGGCGCGCTGGCTTTTCTGGTGAGCGAAGAGTTGCTCAAGGGCATGACCGAGCATTGGATGATGATCATGGGCCCGCTGATTGTGTTGGTGGTGCTGGGCTTGAAACGCGGGCTGTATGGCTCGGTGCTCGATTGGGAGAAGCGGCGTGGACAGGCTGAAGAGCGGTCGAATGAAGCGACTGCTCAACCTGTTGCTAAACCCGTCGTGTCTTTGCAGGAGCGCAGCGCATGAGCACCACACCGATGCTGCAAATCAACCAATTGGTGAAACGCTACGGCGGCCTGCTGGCCACCGACCACGTGCAGTTGAGCCTGGCGCCCGGCGAGTTGCACGCCATCATTGGCCCCAACGGCGCGGGCAAGACCACGCTCATCGGCCAGTTGGGCGGCGAGGTGCGGCCTGACAGCGGCACCGTGTTCTTCAACGGCGAAGACGTGACCGCCTTGCCACCCGCGCGGCGTGCCTTGCGCGGCTTGGCGCGCTCGTACCAAATCACCTCGGTGTTCCCCGAGTTCACCGTGCTGGAAAACGTGGTGCTGGCCATGCAGGCACATTGCGGCCACAGCTTTGGTTTTTGGAAACCGGTGTTGCGCCAGGCTGAACTGGTCGCACCGGCAGAGCGCGCGGTTGCCCAAGCCGGTTTAGCGCACCGCGCGCGTGTGCCGGTGGCCGACCTGGCCCACGGCGAGCGCCGCCAACTGGAGCTGGCCATGGTGCTGGTGGCCCAACCCAAACTCTTGCTGCTCGACGAACCCATGGCCGGCATGAGCCACCAGGAATCCGGCAAGGTGGTCGAGCTGCTGCAAAGCCTGAAAGGTCAGTACGCGATGCTGTTGGTCGAGCACGACATGGACGCCGTATTTGCGCTGGCCGACCGCATTTCGGTGCTGGTCTACGGCCGCATCATCGCCAGCGGCACCCCCGAAGAAATTCGCGCCAACGAAGACGTGCG
Source organism: Hydrophilobacter chitinilyticus (assembly GCF_049860745.1). Taxonomy (GTDB): domain Bacteria; phylum Pseudomonadota; class Gammaproteobacteria; order Burkholderiales; family Burkholderiaceae_C; genus Rhodoferax_B. Next base: position 5,758,630 of record NZ_CP187561.1, on the reverse strand, counting down.
CACCGCCTACCTGGGCGACGAGGCCTTGCCCATTTAACGATATGAAACCCGCACTGCTGCAAATCCAAGACCTCGAAGTTTGTTATGGCGACGCGCAGGCGCTGTTTGGCGCCGCCGTGTCGGTGGCCGAAGGTGAGTTCGTCACGCTGCTGGGCCGCAACGGCATGGGCAAGACAACCACCGTGCGCGCTGCCACCGGCATCATGCGCCCGCGCGGCGGGCGTGTGCACTTCGCGGGGCAAGACGTGTCGCGCTGGCCGTCGTACCAGATCGCGCGTTTGGGCATTGGTCTGGTGCCCGAGCAGCGGCAGGTGTTCCCTAACCTCACGGTGTACGAGAACCTGGTCGCCACCGCGCACAACCGCCTGGGCGCCCGCGAGCCGTGGACGTTGGAGCGCGTCTACAAGCTGTTTCCCCGTTTGCAGGAACGCGCGGGCAACCTGGGCTGCAACCTGTCGGGCGGCGAGCAGCAAATGCTGGCCATCGGCCGTGCGCTCATGACCAACCCGCGTTTGCTGATCCTCGACGAAGCCACCGAAGGCCTGGCGCCCCTGGTGCGCGGCGAAATCTGGGACTGCCTGCAAACGCTGAAGAGCACACAACTGTCGGTGTTGATCATCGACAAAAACATTGGCCCGCTGCTGCGCCTGGCCGACACCCATTACGTACTGGAAAAAGGCCGCACCGTGTGGAGCGGAAGCTCGCCCAGTTTGCTCGACGCCAAAGAGATGATGAAGGAGACGCTCGGTGTCTGAAAACCACGTTCAATCGCATTTGCCCTGGCAAGACATGGATGCCACTGAGCTTGCGCGCCAATACAGCGCACGCGGCACGGTGCCCGATGCCGAAGTCTTCATCCGCGACTACCGCAGCTTGTCCGCCCCCATGTACGCGCTGCCGTGTGTGCGCGACATCGCCTATGGCCCAAGTGCTGCCGAACGCATTGATTTGTTCCCCGTGCCCGGCCGCAGCGATGCGCCGCTGTTTGTGTTTGTGCACGGCGGCTACTGGCGTTCCATGACCAATGAAGACTCGGTGTTCATGGCCGAGTGCTTCACAAAACGCGGCATCGCGGTGGCCTCCATCAACTACGGCTTGGCGCCCGAAGTGCGTTTGTCCACCATGGTCGACCAATGCCGTAGCGGCATGGCCTGGCTCTACAAAAACGCCGGTGCCCATGGCATCGACGTAAGCCGCATCGTGGTGGCCGGCAGCTCGGCTGGCGGCCACTTGGGCGGCATGTTGTTGGCGCCCGGCTGGCAAGAAGCCTTGGGCCTGCCCGCGCAAGTGGCGCAGGGCGGCGTGTTGGTCAGCGGCCTGTTTGATTTGGCGCCAGTGCAACGCACCACGCCCAATACCTGGCTGAACCTCAGCCCCGAAGAGGCAGCACGGTTGAGCCCGCAGCACCGCCTGCCGCCTGCGGGTACTCGCCTGTGCATTGCGGTGGCAGACATCGACACGGCCGAGTTCAAACGCCAGTCCACCGACTACGCTGCGGCATGCCAGGCGCACGGTTGCACGGTCAGCACACTCGATGTGCCGGGCCGCAACCACTTCGACGTGATCAACGACTGGATGAACCCCGAGAGTGCCTTGAGCCAGGCGACGTGGCCGCTTTTTGAACCTGCGGCTTAGCCATTCCATTCGCGGCATTTAGGGCCGCACAGGTTGAAGTTCGCCAGGGCGCGACGGCACTGCTGCTTCTCCAAAACCTCACGCATTGCGATCTCATTCGGTGTCGCTTGGGCTTAAGCCCAATCGTCCGTAACATGGGGCCATCCTGTCGCTGAGTCCTTTTTGGAGAAGTCGCATGAAGCCTGCCCCCGTGCCGCCGCAAGTCCATCCACCCTCTGCCAACGCGGCAGCGTTAGAGCAGTACCGCCGCCGCGCCTGTGTCTACGACCTGGAAATGGCGCCGTGGGAACCGATTCGGCTGGAAGCGATTGAGCTGCTGGCGTTGCAGCCCGGCGACACCGTGCTCGACGTGGGTTGCGGCACCGGCCTGAGCCTGGCGCCGCTGCGCCAAGGGGTGGGGCCTGGCGGCCAGGTGGTGGGCATCGAGCAAAGCGCCGACATGCTGGCCATCGCCCGCCAGCGCCAAGAGTGCCAAGGCTGGGCCAACGTCACGCTCACCCTGGCCCCCGTGGCCGAAGCGCCCATCGACGTGATGGCCGATGCCGCACTGTTCCACTTCACCCACGACATCCTGCAACAACCCGAGGCCCTGGCCAACGTGATGGCCCACCTCAAGCCCGGCGCACGGGTGGTGGCCTGCGGCCTGAAATGGGCCGGGCCCTGGTTTTGGCCGACCAACTTCATGGTGCTGCCAGCGGCGCTGCATTCGGTGAGTTCACTGGCCGGGCTGGATCAGCCTTGGCGGCTGTTGGCGCGGCACGTGCCTGGGCTGCGGGTGGAGTCTCGGTTGGGGGATGGGGCCTATCTTGCTAGTGGGATGCTTGCTTGAAGCCGGTCTTAGGCGATCACTTAACTGCGACCTAAAGCATATGCACTTCAATGTAAATTTTTGGCGTGGTCATTTCAGAGCCACGTTGCCTGTCGAATTGGAGAAGGTGACAGAGATTCTGGAAAAAAGAATACTCCCGCAGTTCACCAACATCGAAGCTGAAGCCACCGAAATTCAGGAAAAAACATTGACGGAGTGCCAAGCCAGGCCGTCAAATGGCGACGAAGACCCATCTGAAATAGTGGATGCCGCTTTTAATGCAGGCTTGCAACACTATTCGTTGATGCAGGGCTTGAGTCAGGGAGTCGTGAATCTATTTGCTGCATCACTTTTTCACATGCATGAGCAATACCTCATGGTGTTCTACAAACGAGAACTATGTGATCCGCGTCAGAAAGTAGATCTCAAAAAACTCTCTCCCTCCAAAGCCATTGCTCGACTGGAGTCGTTAGGGGTCAATGTGAAGGAGCTCCCATCTTGGCCACGCCTGAAGGAAGTGGAGCTACTTGCCAACACAATCAAACACGGCGATGGTGCTTCTGCAGAAGAGCTTCGCAAAAAACGGCCTGAATACTTCAACGATCCGAACGTACCTGCCGAACTAAATTTTTGGCCAGCTCTGCATCTCGACAAACCCTTGCTTGGAGAGGGGGTCTATGTTGGTATCACCGATATTTCGGAGATCAAGCAAGCTCTAGTGGCTTTTTGGGAAGAACTTTTTGAGTTATTGGAAGAGCACGATCGCGATTCCTGATAAGTGTTATTTCGAGGTTTCCGTTGCTGGACAACCGCGACCTCACTCCGCCCGAATCAAATCCGCCGCCTTCTCCGCCACCATGATCACCGGCGCGTTGGTGTTGCCACCCACGATGCGCGGCATGATGGACGCGTCGACCACGCGTAGCCCCGCCACACCGTGCACGCGCAAGCTGCTGTCCACCACGTCCATCGGCCCTGGGCCCATGCGGCAGGAGCCTACGGGGTGATAGATGGTGTCGGCGTGGTCGCGGATAAAGTGCTCCAGCGCCAGGTCGCTGGTGGCGCGGGCCGAGCGTGCGGTTTCAAAGCCGCCTAACGCGGCGAGCGCGGGTTGGGCGGAGATCTCGCGCACCAGGCGGTAGCCGCGTATCAGGCGATCCATATCGTCGCGGTCGCCCAGAAAATCGGGGTTGATGAGCGGTGCTTCTAACGGGTCTTTGCTCGCCAAGCGCACGCTGCCCCGGCTGTTGGGGCGCAGCACACACACGTGGATCGAGTAGCCATGGCCCAGTACGGTTTTGCGGCCGTGGTCGACCAGTTGGGCGATGACGAAGTGCAGTTGCAAGTCGGGAACGGCTTCGTCCGGCTGGCTCTTGATAAAGCCACCCGCCTCGGCCAGGTTGCTGGTGAGGATGCCGGTGCGTTGGCGCCGCCATTCCATCGCGCCCTTGGCCGCGCGTGCGAGGCCCGCAGGTGAAATGCCCAGCAAGTCTTTTACGCCCGGTGTGTGCACTACCTGCACCACGTCTGGGTGGTCGTGCAAGTTTTGCCCCACGCCGGGCAGGTTGTGCAGCGTGGCGATGCCGTTGGCCACCAGGTGTTTGTGCGGCCCAATGCCCGAGAGCATCAACAACTGCGGCGACTGCAGCGCACCCGCGCACACCAGCACCTCGCGTTGCGCGCGGATCTGTTTGATGAAATCGCCCTCGGCGTATTCCACGCCCACGGCGCGTTTGCCTTGCAGCACGATACGTGTGGCATGCGCGCCGGTGAAGATGTGCAGATTCGGCCGCGCACGGTGGGGTGCGAGGTAGGCCTTGGAGGCGCTGAAGCGTTCGCCCAGGTGTTGTGTGACTTGGTACAGCCCTACGCCTTCTTGTTGCGCACCGTTGAAGTCGGCATTGGCGCTGTGGCCGGCCTGCACGGCGGCTTGCACAAAGTGGTGGCTGTGGGGGTTGGGCTGGGCCAGGTCCATCACACGCAGTGGGCCGGTGTCGCCATGCCAGGCATCGGCGCCACGCGCGTTGTGTTCGGCGCGCAAGAAGTAGGGCCGCACATCGGCCCAGGCCCAGCCAGGGTTGCCCTCGGCCGCCCAGTGGTCGTAGTCGCTGGGGTGGCCACGGGTGTAGACCATGGCGTTGATGGCGCTGCTGCCGCCCAGCATCTTGCCGCGTGGCTGGTAGCCGCTGCGGCCGTTCAAACCGGCTTGGGGCACGGTAGAAAAGTTCCACTGCGTGTTCTTGCGCCGCGCCAGCAACGCCAGGCCCGCAGGGCACTGCACCAGCGGGCTGTTATCGGCACCACCGGCTTCGAGCAGGGCTACTTGCACGTTGGGGTCTTCGCTCAGGCGGCTGGCCAATACACAGCCTGCGGAGCCGGCGCCGATGATGATGTAGTCGAACATTTACAGGGGCGTGTCTGGCTGGTTTTATGATGGTGCTGAGTCGTTCACACGATACCTGAACATTCTGCCGCTTCCTCCCCAAGCATCTCACCCTCTTTTTCAAACTCTCCAGGAGAAACCTTCATGCAAACCTCGAACTCCCCAGCGATCACCACCGTCGGCATTGTGGGCGCCGGCACCATGGGCAACGGCATCGCCCAGGCGTGTGCGGTGGTCGGCGTGAAGGTGGTGATGGTCGACATCAACGACGCCGCCGTGCAAAAAGGTTTGGCCACGGTGGCGGGCAGCCTGGACCGGCTCATCAAGAAAGAAAAACTCACCGAGGCAGACAAGGCCGCTGCGCTGGCCAACATCACCGGCTCCACCAATTACGACGACCTGAAGGCCGCGCAATTGGTGGTGGAAGCCGCCACCGAGAACTTCGACCTGAAGGTCAAGATCTTGAAGCAACTCGATGGCCTGATGGCGCCCGAGGTGTTGATCGCGTCGAACACCTCTTCCATCTCCATCACCAAGCTGGCCGCCGTCACCGGTCGCGCCGACCGCTTCATCGGCATGCACTTCTTCAACCCCGTGCCGATGATGGCGCTGGTGGAAATCATCCGTGGTCTGCAAACCAGTGACGCCACGCACGACGCGGTGCACGCCCTGTCCACGCGCCTGGGCAAGACGCCTATCACCGTGAAGAACGCGCCCGGTTTTGTGGTCAACCGCATCTTGGTGCCGATGATCAACGAGGCCTTCTTCGTGCTGGCCGAAGGTGTGGCCAGCGCCGAAGACATCGACGCCGGCATGAAGCTCGGCTGCAATCAACCGATTGGCCCGCTGGCCCTGGCCGACATGATTGGCCTGGACGTCTGCCTGGCCGTGATGGAGGTGTACCTGCAAGAGTTTGGTGATAGCAAATACCGCGCGTGCCCGCTGCTCAAGGAAATGGTGGCCGCCGGCCGTTTGGGCCGCAAAACCGGGCAGGGTGTTTACAAGTACTGAGCCTTTTGCCTGAGGCCGTTTTAGAACCTGTTCACGATCTCCCTAGGGCCGCGTTGGGGTGCAATCGGGATGAGTTGGTTGTCAGAGACCGCAGCATGGGCTCACTGCCCATGCAAGGGCTATGGCAGGCAAATCGCCCGATTTCACCCCAACCCGGAGGGCAGGTACCTTATCGGGCGCCCTGCGGCGTTACAAAACCAGCCAAGGCAGAAGCCTTGGCTTGGGTTTTGCGCCTAGCAGTGCATCCCGAAAAGGTGCCTGCGCGGCCCTAGGGAGATCGTGAACAGGTTCTACGCCCTCCTGGGTGCAGCCCCACCACCGGTGGGGTTTTTTCGGTAAATTAAGTTGCACACAATTTAATTGCGAACTACAATTCATCCCATGGCAAACAACACTGCGCTCCTCCCCTCTGCTGACGAAGCCCTCCGGCTCGACAACCAGCTGTGTTTTGCGCTGTATTCGGCCTCGTTGACGATGACCAAGCTCTACAAGCCGCTGCTGGCCGAGTTAGGCCTTACTTACCCGCAATACCTTGTGATGCTGGTGCTGTGGGAGCAGGATGGTCAAACCGTGTCAGACCTTGGAGGGCGTTTGGCGCTCGACTCCGGCACGCTCACACCGCTGCTGAAACGCATGGAAGCAGCCGGTTTTCTGGCCCGCACCCGTGCGGCAGAAGACGAGCGCCGGGTCGTCATCACGTTGACGCCGACCGGCCAGAAACTCAAGGCACGTGCGGCCAGTTTGCCGGCTTGTATGTTGGCCGCAAGCCAGTGTTCGTTGCCCGAGTTGCAAGCCTTGGTGAAGCAGGTGCAGACTTTGCGCCAAAACCTCACTTCGGCCGATCCCGCGTAAGTTGAAAAGCTGTCTGAAGAAAATTTTTTAGTTCGTTCCCCCCTGTGCTCACCAACCTGAAGGAAAAAACCATGGCTACCAAACTCGACAAAGTGATCTACACCGCCCACGCCCACACCACCGGCGGCCGTGACGGCCAGTCCGCCAGCGATGACGGCAAACTCAGCGTGAAGCTGTCGCCCCCCAAGGAAATGGGCGGCTCCGGTGCTGGCACCAACCCTGAACAACTGTTCGCCGCTGGCTACTCGGCTTGCTTCATGGGCGCCATGAAACACGTCGCCGGCCTGAAGAAGGTCACCGTGCCTGCGGACGCCGCTATCGACGCCAGCGTTGACATCGGCCCCATCCCCGCAGGCTTCGGCATCGCCGCCAAGCTGGTGATCAGCCTGCCCGGTATGGATCGCGCCGTGGCCCAAGACCTGATCGACACCGCCCACGGCGTGTGCCCATACTCCAACGCCACGCGCGGGAACATTGAAGTGACGCTGACGCTGGCTTAATTCCAGAACATGCCTGTCAGGTTCGCCTGATGGCGATCACCTGAAAACGCCCACCTGCTTGATAAGGCCGGTGGGCGTTTTGCTTTGCATATAGCAGTCACAATCGACGCATGACTGCCGCACCTGCTTCGAACCATCCTTACGAGACCCTCACCCCCGATGTGGTGCTCGACGCCTTGGCCACGCTTGGCCTGTATGGCGATGGCCGTCTCATGGCGCTCAGCTCGTACGAGAACCGCGTCTACCAGGTGCATCTGGAAGAACCGTCTGACGTGCCCGCCGTGGTCGTCAAGTTCTACCGCCCCAACCGCTGGAGCGAGGCGCAGATCCTCGAAGAACACGCGTTTGCGGCCGAGTTGATGGCCGCGGAAGTGCCCGCCGTGGGCCCGCTCACACTGGAAGGCAAAACCCTGCACCGCTTTGGCGATTTCATGTTCAGCGTGAGCCCGCGCCGAGGTGGCCGCCTGCCCGAGCTAGACGACTTTGAGGCGCTCGAATGGATTGGCCGCTTCCTGGCGCGCATCCACACCGTGGGCGCCAAAGCCCCGTTCACCCATCGCCCCGCGCTCGACTTGGCAACCTTCGGCGCAGCCTCGCGTGACTGGCTGTTGGGCCACGACATGATCCCGCTGGACGTACAGGGCGCCTGGCAAGAGAAGTGCAATGAAGCTCTTGAATTGATAGCTGCCAGCGCGCTTCCATCGGGCGTTGGAGCCTCAAAGGACTCTGCAATCAAAGTGCTGCGCCTGCACGGCGACTGCCACCCCGGCAACATCTTGTGGACGCCCACTGATCGCCCCGACGGCGGCCCGCACTTCGTCGATTTGGACGACGCCCGCACCGGCCCCGCCGTGCAAGACCTGTGGATGCTGCTCAGCGGCGACCGTGGCCAGCGCACCGTGCAACTCAGCGGGCTGCTGGACGGCTACGAACAGTTCCGCAGCTTCGACCGACGCGAGCTGGCCTTGATCGAGCCCCTGCGCACCCTGCGCCTCATCCACTACAGCGCCTGGCTGGCGCGGCGCTGGGCCGACCCCACGTTCCCCATCAACTTCCCGTGGTTTGGCACCAGCGACTACTGGGTGGGGCAGGTCAACATGTTGACCGAACAGATCGAAGCCATGGGCGAAGAGCCGCTCTACGTTTGACCATGGTTTTTGGCGTATACCAGCGGCTGCAAACCTGGCCGATTGAATGGCTGGCAGATCGGCCGCAGATTGAGTTCTGGGCCTACCGCGCGGGCGCGTTCGTGCTGCTGAACGTGATGGAAGACCCGGCCTGGCTGGCGCTGATGTTCTGCTGAGGCGCTAACGAGCTGGCGTTAATTGCGCAGCAGTTCTGGCGGCGGTGCAGGCTGCGGTTGGGGCTGGTTGGCGGTTTTGTTTTTCGGATCGTAAAGCACGGCACCTGTGCCCACCCCGGCGCCCACGCGCGCGCCGCCACCGCCCACACCGGTGCTCACACCCACCCCGGCACCGCCCGTCACTTGGCCGTTTTGGTTCACACCCACGCCAACCCCAACCGGGCCAGCGCCTGCCCCCAAGCCAACGTTCACGCCGCCCGAGCCCACCCCCACGCCAATCGACACCCCAGGGAAGATGGGAATGCCAATGCCAACCCCGCCGCCCACGCCACCGGCGCAGCCCGCCAGCGTGCAGGCGAGGGCGATGCCAGCCCAACGAAGGGGCGGCTTGAAGATCGAGCGTTGGTAAGTGCAGAGCTTTTGTCCATCAGCAGATGCTAAGCGCCGAGGCTAAAGGCCGCTGTTTCCAAAGGTATGTCAGGCCGCAGCCGCAGGAGAAGCTGTGCGGTTTTCCATCAGCTTGACCAGCGTGTGCAGCGCCCGGTTCACCGGCGTGGCCACACCCAGGACTACGCCACGGTGCAACACATAGCCGTTCAAATGGTCGATCTCGCTGGCCTTGCCACGTGCCAAGTCTTGTGCGGTGCTGGAGTATTGCGCCGGCATGCTTTGGGCCAGCTTGGCCACCGCTTCGGGCACGTTGCCCGGCACCCGCACCCCATCTGCGCGCGCTACAGCCAGGCATTCACTCACCACGTCTTGCATCACCGCGTTCACGCCTTCGCCGCGCACCAACTGGCCATACGGAATTTGCGCAATGGCAGACATGGCGTTGTACGCGCAGTTCAAAATCAGCTTGGCCCACAAGGCGCCGCGCACGTTGTCCGACACTTCGGTGGGCACACCGGCGGCGGCCAATTCGGCGGCGATGGCGGTGCTAGTGGACGATGGCGAAATCACCAGGTCGCCCCGGCCATGGTGTTTGACGTGGCCGGGCCCGGCCATCTCGGTGGCCACATACACCACTGCCGCCAACACCGGCTGGCCCAGCACGGCTTGCAGGCGGTCGGCGTTATCCACGCCGTTTTGCAAACTCAATACCGTGGCACTGGGGCTGAGATACGGCTTCATCAAGGCGCCCGTGCTTTCGGTATCGGTGGACTTCACGCAGAACAAAACCACCTGCGCTTCTTGCACGGCGGCGATGTCGCTGGTGGCGTTCAGCCGCACATGTTCATCAAACGTGGTGGTCTGCATGCGCAGGCCGTCGTGCTGAATCGCTTCCACATGGTTGGGCCGTGCCACCAGGGTGACGTTGTGCCCGGCGCGCGCCAGCATGCCGCCGAAATAACAACCTACGGCGCCTGCGCCCACAACGGTAATGTTCATTTGTTTGTCTCCAGATAGAAAAAGCCGGCAAGAGCCCAACGAGCTCTTGCCGGCTTTTTAGGTGCGTATTCTTAGCTTACACCAGCAAGGCGTTCACGCGCTTCACGTAAGCCGCTGGGTCGGCTGGCATGCCGCCTTCGGCCAGCAAGGCTTGGTCAAACAGAATGTGCGCCAGGTCGTTGAAGTGCACCGAGCCGTCGAGCTTTTTCACCAATGCATGTTCGGCGTTGATTTCCAGCACGGGCTTCACTTCAGGCGTGGCCTGGCCGGCTTGCTTCAACATGCGGGCCAACTGGGCGCTCATGCCGTCGTCTTGCACCACCAGGCAGGCGGGCGAATCGACCAGGCGGGTCGTCACGCGCACGTCTTCCACTTGGTCTTTCAGTGCTTCCTTCAGCTTGGCCAGCAAAGGCTTGAATGCTTCGGCGGCTTCTTCCGCGGCTTTCTTTTCGTCTTCGTCGAGCAGCTTGCCCAGGTCGACCGCGCCCTTGGCGACGGACTGCAGCGGCGTGCCGTCAAAGTCTTGCATGTAGTTGAGCGCCCACTCGTCCACGCGGTCGGTCATCAACAGCACTTCGATGCCCTTCTTGCGGAAGACTTCAAGTTGTGGGCTGTTCTTGGCTGCGGCTTGGGTTTCGGCGGTGATGTAGTAGATGGCCTCCTGGCCTTCTTTCATGCGCGCCTTGTAATCGGCAAAAGACACGCTGACGGTGTCGCTGGTGCTGCTGGCAAAACGCAGCAGCTTGGCCAGGCGTTCGCGGTTGGCGAAGTCTTCGCCCAGGCCTTCTTTCAGCACGGCACCGAACTCGTTGTAGAACGTGGTGTATTTGCCGACCAGTGCCTTGTCTTCGTCGCTCACCACATCGGTGACGCCGTCCGCCGATGCCTCGGGCAACTTGTCGTGTTTGGCCAGGTCTTCCAGCATGCCCAACACGCGCTTGGTACAGCCTTCGCGGATGGCTTTGACGTCGCGGCTTTCTTGCAGCAGCTCGCGGCTCACGTTCAGTGGCAGGTCGGCGGAATCCACCACGCCCTTGATGAAGCGCAGGTAGCTGGGCAACAGGGCTTCAGCGTCGTCCATGATGAACACGCGTTTCACGTACAGCTTGAGGCCACCCTTGCGGTCACGGTTCCACAGGTCCATCGGCGCCTTGGCCGGCACATACAGCAGTTGCGTGTATTCGGTGCTGCCTTCCACGCGGTTGTGCGTGTGGGCCAGCGGGTCGGCGAAGTCGTGGCTGATCTGTTTGTAGAACGCGTTGTACTCGTCGGTCGTGATGTCTTTCTTGGCGCGCGTCCACAAGGCGCTGGCCTTGTTGACGGTTTCCCACTCGTCGGTGGTGACCATTTCGCCGCCCTGGTCGTCGGTGCCTTCTTTCCACTCTTCCTTGCGCATCAAGATGGGCAGGGAGATGTGGTCGGAGTACTTGCCGATGACCGACTTGAGCTTCCAGGTGTTGAGGTATTCCTCGGCTTCTTCGCGCAGGTGCAGCGTGACGCTGGTGCCGCGTTGTGGGCGGTCAATCGCTTCGACTTCAAAGTCGCCGGTGCCGCCGCTGATCCAGCGCACACCTTCGTTGTGTGGCAGTCCTGCACGGCGCGATTCCACGGTGATCTTGTCGGCCACGATGAAGCCAGAGTAGAAGCCCACGCCGAATTGGCCGATGAGCTGCGCATCCGACTTCTGGTCGCCGCTGAGCTTGGTCATGAACTCTTTGGTGCCGCTCTTGGCGATGGTACCCAGGTTGGCAATCGCTTCGGCTTCGGACAGGCCGATACCGTTGTCGCTGATGGTGACGGTCTTGGCGGCCTTGTCGAAGGTCACGCGCACTTCGAGGTTGGGCGCGTCTTCATACAGCGCGGCGTTGTTCAGGCCTTCGAAGCGAAGCTTGTCGCACGCGTCAGACGCGTTGGAGATCAGCTCGCGCAGAAAAATCTCGGGATTGGAATACAGCGCGTGCGTGACGAGGTGCAACAGCTGGGCGACTTCGGCCTGAAAGGAATGTGTTTGCTTGGTCATGGGGTGGCGTTGAACAAAAAATGATGGCCTCGCGCGGCTGCTGCTGAGCAGGCCGCGCGGCGAAACCCGCAATTATGGCCTCTTGGACTAAGTTTCAAGCGCTCCGTAGGCCGCGCACAGAGGCTTTGCCGAATCCCGATGGCAAGGTCTAAACCCTTTTTTGTGGAAAGTTTTTATTGCACTCAATGACGTATTCTTGCAAATGATGTATTCAATTTGTGAAGTATTTGTTGAAGATTCGCAAGCGGGCGACGATGATGCCGAGGGCTCTGCGTAGGCGCCTGTAAATCGGCTTTTGCAGTTGTGTGCAACATTTTTGAAACAGAGAGAGGGTTTTTATGAACAGTAACCTGAAGAAGTGGTCTGCTGAGTTTCTCGGCACCTTTTGGCTCACCTTTGGTGGCTGCGGCAGCGCGGTGTTGGCTGCCGTTTTCGGGGTTGAGCACAACCTCGGCATCGGCTTGCTTGGCGTGTCGTTGGCCTTCGGCTTGACCGTGGTCACAGGCGCTTATGCGTTTGGCCCCATCTCCGGCGGGCACTTCAACCCGGCCGTGTCGATCGGCTTGGCCGTGGGCAAGCGTTTCTCGTTTGCAGAACTGCCCGGCTACATCATTTCGCAAGTCTTGGGCGCGATCGCCGCTGCCGGTGTGCTGTACCTGATTGCCACCGGCAAGATCAGCGGACCTGAACCCGTGGGCGGCTTTGCCACCAACGGCTATGGCGAACTGTCGCCTGGCAAGTACGGCCTGACGGCGGTGCTGATCTGCGAAGTGGTGATGACGGCCATCTTCCTGCTGGTGATTTTGGGCTCCACAGCCAAACGCGCGGCTGGTGGCTTTGGCGGGTTGTCCATTGGCCTGTGCCTGACGCTGATCCACCTGGTGTCGATCCCTGTATCGAACACTTCAGTCAACCCCGCACGCAGCACCGGGCCAGCACTGTTCACGCACAACGGCGCCATCGACCAACTGTGGTTGTTCTGGCTGGCGCCTATCGTGGGCGCCATCTTGGGCGCCATCATCTACAACGTGCTGCTGAGCGACGATTAATTAACAGCGCGCTTGCCAAAGGAGCGCGCACAATACGCCAGACGATTTCAATCGTTCTCCCAGGCCGCCGTGATAGCGGCCTTTTTTTTGCCCTCAGCGTGGGGCACCTTCGATTTCTTTGGTCCAGCGCTCCAGCAAACGGCGGCGCTCTGCGGCCTTGCCGTATTTCTCAAAGTCGTACTTGATGAGCTTTACGCCATCCATGGTGGGAATGCGCGGGTCGATCTTCGCCAGCTTGTTGGCGGGCGTTTGCAGGCTACCGGCTTTGCCGCCAATCGCCTGGCCGGCGGGGCTCATCAGAAAGTCGTAGTACGCCTTGGCGTTGGCCTGGTTGCGCGCGCCTTTGACCAGGGCAATGCCGCCAATCTCATACCCTGTGCCTTCGCAGGGGGCAATGGCTTTCACGGGGAATTTGTCGTAGCGCCACTTGTCGAAGCCGAAGATAAAGCTCACGCCAATCGACACCTCGCCTTTGGCCACGTTGGGTGCCTGCGCCTGGCCGCTGCGCGTGTAGTCAATGGTGTTTTTGTGCAGCTTCTTCATGTAGTCGAAGGCCTGGTCTTCGCCCATCAACTGCACCAGGCTGGCAACGATGGTGTACCCCGTGCCGCTAGTGCCGGGATGCGACATTTCAATTTCGCCCTTGTATTCGGGCTTGATTAAATCGGCCCAGCACTTGGGTTCGGGCAGCTTCTTTTTCTTCAACAAATCGGTGTTCCAGCCAAAGCCCATGGCGCTGGTGTAGAAGCCGCCCACCAGGTTTTGTGACATGGCGTACTGGCGCACGCTCCAGTCGGCCAAGTCGTTGATATAGGCAGGGCGGTAGGCTTCGAGCAGGCCTTGCTCGGCAATCTGTAAAAACGGGTCGCCGGTGCCACCCCACCAAATGTCTGTCTTGGGGTTGGCCGCTTCGGCGCGCAACTGCGCGGCAATTTCGCCCGTGCCTTTGTGCGCCTGGTTCACCTTGATGCCGGTGGTGCGAGTGAACTCCAACGCTGCGGCTTCGCACCATGACGCATCGGTGCTGCAAAGCGCGTTGACGCTACCGCCGCTTTGCGCGTGTGCGCCCATGCAGGCCAGAGCCAGGGCGCCAGCGAGCGCCAGGGCAGAGTGGGGGAAACGGCGGCGGGTCTGCATGCGGGGCTCCTGTCCAAATATTACGAAGATGTGACAACAGCATAAAGGACATGCCGTGTTGGGGCCAAGCTTGTGCGTGCACTGCATGGCGATGGCCGTCGCGCTGCGGCAACGTCCGTTACGTTGCGGCCTGCCCCCTTAGGAGTTCATGTGCTCACCGTCAAACAGCTGCGTTATTTCGTCGAGATTGTGGAAAGCGGCAGCTTCAGCCAGGCGGCCGAGCGCCTGTTCATCGCCCAGTCGGCCCTGAGCCGCCAAGTCAAAGAGATGGAAGAGTTAATGGGCGTGAGCCTGCTGGCACGCGACACGCGCCCGTTGGAGCCCACTCCCGCTGGCCGCTCGGTGCTGCAATCGGCGCGGCGCATTCTGGATGCTTTGGCTGACACCACGGTGCAGGCCCGCCATGCCGCGCGTGGCGAAACCGGCAGCGTGCGCCTAGTGCATTCCAGTTCGGTGCCGCTCACAACAAAGCTGCAAGCTTTTCTGCGCGACCACCTGGCGCGTCATCCTGGTATCTCGGTCGAGGTGTTCCAGTCTTCATCGGAACAACAACTGCGCGATATTGAACTCGGTGTTGCCGATATTGGCCTGGCGCGCGCGCCGATTCTGCGGCGCAACCCGTTGGTGGAGATGTATCCGCTCAGCACCGAGCCGTTGGCGGTGGCGGTGCCAGCCACGCATCCTCTGGCCAACGCCAAGCGCGTGGCGTGGTCAGACCTGCGCGACGAGGCATTCGTGGCCTTGCCGCATGCCGAGCGCGGCGGCTTGAGTCACGGCGTGGCCGAACTGTGCCGGGCGCATGGCTTTTACCCGCGCAGCGCACGTGTCACCTCGCGCAAGTGGTCACAGTTGGCGCTGGTGCAGGCAGGCTTTGGCATTGCCGTGGTGCCGCTGTCGATGGGCGAGCTGGCCCCTACGGGCGTGCACCTGGTGGGTCTGGACGAGGCGGAAAGTCAGAGCACCGTGCTGATGTTGACCCGCGCCACCAGCCCGCCCCACGTGCAGCAGTTTGCCGAAGTCTTGCGGCTGGCGCATCAAAACGTGATCTAGCTGATTTTGCGATCGCGCCCGCGCAAATTTGCGATTGGGCAAAGGACTTGCGCATCGCTACATTGGCCGGCATGGAATCTCTTGCTGCCGCTCTCTCCTCACTTCATGCAAGCCCCGTGCAACTGGGCCTGGCCGTTGCGGGTGTGGCGCTGGCCTATGTGATCTTTGGCATGGCCGGTTTTGGCACGGCCTTGGTGGCCGCGCCGGTGCTGGCGCAGGTGATGCCCGTGCGCCAGATCGTGCCCTTGCTGGCGCTGTTGGACTGCGCGGCGGCCTTGACCAGCGTGGCGCGCAACCTGCGCGCGGCCAACCTGAGCGAACTGCGGCGACTGCTGCCGTGTGTGTTGGTGGGCAGCTTGGGTGGCGCGGCGACATTGCTGTGGGGCCGGCCCGATGTGTTGATGCTGGCGCTCGGCATTTTTGCGGTTCTTTACGCGTTGTACTCGCTCAGCGGTGTGCGTCCTTCGGCGCGTTATACACAGCGGGCGGCGGTGCCGTTTGGCTTGGTGGGCGGGGTGTTCTCCGCCCTGTTCGGCAGCGGCGGTTTCATCTACGCGATCTACCTCGCAGGGCGGCTGGAAGGCAAAGACGAAATCCGCCTGACGCAGGCCGCGCTGATCGGGGTGAGTACCCTCACGCGCCTGGTGTTGTTTGCCATGGCGGGTGTGTACAGCCATAGCGGGCTGTGGTGGCTGGCGCTGTTGCTGGCGCCGGTGATGCTGCTCGGCACGGCTGTGGGGCGGCACATCACGCTGAGGCTTTCGCGCGAACAGTTTTTGCGCGTGGTGAGTGGTGTGGTGTTGGTCTCGGGCGTGGCGCTGGTGGTGCGCTACGTGCAGGGCTGAAAGAAGGGGTGCCGCTGGAGGCGCTATGGAAAAACTAGCTGTTCACGCTTTCCACACAAGCGCCAGCGGCAATTTTCCCTTAAAGGCGTTTAAAACGCGTACAGCGCCCGCAGCCGAATGGCCTGGGTCTTCGGCCCGCTTTGCACTTTTAAGTCCTGCCCGTACTGCGCCATGATTTGCACCTGCGGGGTCACAAACGTGGCCCAGGTGAACATCAGGTTGGTGTCGTCTTTGCGGTCGGCCAGCGTGGCGCCGTTCAGTGTTTCTTTGGCGCCCGTGGTGTAGCGCAAAGAGGTGGCCAGGTAGGTGGCGTCGCTGAGGTTGTAGCGCAAGTGGCCAATGCCGCGCAGCAGGCCGTCTTTGGATGCGTTGTTGTCACGCCGGTCTTTGTAGAACTCTGATTGGGCCACCAAGTCCACAGTCCATTTACTGGTGAGTTTTTTGCTGTAGCCCAGTGACAACTCCAGCGCCCAGCGGTTGTCGCTGACGGCGAAGCCGCGGTCGTTGTCGACGCCGGTGGGCGCGGTCACCAACGAGGTGATGCCCAGGTATTCACCTTTTTCGCGGTCGGCAATCGGCCATACGGTGCCGCCTACCAGGATATCGCCGAGGCCGGAGCTTTTTACGCCGGTGAGATCGACCTTTTGCTGCGCAGTGGGCACGATCAATTGAAACGCCGTGGCCGTGTTGTTGACCTGACCGTAGTGCACGTAGCGGAAGATGCCGACGTTGACGTTCAGCCCCAGGTCTTTGGGCAGCGGCACTTTGTCGCCGTTGGCGTACAGCTTGTCGGCTTTGACGTTTTGCACGTAGGCCAGCACCAGGTCTGTGCCGGCGGGCAGCGCGGTGTAGTCGCCCGGGTCGGGAATGGCGGCGGCTTTGCTCGTAGCGGCCCCGAAGAGCAGCGCGGTGGCGGCGATGATTTGCAGTTGGCGTTGGTTGTTCATGTTTGTCTCCTTTGGTTTTTCTTCAATCAAAAGTCCGTCAAATTTCGGTCAGGCCGCGCCGTACAGCGTGACGACACACGCGCCGCCCAGCCCGAGGTTGTGTTGCAGCCCCAGGCGAGCGCCGGGCACTTGGCGCTGGTCGGCCGTGCCACGCAATTGGTGGGTGATCTCGAAACACTGCGCCAGGCCGGTTGCGCCCAATGGGTGCCCCTTGGACAACAAACCGCCGGAGGGGTTGGTCACCACCTTGCCACCGTAGGTGTTGTCGCCATCGGCAATGAACTGCGCCGCACCGCCTTCGGGGCACAGGCCCAGAGCCTCGTAGCTGATGAGTTCGTTGTGCGCAAAGCAGTCGTGCAGCTCCACCAGGTCGATGTCTTCGGGGCCAATGCCCGCTTGGGTGTAGACCTGCTGCGACGCGGCTTGGCTCATGCCGTAGCCCACCAGGTTCATCATGTCGTGGCTCTCGAAGCTGTCGGGCCGGTCGGTGGTCATGGCTTGCGCCAGGATGCGCACGTCGCTGCGCAAGCCGTGGGCTTTGGCGTACGACTCGGACACCAACACCGCCGCTGCCGCGCCGCAGGTGGGCGGGCAGGCCATCAGCCGTGTCAACACGCCGGGCCACAGTGCTGGTGCGTTCAACACGTCCTCCGAAGTGAGTTCTTTGCGCAGCAGCGCCAGCGGGTTCTTCGCGGCGTGTCGGCTGGCCTTGGCGCGGATCTGTGCAAAGGCCGACAACGGTGTGCCGTACTTCTGCATGTGGCTCAAACCTGCGCCGCCGAAGTAGCGCAGCGCCAACGGCAACTCGGGCTGGCCCACCAGGGCGGCGGCCTCGCGGTCGAAGTCTTCAAACGGGCTGGGGCGGTCGTTGAATACCACGCCCAGTGCGCCGGGGCTCATCTGTTCAAAGCCCAAGACCAGCACACAGTCTGCCGCGCCGCTGGCAATCGCTTGGCGGCCGAGAAACAAGGCCGTGGACCCGGTAGAGCAGTTGTTGTTGACGTTGACGATGGGGATGCCGCTCATGCCCACGCCATACAGCGCCTTCTGCCCGGCGGTGGAGTCGCCGTACACGTAGCCCACATAGGCTTGCTGAACGGAGTCGTAGGTTATGCCTGCGTCGGCCAGCGCTTGGCGCGTGGCGGTGGCGGCCATCTCGGGGTAGGGCGCGTTGGCGCCGGGCTTGACGAAGGGGATCATGCCCACGCCGGCCACGCAGACGGTGTTGGAAGATGCGGTCATGTGTTTTCTCCGTTGGCCAGCAAGGTGGCGCGCACCTCTTTTTTCAACACCTTGCCGACTTTGGAGCGGGGCAGGTCGGCCCAAATCTCCACCTGCTTGGGCGCTTTCACGCTGCCCAAGCGGGCTTTGACAAAAGCCTTCACCTCGTCAGCGTCTGGCGTGTGGCCGGGGCGTGGCTGCAGCACGGCGACCACGCGCTCACCCCATTTCTCGTCGGGCAAGCCGATGACCGCACCGTCTTGAATCGCCGGGTGCTGCAGCAGCACTTGTTCGACTTCGATGGAGTAGACGTTGAAGCCGCCCGTGATCACCATGTCTTTGGCGCGGTCGACGATGTAGAGAAAGCCGTCGGCATCCAGGTGGCCAATGTCGCCGGTGTGGTGCCAGCCAAAACGCGAGGCTTCGGCGGTGGCTTTTTCGTCTTTGTAGTAGCCCAGCATGACCAGGGAACCACGCACCACGATCTCGCCGTTTTCACCATTCGGCAGCAGCGTGCCGTGCTCGTCCATCACCGCCACCTGTACCAGAGGTCCCGGTCGGCCGGCCGATGTGAGGCGGTGTTGGGCGATGCTGCCGTCGGCATTGAAGTGCTCGCGTGGCGACATCATCGACACCATCATCGGCGCCTCGGTCTGGCCGAAGAGCTGCGCCATCACCGGGCCGATTTTCTGCAAGGCTTCTGCCAGCCGCGCTGCCGCAATCGGGGCCGCGCCATACCAGAAGCATTGCAGCGAACCGAGCGGCGTGGTCGCCAGGTCGGGGTGCTGCAGCAGCATGTAGATCAGCGTGGGCGGCAAGAAGGTGTGGGTGATGTGCTCGCGTTCAATCAATGCCAAGAACTCGCCCAGATCGGGCTTGGGCATGATGACCACGCGCCCGCCCAAGGCCAGCACGGGCAGGCACAACACGCCGGCGGCATGCGTCAGCGGCGCCAGCGCCAGGTAGGCCGGGCGGCCATTGAACGGGTAGCCCATCAGCGTGAGCGCGCTCATGCTCTCCAGGTTGCGGCCCGACAGCATCACGCCCTTAGGCGCGCCGGTGGTGCCGCCGGTGCCGGCGATCATGGCCACATCGTCTACCGTGGGGATTTCAATCGGCGCGTCACTGGCGCTCGCCAACCAGGTGCCGAGCGAAGGCGCAAACGGCATGGTTTGATCCAGGCACACCAGCACCGCCAGCTGCGGCAATTCACCCCGCATCTGCTCTACCAGTGGGGCATAGTGGCTGTGGAAGATCAGGCAGCGGCAGTCGAACGCGTTCAACACAAAGCGGTTCTCAGACACCTCGTTACGGGGGTTGATGGGGCACCACACGGCCGCAGCGCGCGAGATGCCAAACACGCTGGCAAACGCCACCGGGTCGTTGCTGGAGAGCACCGCCACTTTTTGGCCGGGAGCAATGCCGTCGCGCTGCAAAGCCCGAGCGATGCGGTGGCTGAGCGTTTGCACATCGGCATAACGCAACACCACGCTGCCCATGCTGAGGCAAGGCTCTTGCGGCCCGAGTTGGGCCCCTTTGTCGAGGTAGTCAATCAAACGCATGGCGCTTCTTTCTGCGGAGCTGATTAGCGCTGCACGCTGACCACGGGTTCCATCACCAGGCCATAAGCCTTCAAGATGCCCAGCAGTTCGCGGTGGCCAAAGGCCTGGCAGGCGGAGGCAAAACCCACGCGCTTGGGGGCTTGCTGCAGCAGGCTGTAGGCGGCGTAGGCCTGCATCAAGCCGGTTTGTTTGTAGTTGCAGTTGCCGTTGATCACGCAGTGCGCGCGTGCCAGCGGGCCAGAGCCGTACACCGAGTCGAGCGTGATGTTGATGCGTGGGTTTTCACGCGGCGGCATGCCGGCCTGAATGGACGCGGCAATCTTTGCCAAAGCCTCTTCGCGCTCGACGTGTGGCAGGTTGGCGATCTGATCCTGGTACATCTTTTGGGTGGCGATGACGCCCTCCATCACCTCGCGTGCAAACACGCCGCCCAGCGCTTTGCAGTTGGCCACGCGCGGGTCGTTCTTGAACCACACCGGGTGCGCGGTGCCAGCCCAGGGGGTGACGATGGCCGGCACGTGGTGGCCGGGCACGTTGACGTTGAAGTGGGTGTCTTGCGGCCACTCGACGTATTTGTTTTGCTCCAGGTAGTACCACTTGGCCTTCAAGATGCTGAAGATGGTTTGGGTGGACGCGTAGGTGGGGAAGCCTTTCCACAACACCAGAATGTCCAGCGTGTCGATGCCCTGGGTTTCGAGGCAAATGTTGGCGGCGATTTCGCCGGTGGTGTACATCTGCGCCAGGCCGGGCGACAGCAGCAAACCCTTGTCGGCAAACTTTTTGCCCCAGCGCGCTTCGGCGTCGATCATCCAGTCTTGTTCACCGGTGGTGTCGCTGTAGTGCACGCCGGCGTTCAAGCAGGCCTCGACCACTTCGGGGCCGAATTTGCTGAACGGGCCAACCATGTTGCTCACCATGGTGGCGCCTTTGAACAGCGCGGTGAGGGCTTCGACGTTGTGCTCGACCTCCACCACTTCGTAGTTGGCGCGCTCGATGCCGGGCACCTTGTCCATCACTTCTTGTGTGCGCGCTTTGTCGCGCCCGGCGGCGATGAAGGGCAGGCCCAGTTCGGTCAGGTATTCGCAGACCAGGCGACCGGTGTAGCCCGAGGCGCCGTAGACGATGACAGGTTTTTGGCTCATGTTTTTTGCTTTCAATGCGAGAGGGGGAAAATGAAATGAATGCTTATGGATGGATGTATGGAGCGGCTACATGCCCATGCCGCCGTCCACCGACAAGCCCACGCCGGTGATGAAACGCGCCGCGTCGGAACACAGGAAAACCGTGGCGTCAGCCATGTCGCGCACTTCGCCCAAACGGCCGAGCGGGGTTTGGCCAACCACCGAGCCAATGGCCGCGTCTACATCGGCAAACAGGCCGGCCTTGACCACGTCGGTGGCCAGGCCTACGCCCATCTCGGTGGGCACCAGGCCAGGGAAGATGCAGTTCACGCGCACGCCGTAGCCCAACTTGCCGGACTCCATGGCGGCCACACGTGTAGCGCGGTCTACGGCCGATTTGCTGGCCGAGTACCCGGCAATGGCGGGGAAGGCGATGGTGGCGGCCACCGAAGAAATGTTGACCACCGCACCACCGGGCAACATGGTCTTGAAGGCGTGTTTGATGCCGAGCAGCGTGCCCACCACGTTCACGTCGAACATGCGACGAAGGTCGGCGGCTTCCTGGTTGATGACCAGCGAGGTGATCTCGATGCCGGCGTTGTTCACCAAGATGTCGAACCCGCCGAGCTCGGCTTGGGTTGCGGCCACAGCGGCAGTCCAGCTTTCGTCTTGCGTGACGTCCAGCGCCACAAAGCCCACTTTGGCGCCGCCTGCCGCGAGCCGAGCCGCAGTCTCGCGCCCCAGTTCCGCCAGCACGTCGCCCACCATGACGGACGCCCCGGCTTTGACCAGCGCCTCGGCAATGCCCGCCCCAATGCCGCGTGCGGCCCCTGTGACCAGGGCTTTGCGGCCCGTGAGATCGAATGCTGTCATGGTTGTCTCCTGCTTTTGTTGAAGGTGCGATTCATGCTAAAAATTCTTTTGACACTCGTCAAGAAAATGTTGGTCAAGTGTCAAGTTATTAGGGTAAACAGGGGGATTTGAGGTGCGCGCGTGCTATGCTTTGCACCGTTATGCAAGCTTCTGCCGCGACCAAATTAGCCCCAAAATCCGCTCGTATTGCGCGCGTGCCGCGTGGTGAGAAAGTGCGGGTGGATAAATTCGCCGAGCGTCGTGCCGAGCTGGGCGAAGCCGCCTTGCAAACCCTGGCGAACCTGGGCTACGCGCGCACTAGCCTGCGCGAAATTGCGCAGAACTCCGAGTTCTCGCACGGCGTGTTGCACTACTACTTCAGCGACAAGCTCGACCTCATCGTCTGCAGCGTGCGCCAGTACAAAGCGCGCTGCGCCACGCGCTACGACCAGATCACCGCCGAGGCCACCACCTACGCTGCGCTGCGCGACGGCTTTGTGCAAATCCTGGGCGAGACCCTGCGCAACGAGGCGCTGATGCATCGGCTCTGGTACGACCTGCGTTCGCAGGCTCTGTTTGAAGAGGCGTTTAGAACCGACGTGGCCGAGATCGACAAAAGCCTCGAGGCCATGATCTGGCGCGTGATGGCCCGCAGTGCCGCGCTGGCGAACGTGCCGCTGCTGCTGTCATCGCAGGCGGTTTATGCGTTGTTTGATGGTTTGTTTCAGCAGGCGCTGTTGCAGCACCTGTCGGGCGACGACGAAGCCGTGGCCCGCATGCAAGCCGATGCGTTGAAAACGATGGACGGGTTCTTCAACCCACCCACCGCTACGGCTTAACGCCCTCGGCTAAGGCTGTTTCACAGCCGGTCAGAATTTCTCGTGCGGCGCCAGGTACCGCCATTGCCCCAGCGGCAAATTGCCCAGCATCACATTGCCGATGCGCACCCGCTTCAGGCCCACCACCTTCAGACCCACCTGTTCACACATGCGGCGGATCTGGCGCTTCTTGCCTTCGGTCAACACAAAGCGCAGTTGCTCGGGGTTTTGCCAAGTCACTTTGGCCGGTTTCAACGCCTGGCCGTCCAGGCTCAAGCCATGGCGCAACTTGGCCAGCATGGCGGGCGGGAACACACGCTGCACGTCGTTGGTGACAGGGTCGTTGTCGTCCATGCGCACCAGCTCGCCGCCGGGGGCTGGCTGGCCCAGGCCGTGGTAAACCACGCGCACCAGGTATTCCTTTTCCATGGTCGAGTCTTCGCCAATCAACTGGCGGGCCACGCGGCCGTCTTGCGTCATCACCAGCAGGCCGATGGAGTCGATGTCGAGGCGTCCGCAGGGCGCCAGGCCACGCAGTTGGTTGGGGTGGAAAAAGAAGCGCGCGTTGTCGTCTACCCAGCGGTTTTGCGGCGTGAACAGTGTGACGGCGGGCTCGTGCCCGTCCTCGGCCTGCGCGCTCACATAACCCATGGGTTTGTTGATGAGGATGGTGACTTGCGTGGCCTGGTGGCCGCTGGCGGCCTTGTCGATCTGGATGCGATCGGTCGGCGTGACCTTCACGCCCATTTCGGCCACCTGGCCGTTCACCTTGACCCAGCCCTTGGCGATCCATTCGTCGGCCTCGCGGCGCGAGCACATGTTCAGCTCGGCCATGCGTTTGTTCAAGCGCATGGGCTCGTTGGTCGAGGCCGCAGGCGGTGCGGCGCGGCGGAACGGCGTAGCACCTGCTGAAGCAGGCGGCGGTGCTTTGCGCGGTGGCGCGGAAGAGTCGGGAGGGGTAGGCATATCAGGCTCGCAATGCTATTTTGTTCATAGCTGGCTGCGCTAGCGGTGCAAGCGCGGGAGGTCATTTTCGCTTAAATGCTGGCGCACACAAAAGTTGCTGCCGAGATGGTGCCTAATCAGCCACTATGAGCACCCACATTTCTTCGCGCCGCCAAATCATCACCGTCGCCTTGCTGGTGTTCGCCGTCATCGGCGGCCTGGTGCGCTGGCTGGCGCCGCAACCCTCCTTGGCGCGCGACATGGGTTCGCTGCTGCTGGTGCTGTGGCTGCCCATCATCGGCAACATCATCGCGTGGCTGGTGGCACGTGCGGCCAAGCCCAAACAGGTGCAGCCCGGCTTTGCGTTGGACAGCGCCTTCGTGCCCTCGGCCCGTATTTCGCTCACGCTCATGGCGGCGGATGTGCCTGCGGCCAGCCGACCGATCCGAGGTGATCGATCTGGTTTGTTCCCTTGCATGCTGGTGTTGGGTAACGAGGCTTTCAGCGCTCGCCTGCTGGTGCCTGTTGGCGCTGAGCCCGTGCCCGAGGTGGCGCAGACCTTGGCGGTGCAATTTCTACGGCCTGAGTTGGCTTTGAGCAAGTTGCCCATCGGCACCAACTTCACATTGCTGGACGGGCGCACATTGCTGGGAACCGGGCGTGTGGTGGAATAGGTTCTTCAACCTTGATGCAAGCCAACGTCTCATGACGACACCACGCTCTTCTGTCCTGTCGATGGCGATTTTGCTGTGCGGCCTGGCCGCGCCCGCCTTCGCTCTTTCCACCGGTGACCCGCTGCCACTGCAGTTATCTGCCCTGGAAGGCGCACGTGCCGAGCGGCAAGCGTGTGCGTTGCAGTTTCCTGAACTGAAAGAGAAAAACGAGGCTGCGTTTCGTGCTTCGCCCTACGGCCAGTGGACGAGCGAAGAACTCATCAAAGCCATGACCACCGGTGAAGAGCAAGCCAAACAATTGGCGGGCTTGCCGATCCTGCGGGCCACGTACCAAAAAAGCATGGGCGAGATGCCCGCCGAGGCGCGGCGGCGCCTGTGCACCAGCATGGCCTCGTACCTGGAAGACTTGACGCAAAAAGGCGTGAGCCTGGGGCCCAAACCTCAGGTTGATCAGAGGTAAAACGCCTCGACCTTGCCCTTGAGCTTGATCAACAACGGACGGCCCTTGCGGTCGACTGTCTTGCCAGCGGGTACTTTCACCCAGCCTTCGCTGATGCAGTATTCCTCCACGTCCACGCGGTCTTGGCCGTTGAAGCGGATGCCGATGTCGTGTGCAAACACAGCGGCCACGTGGTGCGGGCTGCGGGGGTCTACCGACAGGTGGTCTGGCAATGCGGGGCGGTCGGCTGGGGTAGCTGGGGTGGTGGCGTCGGTCATGTTGTTCGATTCCAAAGCGAGAAAACCGGTGATTTTCGCGGATTTGAAGATGGGTTCTTATCGAACGAGCCGATAGCCCACCGCCGTCTCCGTCAGCAAGTGCTTGGGCTGCGCCGGATCGGCCTCCAGCTTCTGCCGCAAGTGGCCCATGTAGACGCGCAGGTAATGGCTTTGGTCTGAATGCGACGGGCCCCACACTTCGCGCAGCAACTGGCGCTGGGTGAGCACCCGGCCAGTGTTGGCTGCCAGCACCGACAGCAGCCGGTATTCGGTGGGCGTGAGGTGCACCTCGGCGCCGGCGCGGCGCACCAGGCGGGCGGTGCGGTCGATCTCTACGTCGCCAAAGCGAAATAGCGCCTCGGCTTCCTCAGTGGCGCCATTCGTCGCCGCACGCGGGCGACGTTGTGTGGCGCGCACGCGGGCCAGCAACTCGCCGGTGCCGAAGGGTTTGGTCAGGTAGTCGTCGGCACCCGCGTCGAGCGCGGCAATTTTGTCGGCCTCGTCGCTGCGCGCCGACAACACGATGATGGGCACGGCCGACCAGCCGCGTACATCGGCGATCACGCGCATGCCGTCGGCATCGGGCAGGCCGAGGTCGAGCACCAGCAGGTCGGGCTTGCGGGTGCCGGCGTCGGTCAGGCCGCGCTGCGCGGTATCGGCCTCGAACACTTGCCAGCCTTCGGCCTCCAGCGCGGCGCGCACAAAGCGGCGGATCTGGGGTTCGTCTTCGATGATGATGGCGGTGGGTTGGGACATTTTTAATGCAGCTCGTCTAGGGCTTCTATCGCTTCTACAGGCGCGGGTGGTGTGCGGCGCGGCAGCGTGATGGTGAATTCTGCGCCACTGCCGTCGGCGGTATCAGCGTTATTGGCGGTGATCTGGCCACGGTGCGCATCTACCACCGCTTTGCAAATCGCTAGCCCCAAGCCTACGCCCGGCGTGGCCGACTCGACCGCGCCGCGTGTGAACTTTTCAAACAGCGTGGCCTCGCGCCCGCGCAGCGCTTCGGGCAGGCCGGGGCCGTGGTCGCGCACACGGATGTGCAGCGCCTCATCGCTTGCGCTGGCGTGCACTTCGATGGGCGGCGCGCCGTATTTGGCGGCGTTCTCCAGCAGGTTCACCAGCACACGTTCCATCAAGGCGGCGTCAAATTCCACCAACGGCAAGTCGGCCGGAATGTGCGTGTGCACGGTGGTGGCGCCGGGCACATGGCGCGCGGCACGGGTGGCGCCGCCCACCAATTCTTCCACCGACTGCCAATCGCTGCGCAGATGTACGCCGCCGTTTTGCAGGCGCGCCATGTCCAGCAGGTTGGTGACGAGGGCGGCCAGCGCGTGGCCTTCGTGCGCCATGGCGCGGGCGAGTCCTGCCTGCTGGGGGGGCAGCGGTGGTTGGGTTTGCTGCAGGGTTTCGGCCAGGCCAATCATTGCCGTGAGCGGCGTGCGCACGTCGTGCGACAGCGCGGCCAACAGCGCGTTGCGCAGGCGTTCGGACTCCATCTCGACGACGGCTTTTTGCGAGATGTCGACGTAGTGCACGCGCTCCAGCGCAATGGCGATTTGCCGTGCCAGGGTGTCGAGTTGCTGGCGCTGCTCGGGAATCAACAGCCAGCGTGCCTCGGCCGGCTGCAGCGCCAACACGCCGCGCAGCCGCATGGGGGCCGACAGCGGCGTGTAGTGCCAGTTGTGGGCGGACAAGGTGGCGGTGGTCAGGCCCGCAGGCTGGTTGTTGCGCAGCGTCCATTCCGCCACACTGAGGTCAAAACCTTCGGGCTGCGGGCTGGGTGGAATCAACTGGTCGTGTTCATCCAATGCCAGCACCACGGCCTGGCCGCCAAAGGTGCGCTGCACGGCCGATGCGCCAAGCGCGCACACCTGCTCGGGCATCAAAGCGGCCGACAACTCTCGGCTCAATTCAAACAGCGCTTGTGCACGCCGCTCGCGGCTGCTGGCGATGCGCGCCTGGAACTGCAAGCCAGCGGTGAGCTGGCCAATCAGCAAGCCCACGCCCAGCATCACCATGAAGGTCACCACGTACTGCACGTCGCTGACCGAGAACGACAGCTTGGGCGCCACGAAGAAATAGTCGAACGCGGCCACGTTCAAGAATGCCGCCACCGCAGACGGCCCACGCCCAAAACGCATGGCCACCAACACCACGCCGAGCAAGAACAGCATGACGATGTTGGTCAGGTCGAAAAACGCGGCGAGCGGGTTGGCTACCGCCGTGACCAGCACACACACCGCTGCGGCCCAGGCGTAGCCGTGCCAGGTGTGGGGCTTGTGCTCGGGCGCCAGGCTTTGGCGCGGCGGCACGGCGTGGCCGAGGCGGCGGGTGCTGTCGGTGTGGCCGACTTCCACGACATCTAGTGTTGGGGCTAGGTTGGCTAGTTGACGCGCCAGAGGCTTGTGCGGCCAGCGTATTTGCTGCGTCCAGATCTTCCATCCGCTGCGCTCGGCATCGCCGTCCGACTTGTGTCGCCCCAGCACCAGCGTGGCGCAGTTCAGGGTCTGCGCTTGTGCGACCAAAGCGGGGGCGACTTCGGGGCCGGTGAGCACGGCGGTGGTGGCACCCAGGCTTTCTGCGAGTTGGATCACCGCCAGAATGCGGTCGCGCTGTGCCTGGTCGAGCCGCTGCAGGCGCGGCGTTTCCACATACGCCGCGTGCCAGTGCACGTTGAGCTTGCCCGCCAGGCGCGCCGCGCTGCGCACGGTTTGCTCGGCGCCGGTTTCAGGGCCGATGCAGGCCAGGATTGCGCCCGATGAGTCCCACACCGGCAGCGTGCTGGATGGCCCGCCACCGGCCTGTGTCGATTGCTCGATGCGGTAGCTGCGCACGTCGTCTTCCACGTGTTCGGCGGTGCGGCGCAGGGCGATTTCGCGCAGGGCGATGAGGTTGCCTTTGCGAAAGAAGTTTTGCGCGGCGCGTGCGGCCTGCTGCGGCAGATAGACCTTGCCACTGCGCAGGCGGTGCAGCAGTTCATCCGGCGTCACGTCGACCAGCACCAATTCATCGGCCGCATCGAGCACGGTGTCGGGCACGGTTTCGTGCACGCGTATGCCGGTGATGGCGCCCACTGTGCCGTTCAAACTTTCCAGGTGCTGCACGTTGAGGGTAGACCACACGTCGATGCCCGCGCCCAGCAGTTCTTCGATGTCTTGCCAGCGCTTTTGGTGGCGTGCGCCTGGCGTGTTGGTGTGGGCGAGTTCGTCGACCAGTAGCACGTCGGGGTGGCGCGTGAGGGCGGCGTCGAGGTCGAACTCGTGTAGCGTGTGGCCACGGTGCTCCATCTCCAGCCGAGGGAGTTGGTCTAGGCCCGCCAGCAGGGCGGCGGTGTCGCTTCGGCCGTGGGTTTCGAGCAGGCCGACCACCACGTCTGCACCGGCTTTGCGTGCGGCGTGGGCGGCTTGCAGCATGGCGTAGGTTTTGCCTACGCCTGCGACTGCGCCGAAGTAGATGCGCAGGCGTCCGCGCTGGGCTTGGCGCTCGGCGTGCTGCAGTTGTTGGAGCAGGTGGTCGGGGGAGGGGCGGGTGTCAGGGCTTTGGGCCACGGGGTTGCCTCTGGGGTTTTCTCATTGGAGGTTAGCACTGCTGCTGACGGTTTTTGGATTTGTGGGTTTCTGTTGAGGGTGGAGGCCGGGAGTCGCCCGGCGGCGAGATACTTTCTTTTGCTTCGCCAAAAGAAAGTACCCAAAGAAAAGGCGACCCCGCTATCTGCGTCCCCTCGCGGAGCGAGGGGCAACCTGCGCTGAGCGGCTTTGGCGGGGTTTCGCTGGAACTCGCTGCGCTCAAACAGCCAGCGAAACTGATCCCGCCAAAACCGCCCATCGCAGGCGCAGCTAGAAGGGGCTGCGATACCGAATTCAACCCGGCTCGCTACGCATCGCACGGATGTTGAATCCGGGCCGAGCAAAGCGATGGCCCGTCTGGTTTCCAACTCCCGTCAGGCCGGGCCTGCGATGGGTGGGGTTGGTGGGATCAGGGCTGGTGGCTGTTTGAGCGGAACGCGAGTTCCACCAGACCCCCACCAACCCCACTCAGCGCAGGTTTGCCCTTCGCTTCGCGAAGGGTCCCGGCATGTGGGTCGCCTTCTCTTTGGTAACTTTCTCTTGGCGAACCAAGAGAAAGTTACTCGCCGCCGGGCGACTCCCGGCCAGCAGCCTCAATCAACATTTCGAACGCCAATGAAGTGCCTCAAGAAGCCTTAGCCGGCGCAGCCTTGTCGAGCGCCAAATTCAAAGCCAACACATTCACCCGCCCCTCCCCAAAGAACCCCAACCAAGCCGTCTCCGTGTGCTCCGTCACCAACGCCTGCACCTGCGCCAAAGGAAGCGAACGCACGCGCGCAATCCGAGGTGCCTGGTACAACGCAGCCGCCGGCGTAATGTGCGGATCCAACCCGCTCCCCGACGCCGTCACCAAATCCACCGGCACCGCCTGCGTGTTACCCGGATCGGCCGCGCGCAGCGCCTCCACACGGGCCTTGACCGCATCGGCCAGCGCCGGGTTCAGCGGCCCCAGGTTCGAGCCGCTCGATGCCTGCGCGTTGTTGGCCATGGGCGACGTAGCCGAAGGGCGGCCCCAGAAGTGGCCGGGGGCGGTGAAGTTTTGGCCGATGAGCTCCGAGCCCACGACCTTGCCGTTGACGTGCACCAGGCTGCCATTGGCCTGCTCTGGCAGCACCCATTGCGCCACCCCCGTCACCAGCACCGGGTAGGCCACGCCGGTGACCAGGGTCAGCGCTATCAGCACAACCAAGGCCGGGCGCACGATGCCGGCTTTGGCTGGAGTCGCCGTTTTGGTGGTAACGGTTGTCGCTGGTGTTGTGGCAGGCCGTTCAGCCGGGCGGCTCGCAGGAATAGATAAACGAGACATGACAAACACTCCTCAAACAAGACCAGTGACGGTCAACAACAGATCAATCGCCTTGATGCCAATGAATGGCACCAGCAAACCACCCAGGCCGTAAATCGCCAGGTTGCGGCGTAACAGGGCGGCCGCACCAATGGGTTGGTAACGCACGCCTTTAAGGGCCAGCGGGATCAGGAAAATGATGATCAGCGCGTTGAAGATCACCGCCGACAAGATGGCCGACGATGGGCTGTTCAGCGCCATCACGTTCAGCGCGCCGAGCTGCGGATAGGTCGACACAAAAATCGCCGGAATGATGGCGAAGTACTTCGCCACGTCGTTCGCAATCGAGAACGTGGTGAGCGAGCCGCGCGTCATCAAGAGCGCCTTGCCGGTCTCCACCACTTCGAGCAACTTGGTCGGGTTGGAGTCCAGGTCGACCATGTTGCCGGCTTCCTTGGCGGCTTGGGTACCGCTGTTCATCGCCACGGCCACGTCGGCTTGCGCCAGGGCGGGGGCGTCGTTGGTGCCGTCGCCCGTCATGGCCACCAAGTGGCCGTCGCTTTGGTATTGGCGGATCAGGCGCAGCTTGTCTTCGGGCGTGGCTTCGGCCAGGAAGTCGTCCACGCCGGCTTCGGCGGCGATGGCGGCGGCGGTGAGTTTGTTGTCGCCGGTGATCATCACGGTCTTGATGCCCATGCGGCGCAGTTCAACAAAGCGCTCTTTGATACCGGTCTTCACCACGTCTTTGAGTTCGACGATGCCCAGCACCTTGCTGCCTTCGCACACGGCCAGTGGCGTACTGCCACGGCGTGCCACTTCGTCGGCGTGGCGGGCCACCTCGGTCGGCCAGTGGCCGCCTTGTTGCATCACGTGTTGGCGCACGGCGTCCACCGCGCCTTTGCGCAGTGCGCGGATGGTTTGCAGCGATCCCTCCACACCCGGCACATCGGCGCCGCTCATGCGGGTTTGCGCGGTGAAGGGGATGACGATCGTGCCGGCATCCGCCGTGGCGGTTTGGCCGTTCTTTTGCGCCAGCGCCACGATGCTGCGGCCTTCGGGTGTTTCGTCGGCCATTGAGGCTTGCAAAGCGCAGGCGCTCAGGCGGGCGAGGGACACGCCCGGCGCCGCAAAGAAGGCGCTGGCCTGGCGGTTGCCGTGGGTGATGGTGCCGGTCTTGTCGAGCAGCAACACGTCCACATCACCCGCAGCTTCTACCGCGCGGCCCGAGGTGGCGATCACATTGGCTTGCATCATGCGGCTCATGCCGGCCACGCCCACGGCCGACAACAAGCCGCCGATGGTGGTGGGGATCAAACACACCAGCAGGGCCACCAGGGCGGTCATGCTGACCACGCTACCGGCTTGCGCGGCGTCCACACTGAAGGCCGAGAACGGCAGCAGCGTAACAGTGACGACCAGGAACACAATGGTCAGCGCCACCAGCAGAATGGTCAGCGCGATTTCGTTCGGTGTCTTCTGGCGCTTGGCGCCTTCGACCATGCTGATCATGCGGTCGAGAAACGACTCGCCGGGGTTGACGCTGATGCGCACCACCAGCCAGTCGGACAACACCGTGGTGCCGCCGGTCACGGCCGAGAAGTCGCCGCCCGACTCGCGCACCACGGGGGCCGACTCGCCGGTGATGGCGCTCTCATCAACCGAGGCCACGCCTTCGATCACTTCGCCGTCCAGCGGCACCATGTCGCCCGCGCTGACCAGCACCACGTCGCCCTTGCGCAGGTTGGTGGCGGGCTCTGGCAGCCACTTGGCCAGGTGGTGTGGTTCGTGCAGCTTCTTTGCCCAGGTGCTGGTTTTCAGGCCACGCAACGAGGCAGCTTGCGCCTTGCTGCGGCCTTCGGCCAGGGCTTCGGCAAAGTTGGCGAAGAGCACGGTGAACCACAGCCACACGGTCACGCCGAAGATGAAGCCCGCGTTAGGCGCGTCGGCAGAGTTCGGCATTTGCAGCGCGTAGACCCACAGCAACGTGGTCAAGATGCTGCCGACGTAGACGACAAACATCACCGGGTTGCGCCGTTGCACATTGGGGCTCAGCTTGGTGAGCGAAGCCCATAGCGCAGGTTTGAGCAGCGCCAGAGCCCAGGGGCTTGTTTTAGTTGTTGATTGCATAGTTTTCTCCCGTGGCGACTCAGTGCGCCGTCCACAACATCAGGTGTTCCACCACCGGGCCCAACGCCAGTGCTGGCACATAGTTCAGCAAGCCCACCAGCAGCACCGTGCCCACCAGCAGCGTGACAAACAGCGGGCCGTGTGTGGGCAAGGTGCCCGGCGTGACCGGCAAGCGCGGCTTGGCGGCCAGCGCACCGGCAATTGCCAGCACCGGCACGATCACACCGAAGCGGCCAATCCACATCACCACGCCCAGCAGCGCGTTGTAGAACGGTGTGTTGGCCGAGAGACCAGCAAAGGCGCTGCCGTTGTTGTTGCCGGCCGAGGTCAAGGCGTACAAGATTTCGCTGAAGCCGTGTGCGCCAGGGTTGGCAATGCCGGCGCGGCCCGCCTCGGTCGACACGGCAATGGCCGTGCCCAGCAACACCACCAGCGGCGTGACCAGGATGGTGATGGAGGTGAGCTTCATCTCGCGCACTTCGATCTTCTTGCCCAGGTATTCAGGTGTGCGGCCAATCATCAGCCCGGCGATGAACACCGCCAGAATGGCAAACACCAACATGCCGTACAGGCCCGTGCCCACACCGCCAAACACCACCTCGCCCAACTGCATCATCACCAGCGGCACCATGCCGCCCAGGGGTGTGAAAGAGTCGTGCATGGCATTGACCGCGCCGCACGAAGCGGCGGTGGTGATCACGGCAAACAGGCTGGTGGCGTTGATGCCAAAGCGCACCTCTTTGCCTTCCATGTTGCCGCCGGCTTGGGCGGCGCTGGCCAACTGGTCAACACCCAGAGACGTGAGCAAGGGGTTGCCCGCTTGTTCAGCCGGTGTGGCGATGAGCACACCCACCACAAACATCATGCCCATGGCGGCCAGCAGCACCCAGCCTTGGCGCTTGTCGCCCACGGCGCTGCCGAAGGTGAAACACAGCGCGGCCGGAATCAAGAAGATCGCCAGCATCTGCAAGAAGTTGCTGAACGCCGTGGGGTTCTCATACGGGTGCGCCGAGTTGGCGTTGAAGAAGCCGCCGCCGTTGGTGCCCAGGAACTTGATGGCCACTTGCGAGGCCACAGGGCCCATGGCCAGGGTTTGCGTGGCGGTGGTGGCGTCCACCATCTCAGGCTTGCCCTGTGCGTCGAGCAGGGGTTGGCCGTCGGCACCGGTTTTGGGTTGCTGGTAGGCGGTGGACTCCAGCGTGGTCACGGTTTCATAAGGGCTGAAGTTTTGCACCACACCGCTGGCCGCAAAGCACAGCGCGAACACCAGCGACAGCGGCAACAGCAGCCACAAGGTGATGCGGGTCAGGTCGACCCACAGGTTGCCCAGGCCATGGCTGGCGCGCGCGGCAAAGCCGCGAATCAACACAAAGGCCACGGCAATGCCCGAGGCGGCCGAGACGAAGTTCTGCACCGTGAAGCCGAGCATTTGCGTGAGGTAACTCATGGTCGCCTCGCCGCTATAGCCTTGCCAGTTGGTGTTGGTGACAAAGCTGACGGCCGAGTTGAAAGCCGAGTCGGGCGACACGCCGGGCATGCCGGCGGGGTTGAGCGGCAGCACGCCTTGCAGGCGTTGTAGCGCGTAGACAAACAACGTGCCCAGCACGCTGAACACCAGCAGCGCCAGTGCGTAGGTTTTCCAGCCCATGCTGTGGGCGGGGTCTACCCCGGCCAGGCGGAAGAGGGGGGCTTCGACGCGTTGCACCCAGCGTGGCACACGGCCGTCGAGCAGGGCTTTGAGCCACAGGCCGACGGGCCATGCGGCGACCAGCAGCACAACCGAGAAAAAGGCCAGAAGCAGCCAGGCAGAGGTGTTCATCAAAACTCCTCGGCGCAGATCAGCGCGTAGACCAGGTAGGCCAGCAGCAGAACGGCGCACAGACCGCCGAAGCCGTACAACACTTCGAGGTGGATCATGATTGGCCTCCGCTGCTCTGCGAGTGGGGAGGGAGCTTTTCCAGGGCGATGGCGCCACACGCCAATAGGGCCCACAGGGCGACGATGGCCCCAATCCAGACGACGTCCATAGACGCCTCACTTTCTTAAAACGACAACGGTCTAAGCGTAGGTCTGGGGGTATAAAAGCGGCGCAGAGACTGTGCGGGGGCGTGTAAAAAAAATATAAAAATTAACGTTAACGCTGCGAGTCTTGGGCTGCACAATATTCGTGTGAACGCATTGAGCCCGAGCACCTGGCAGGCATGGCGCAGTTTTTCGCTTCTGCGCTTTTGGCCACGCCTGTGGATGCTTTGGCAGAGACAACTTTGTGGACGCCGCTTGGTTCGGCGGCTAGGAATAAAAAATGACAAATGACGCCCGCCCGGTTCGCCGGTTTCGCTCGCAAGACTGGTTCGACAACCCCGACCACATTGACCTGACCGCGCTGTACCTTGAGCGCTTCATGAACTACGGCATCACCCCGGCCGAGTTGCGCTCGGGTCGGCCCATCATCGGCATTGCGCAATCGGGCAGCGACCTGAACCCCTGCAACCGCGTGCACCTGGAACTGGCCAAGCGTGTGCGCGAGGGCATTCGCGATGCCGGTGGCATTGCGATGGAATTCCCGGTGCACCCCACGTTTGAGAATTGCCGACGCCCCACAGCCGCGATCGACCGCAACCTGGCCTACATGGGCCTGGTGGAAATTCTGCACGGCTACCCGCTGGATGCGGTGGTGTTGACCACGGGCTGCGATAAATCCACACCTTCGCAAGTGATGGCGGCGGCGACCATGGATTTGCCGGCGATGGTGTTGTCGGGCGGGCCGATGTTGGACGGCTGGTTTGAAGGCGAACTGGTGGGCTCGGGCTCGGCCATCTGGAAGAGCCGCAAGCTGTTGGCTGCGGGCAAGATCGACGAGGCCAAGTTCCTCGACATCGCCACCGCGTCCGCGCCGTCGGTCGGCCATTGCAACACCATGGGCACGGCGTCCACCATGAACGCCATCGCTGAAGTGTTGGGGCTTTCGTTGACGGGCTGTGCGGCCATTCCGGCGCCGTACCGCGAGCGCGGGCAGATCGCCTATGAAACCGGCAAACGCATTGTGGCGCTGGCGATGGAGGACATTCGGCCCTCGTCCATCTTGACGCGCGACGCGTTTCTGGACGCGATTGTGGTTAACGCCGCGATTGGCGGCTCCACCAATGCGCAGCCCCATTTGATGGCCATGGCGCGGCATGCCGGTGTGGATTTGCGCCCCAGCGATTGGACCGAGTTTGGCTTTAATGTGCCGCTGCTGTTGAACATGCAGCCGGCTGGAAAATACTTAGGCGAAGCCTTCCACCGCGCGGGCGGTGTGCCGGCGGTGATGTACGAGCTTGAGCGTGTGGGGCTGTTGCGCAGCGCGCGCGCTACGGTGACAGGCAAGACCATGCGTGAGAACCTGCAGGGGCGCGAAGCGAATAACCGCGAGGTGATTTGCACGTTCGAGCAACCGCTGAAAACGCAGGCCGGTTTCATGGTGCTCAGTGGCAACCTGTTCGACTTTGCCATCATGAAGACCAGCGTGATCTCCGACGAGTTTCGCGCGCGCTACTTGAGCCAGCCCGGCCACGAGGATCAGTTCGAGTGCCGCGCCATCGTGTTTGAAGACTCGGACGACTACCAGGCGCGCATCAACGACCCCGCGCTGAACATCGACGAAAACTGCATTCTGGTGATCCGAGGTGCTGGCCCCGTGGGCTGGCCGGGCTCGGCCGAAGTGGTGAACATGCAGCCGCCAGACGCGCTGCTCAAGCGCGGCATCAGCAGCTTGCCCACGCTGGGCGACGGGCGGCAGTCTGGCACGTCAGACAGCCCGTCCATCTTGAACGCATCGCCCGAAAGTGCCGTGGGTGGTGGCCTGGCTTTGCTGCGCACCGGCGACACGATTCGTGTGGACTTGACCACCGGCCGTTGCGACATGCTGGTGGCGGACGACGTGCTGGCGGCCCGTAAAGCCGAGCCGCCCATTCCCATTCGCCCAAGCCAAACCCCGTGGCAAGAAATCTACCGCTCTACCGTGGGGCAGTTGCAGTCAGGTGCCTGCATGGAGTTGGCGGTGAAGTACCGTGGGGTGGCGAATACGCCGCCGCGCCATAACCATTGAGGCCACTGAGCGCCTGGGTTTTTTGTACCTGTGGTCAAGTCATCAACTGGTGGCCAGCCATTCGCAAAATGCAACGGCTTCGGGCCGCTGCGCGGCCTGCGGCGACAAGATCCAGTGGTAGCTTTTTTTGTCGGTGACGCGCTCCGCAAACGGCATCACCAAAAGGCCGCTGGCCAACTCGTCCACCAAGAAATGCGGGTTGCCGAGGCCGATGCCTAGGCCTTGAATGGCGCCCTGCACGGCCAGGTGGATGTGGTCGAACACCAGTTCGTTTTTGCCCTGCAGGTGCTGGACTTGGGCGTCTTCTAGCCAGTCGGGCCAGGCCTGGGGGTTGGAGCGGCTGTGCAGCAGCGTGTAGTGCGCCAGGTCTGCTGGGGTCTTGGGCCCCGGTGTGTTGGCGGCGAGCCAGGCGGGGCTGCACACGGGTGTGAGTTGATCGGGTAGAAACGCGCCGCAGGTCACGCCGCGCCAAGCGGGCCGGATTTGGGTTTTGTGTAGCTCATCCGGCGTGAAGCAGCGAATGGAAATGTCGAACGCGGCGGGGTCGAACTCGGTGAGGCTGGCGGTGGTCACCAACTGCACGTCGACCGCCGGCACCTGCGCGCAGAAAGCCGACAGCCGGGGAATGAGCCATTGCGAGGCCAGCGTGGAGGTGGAGTTGACGCTGAGGGTGTGGCGCCGCGTCAGCCGCTCCAGCCGCGCGGTGGCTTGGGCCATGCGCTCAAAAGCATCGCTCAAACCTGGCAGATAGGCCGCGCCTAAATCGGTCAGGGCCAGCTTGCGGCCCACGCGCTGCACCAGCGTCACGCCGAGCCAGGCTTCCAAAGCCTTGATCTGGTGGCTCACCGCGCTTTGCGTCACGCTCAACTCTTGCGCGGCGCGGGTCACGCTTTCCAGCCGTGCGGCGGCTTCAAACGCGCGCAGCATGTTCAGCGGGGGCAGGCGGCGGCCAGGTGTAGCGACGGGGTTAGGTGTTTTGGAATGAATAGAACTCATGGTTTAGCAAGAATTCGTCGATATTCATGAAGCCACGCCGCAAATAGCATCTGCGGCATGCGACATCAACCCGAAAAGAGTTTTATAGATTTTCTCATCATTTGCCAGGTGAGCGATATCGGCAATGGCGGCAACGTGAGCGCACCAGCAACACGCAGACGGCGCAGGCGCGTGGCGGTTTGGCGGCGTGTTTTACGCCGGGTGTGGAATCGTCAAAAGGGTTCGCGCATGGCTGCGCGCCAAACCCGGGCAGCCTAGATCTCGGCCTTGAGGTAGTGCGCCCCGGCAATGGGGTTGTGGTAGTAGGGCGGAATGTCGACGAAGCCCAGGTCGTCGTACAGCGCGCGGGCGGCTTCCATGTCGTCCAGCGTGTCGAGCAGCACGCGGTCGTAGCCGTTGGCGCGGGCCTCGTCCATGATGGCTTCGGCCAGCTGGCGGCCCAGGCCCATGCCGCGAAAGGCTTGGCGCACGTACAGGCGTTTCATCTCGCAGGCGTTGGGGTAGTCCACGTCGTCCAGCGGGCGCAGCGCCACGCAGCCGGCCACTGCGCCGTCCACCAGTGCCAGCAACAACGCGCCGCGCGGGGCGTCGTATTCACCGGGCAGGTTGGCGAGTTCTTCGTCGAAAGATTGAAAACACAGGTCTACCGCCAGTTGCGCCGCGTACTCTTTGAAGATGGCGCGCGTGGCCTCCCATTCTTCAGCCGTTGCAGGGGTGTGGAAGGTGACGGACGGGGTATTCAAAACAACAAAACGCCTATGCAGTGGAAGAACGGTTTCAGTTTAGCCCAGCACTTTGTTCTCTTTCAACCGCCTAAGCTCACCAGCCACGCCGTGCCCGCCGCAGTCAGGCCAATCACCACCAAGGCCACGATGCGGGCCACGGCGTCGTCGCGCGAAGATTGTTCGGGGTGGTCGAGCACCTTGTCGCCCACCACCATGGGTTTGACCAGCTGCTTTTTGCGCCACACGTAGAAAGCGATGGCTACCAGGTGCAACACCACCAAGCCAATCACCAACCACTGGCCCACGGCCTTGTGGTACCAGGTGGCCAGGCTCACGGTGGCGTTGGGCACAAAACGCGTCAACGGGCCGGCAAATGAAATCTCGTCGTCGCTGATGAGGCCGCTGCCCACTTGCACGGCCAGCACCAGCAGCAGCGCAAAAACCGAGCCAGCGCCCAGTGGCGTGTGGCCCACAGAATGCGCCGGCTCACCTTGGCCGCGCAGGTAGCGCAAGACGGAAGCGGGCGAATAAATGAAGTTGGCAAAACGCGACCAATGACCGCCCACCAAACCCCACACCAGGCGAAACGCCAGCAGCGCCAACACCGCATAACCCAGGCGGAAGTGCCAGACCATGGCGTCGCCACCCACTTTGGCGGTGACCACCAGGCCGATCACGCAGGCGGCCAAAGACCAATGAAAGAGACGGGTGGGCAAGTCCCACACTCGGACGAGGTATTGCATCGTGGAGATTCCTTGTAAGTTCCCTGTTACTTTGGCACGCATGTTGCCTCAAATACAGGTAAATTGCGCGGTGCGCGCAGTGTCCCAGCCGTTTGCTTGGATTCGTTTTGGCAACAGAACTTTTAACAACAAAGACACTCCGTACCGTTAGTCTTGTCAGCAGCACAAAGAACGTGTTTGCGATCCCCGTGGGGTCGCGTTGGGGTGCAATCGGGATGAGTTGATTGTCAGAGACCGCAGCATGGGCTCCCTGCCCATGCAAGGGCTATGGCAGACAAATCGCCCGATTTCACCCTAACCCGGAGGGCAGGTACCTTATCGGGCGCCCTGCGGCGTTACAAAACCAGCCAAGGCACAAGCCTTGGCTTGGGTTTTGCGCCTAGCAGTGCATCCCGATAAGGTACCTGCGCGGCCCCACGGGGATCGTAAACACGTTCTACAAATCAACCACCCACGAAAGACAGCCTATGAAGACTCTTGCCTCGTTTGTATTGGCCGCCGCCGCAGTGGCCGCAAGCGCGCCAGCCTCGGCCCAGTTTGCCAAGCCGGAAGACGCCATCAAATACCGCCAAAGCGCGTTGTTTGTGATGGCCCAACACTTTGGCCGCGTGGGCGCCATGGCCAACGGCCGTGTGCCTTTTGACGCCAAGGCGGCGCAAGAGAATGCCGACATCGTGGCCGAAATGGCCAAGTTGCCTTGGGCGGCTTTCGGCCCCGGCACCGACAAGGCGGCCAAAACCGGTGCCAAGCCCGAAATCTGGACCGAGCAAGCCAAGTTCAAAGAGCACAGCGACAAGCTGATCGCTGAAACCGGCAAGCTCGCCGCTGCCGCCAAGATGGGCAACGTGGATGCGCTGAAAGCCGCCTTCGGCACCACAGCCGCCAGTTGCAAGGCTTGCCACGACAGCTTCCGCACGCAGTAAGCTGCCGCGTTGAATTAAAAAGCCCCACGGTTTTGACACCGTGGGGCTTTTGCTTTGCGCTTCATTCACCAGGCGCAAAAGGCCGATTTACTTGGAAGCCAGTGCTTGCTCCAGCGCATCGATGAACAGCGCTGGCACATCACAACCCGTCTGGTCGTGGATCTCTTGAAAGCACGTTGGGCTGGTGACATTGATTTCGGTCACGTAGTCGCCAATCACGTCCACGCCGGCCAGCAACAAACCGCGCGCCAACAAGATGGGGCCGAGCGCTTCGCCGATTTCGCGGTCACGCGCCGACAGTGGTTGCGCCACGCCCTTGCCGCCAGCCGCCAGGTTGCCGCGCACTTCGCCGCCTTGGGGAATGCGCGCCAGGCAGAACGGCACGGGCTTGCCGCCGATCACCAGCACGCGTTTGTCGCCCTTGTCGATCTCGGGCAGAAACTTCTGCACCATCACGCTTTCGCTGCCGTTTTTGTTCAGCGTCTCGATGATGCTGCCCAGGTTCAAGCCATCGGCCTTGACGCGGAAGATGCCCATGCCACCCATGCCGTCCAGCGGCTTCAAGATGATGTCTTGGTGCTCGGCGTGGAAGCGGCGAATGTCGTCGGCGCTGCGCGTCACCAGCGTAGGGCCGATGAACTGCGGAAACTCCATGATGGCCAGCTTCTCGGGGTGGTCGCGCAAGGCCCGTGGCTTGTTGAACACCTTGGCGCCTTCGCGCTCGGCCTGCTCCAGCAAGTGTGTGGAGTAGAAGTACTCGGAATCAAACGGTGGGTCTTTGCGCATGATCACGGCGCCAAAGTCTTTCAGCGGGCGCGTGGCTTCGCCGGTTAGTTCGCCCGTGAGTGGCGCGCTTTCGGTGAACCAGTTGTCGGCATCGCCGGTGAGGTGGATGTCACGCACTTTGGCGCGCACCACGTCGCCACGCTGCCACACCATGTGCTGCGGCTCGCAGGCGGTGATGGTGTGGCCGCGGCGCTGCGCTTCGCGCATCATCGAGAAAGTGGTGTCCTTGTAGATCTTGAAGGACTCGAGCGGGTCGGCGACAAACAGAATATTCATGAACAAGCCTATGGGTTAGAGGTTCTCAGGCGACGTCGGCCCTTGGTTTACGCGCGTACTGTTGCACAAAAAGCGCCAGCACGCCGGCCACCACCCCCCAAAAGGCCGAGCCGATACCGGCTATTACCACGCCGCTGAGCGTGACCAAAAAAGTGATGAGTGCGGCCTCGCGCGTGGGCTCGTCCTTCACCGCTTGTGCCAAACCGCTGCCAATGGTGCCCAGCAACGCCAGCCCGGCAATCGCCGCCACCAGCTCTTTGGGAAAGGCCGTGAGCAAGCCCGTGACGGTGGCGCCAAAGATGCCAATGACCACGTAAATCAAACCACACGCCACGGCAGCGGTGTAGCGTTTATTCGCGTCTTCATGCGCCTCGCGGCCCATGCAAATGGCGGCGGTGATGGCGCTGAGGTTCAGCGCAAACGCGCCGAATGGTGCCAGCAGCAAACCCGCCACACCGGTGAGCGTGATCACCTTGGAAATCGGAATGCCGTCGGGCCCTCCGTAACCGGCCGCTTGAATGGCCGCCACACCGGGCAGGTTTTGCGAGGCCATGGTCACCACAAACAAAGGCAGCGCCAGGCTGATGACGGCGCTGATGCTGAACTCGGGCCAGATGAACACCGGCCGCGCCAACTCCAACACCAGGCTGCCGGTGGCCAACTGGCCGCGCAGCGCCACATACACAATGCCCACCAGCAGTGTGGCGACCACCGCGTAGCGCGGCGCCAGGCGTTTGCCCAGCAGGTAGACCATCAACATCAGCACCACCAGCGGCAACGCGGTTTGCGCAGCGGTAAACGCCTGCAAGCCAAACCGCGCCAGCACCCCCGCCAGCAATGCCGAGGCCAGCGCCACCGGGATGCGCCGCATGATGCGCTCGAACCAACCGGTCACGCCGCAGAGCGTGATCAAGCCCGCGCAGACGATGAACGCGCCCACGGCGTGCCCCATGTTGAAGCCGCCCGCCACGCCCGCCGTGGCCAGTACCGCCGCGCCGGGGGTCGACCAGGCCACCATCACCGGCTTGCGCAGCCACAGCGACGGCAGCGCCGAACACAGCCCCATGCCCAGGCCCAAGGCCCACATCCAAGAAGTGATTTGTTCGGGCGTGGCCTGAAACGCTTGCGCCGCCTGGAACACGATGGCGACCGAACTGGTGAAGCCCACCAGCACCGCCACGAAGCCGGCGGTGAAGGCCGACAGATTGATGTCTCTTATAAATCGCATGGCCGCGATTGTGCCGTGGCAGGCTGCGTCTTGCCGGCCCACCAAGCCCGAGCGCAGCAGGGGTGGTTTTCGTTCTGGTGTCTAATGCAGGCCCTTGAGTCGCCCGATGGCTCATCGATGATGCACGATGAAGGCGTCAAGGGTAGAAACGCGATGAGCGAGGCTGGACGAGGCCCCATGAGCCCCAACCAGCCCATATCGCTCTTAACAAGAATATGACGCAGACAAACGTTTTTGATTTCTCGGCCACCCACGTGGCACAACTCGCCCAGGCTGACGCGGCCCGGGCCCTCGCAGAAGACATCGGCGCCGGCGACCTGACCGCCGCTCTGGTCGACCCCCACCGCCGCGCCCACGCCAAGATCCTGGCACGCGAAGCCGCCGTGTTGTGTGGCGCGCCGTGGGTGGAAGCCACCGTTCGCCATCTCGACCCCTCGGCCCGCTTGCAATGGCATGTGGGCGAAGGCGAAACCTGCGCCGTCAACCAAGTGGTGCTGGAGATCGAAGGCAACGCGCGTGCACTGCTCAGCGCCGAGCGCACGGCGCTGAACTTTCTGCAACTGCTGAGCGCGGTGGCCAGTCGCACCGCGCTGCATGTGCAGGCGGTGCAGGGCACCCAAACCCAGATTGTCGACACGCGCAAAACCTTGCCCGGCCTGCGCTTGGCGCAAAAGTACGCCGTGCGCACGGGCGGCGGCACCAACCACCGCATTGGTTTGTTCGACGCGGTGCTGGTCAAAGAAAACCACATTGCCGCAGCCGGTGGCATCACCGCCGTGATGCGCCAGGTGGCGGCCTCTGCCGACATCACCCAACGCGCGAGCTTTGTGGAGATTGAAGTCGAGACCCTGGCCGAGCTGGACGAAGCCCTGGCCGCAGGCGCCGACATGCTGCTGCTCGACAACATGCCGCTGGCCGATCTGCATGAAGCCGTGCGCCGCAACACACTGCGCGGCGAGCAACGTGCGGTGCTCGAAATTTCGGGCGGCGTCACGCTGGAGAGTCTGCCCGCGCTGGCGCAGACCGGTGTCGACCGCATCTCGGTGGGCGCCTTGACCAAAGACGTCAAGGCCACCGATTTCTCGATGCGCTTCCAAGACCTTTAATCTTCCCAGTGATGGGCCGCTGGCCACACCGCTCTCGAACGTTATGCAAGATCTGATGACCGTGGAATACGAGCAGCCGGACACCGTGCTCGTCACCGAAGAAACTGGCGCCACCTGCGCCCCGCGCCACGCCTGGGCGCGTGTGCCGGTCGAGCCGAGCCAAGAGGAGCGTGTGGCGCTGAAGGCGCGCATCCGCCGCCTGCTGAAAGAGCAGAACGCCGTGATGGTGTCGCACTTCTACGTGCACCCCGATCTGCAAGACCTGGCCGAAGAAACCGGCGGTCTGGTGAGCGACTCGCTGGAGATGGCACGCTTTGGCCGCGACCACGCCGCACAGACGCTGGTGGTCTCTGGGGTGCGCTTCATGGGCGAGACGGCAAAAATTTTGTCGCCCCACAAACGCATCTTGATGCCAGACCTCGGCGCCAATTGCTCACTCGACCTGGGCTGCCCCATCGACGCGTTCAATGCCTTCTGCGACGCCCACCCCGACCGCACCGTGGTGGTCTACGCCAACACCAGCGCCGAGGTGAAGGCCCGCGCCGACTGGCTGGTCACCTCCAGTTGCGCGCTGGACGTGGTCAATGCGCTGAAGGCGCAGGGGCACAAAATTCTGTGGGCACCCGACAAACATCTGGGCGACTACATCCAGCGCGAAACCGGCGCCGACATGGTGTTCTGGCGCGGCTCGTGCATCGTGCACGACGAGTTCAAGGCCTTTGAACTCGAAGCCTTGAAGCTTGAGCACCCACACGCCAAAGTGCTGGTGCACCCCGAGTCGCCCGCCGACGTGGTGGCGCTGGCTGATGCCGTGGGTTCCACCTCGGCACTGCTCAAAGCCGCACGCGAGATGAACGCTAGTACTTTCATCGTGGCCACCGACAACGGCATGATGCACAAGCTGCGCAGCCTGAACCCCGGCAAAACCTTTATTGAAGCGCCCACCGCCGGCAACAGCGCCACGTGCAAAAGCTGCGCGCATTGCCCGTGGATGGCCATGAACAGCCTGGCCGATGTGGCGCGGGTGCTGGAAACCGGCGCCAACGAAGTGCTGGTGAACCCAGACCTCGGCCTGCGTGCCCGTGTGCCCATCGACC
This sequence comes from Hydrophilobacter chitinilyticus, assembly GCF_049860745.1. Taxonomy (GTDB): domain Bacteria; phylum Pseudomonadota; class Gammaproteobacteria; order Burkholderiales; family Burkholderiaceae_C; genus Rhodoferax_B. The sequence goes on along the minus strand of NZ_CP187561.1, from coordinate 5,714,843 downwards.
GCATGCTGGCCTTTACCGCCGCCCTGAAAAACGGCCAGCCCGTGGGCGCACTGGTACCGCACATCGGCGCGGCCTAAACTTCTGGCATGGACCCCATCCGCGCGCTGATCGACTTCAGCGACCCTCGCCAACCACACGGCCCGCGCTTACGCCACGCCTTTGCGGCGCCGCGCCAGCATTTGGTGGCGCACACGCTAGCGGAGGTGCAGCCGGTGCTGGCTGCCGTGCAGGCCGCTGCCGAGCAGGGCCAGTGGTGCGTGGGTTATGTGCGCTACGAAGCCGCGCCGGCTTTTGATGCGGCGCTGCAGGTGCACCAGCCCGATGGGCCGTTGGCGTCGTTCATGGTGTTTGATGCGGCGCTGCCATGGCCCGAAAGCTCCACCGCAACCACAGCAGAGGCCGCGCGCATCGATTGGCAGGGCTTCTTGCCACGCGCCGACTTCGACCGTTCGATGGCAGCGTTGCTGCAGGCCATCGGCAACGGCGAGCTTTACCAGGTCAACTACACCGCTGCCATGCTGGGGCATTTCAGCGGCCAGCCGCGTGCCTTGTTTGAGGCCCTGCAAAAGGCGCAACCGGGTGGTTATTCCATGGCACTGGACTACGGTGAGCACCACGTGTTGTCGGTCTCGCCCGAGCTTTTTTTCGACTGGCGTGGTGGCGAATTGCTTGCCCGCCCGATGAAGGGCACGGCCCCGCGCAGCGACGACGCCACTGAAGACGCGGCGCTGGCGGCGCACCTGCGCGAGTCGCCCAAAGAGCGTGCCGAAAACGTGATGATTGTCGACCTGCTGCGCAACGACATGTCACGTGTGGCCGAGCCCTTCAGCGTCACCGTGCCCAAGCTGTTCCAGACCGAAGCGCTGCCCACGGTGTGGCAAATGACGTCCGATGTCGCCGCCCGCACACGCCCCGGCTGCACGCTGGTGGATGTGTTTACGGCGCTGTTCCCCTGTGGCTCCGTCACGGGCGCGCCTAAGGTGCAAGCCATGCGCATGATCCGCTCGCTCGAGCCCGCGCCGCGTGGTGTGTACTGCGGTGCGCTGGGTGTGGTGCGGCCCGATGGGCTAGGCCAGTTCCGCGCCACGTTCAACGTGCCGATCCGCACCGTGACCCTGCAAGGTGACGCCGCGCGCTGCGGCATTGGCAGCGGCATCACGGCCGACGCCACGGCCGAAGGCGAGTGGCGCGAGTGGCAGAACAAACAAGCCTTTGTGCAGCGTGCGAGTGCGTCATTCGCGCTGCTGGAAACGCTGGCGCTGGTGGACGGCACGCTGCGTAACGGTGAAGCCCATTTGGCGCGCTTAGCTGCTGCCGCCGCGCACTTTGGTCGCCCATTCAACGACGCCCACGTACGCCAGGCGCTGCAGGCCGTGCACCGCGCGCAGGGCGCTTGGCGGATTCGCTTGTTGCTCGATGCGCAAGGCCACGCCACAGCCGAGGGGTATGCGTTGGAGGCTTCGCCTGCACAAGTCAAACTGCAACTGGCAGACCGGCCGCTGATCGAGGCGCACACCGAGTTTGTGCGCTTCAAAACCACGCGCCGAGCGCACTACGACGCTTTGGCGCCGACGAAACCGGGTGCGTTCGACATGCTGTTGTGGAACCCTGCGGGCGAGATCACCGAGTGCACACGCGGCAACATCGCGTTGCTGCTCGATGGCCGCTGGGTCACGCCGCCTTTGCAGTGTGGCTTGCTCAATGGCGTGGGCCGCGCGCAGGCTCTGCGTGAGGGGCGTGTGGCGGAAGCGGTGGTCACGCTGCAAGACCTGTCGCGTGTCCAGGCCTTGGCTTTCGTCAACAGCTTGCGCGGCTGGATTCCAGCCGAGCTGCTGCCGTCCTAAAGCTTAGATTTCAATCTTCGAGCCCAGCTCGACCACCGAGTTACTCGGCAGCATCAAGAAGTCGGCAGCCGCACCCGCGTTGCGGTGCATCTGCGCAAACAGTTTTTCGCGCCACGGCGCCATGCCGCTACCGATGGTGGGCACCACGGTGTCGCGTGACAGGAAGTAGCTGGTGGTCATGTGCTCCAGCTCGCAGCCACGGCCCTTGATTTGCTCCAGCGCTTTGGGCACGTCGGGGTCGTTTTTAAAGCCGTAGTGCAGTTTCACCTGCCAGCAGTCGTGGCCCAGGGCTTCGATTTCCAGGCGCTTGTCCATGCCGATCCATGGCACCTCGTGGTTGCGTACGGTGACGAACAGGTTGTGCTCGTGCAGTACCTTGTTGTGCTTCAGGTTGTGCAGCAGCGCGTTGGGCACGGTGCCCACTTCGCTGGTCAAGAACACGGCCGTGCCCTCTACGCGCGCGGGCGGGCTCACGAACACCGCTTCCAAGAAACTCGGCAGGTCGATGGCATCGGAGCGCAGCTTCTCGTTGATCAGCGCGCGACCTTGTTTCCAGGTGAGCATGAGCGTGAAGATCACGCCGCCGATGAGCAACGGGAACCAGCCGCCGTCAAACAGCTTCATCAGGTTGGATGCGAAGAAAGCAAAGTCCACCAGGAAGAACCAGCCGGTGGCCATCAGGCACAACCACAGTGGGTAGTTCCAGCGGAAGCGCACCACGTAGAAGGTGAGGATGGTGGTGATCAGCATGTCGGTACACACCGCAATGCCGTAGGCCGAGGCCAGGTTGCTCGACGACTTGAACATCACCACGGCCAACACAATCGCCACGAACAGCGCCCAGTTGACGAACGGAATGTAGATTTGCCCGGCCTCTTTCACATTGGTGTGCTGGATGTTCAGGCGCGGCAGGTAGCCCAGTTGCACCACCTGCTTGGTCACGCTGAACGCGCCGGTGATCAGCGCTTGCGATGCGATCACCGCCGCCAAGGTGGCCAGCAGCACCAGTGGCACCAAGGCCCAGTCGGGGGCCATCATGTAGAACGGGTTTTTCACGGCTTCGGGGTTTTGCAGCAGCAGTGCGCCCTGGCCAAAGTAGTTCATGGTCAGGGCCGGCATGGCGATGGAGAACCAGGCCAGGCGGATCGGCTTCTTGCCAAAGTGCCCCATGTCGGCGTAGAGCGCTTCGGCGCCGGTCACGCACAACACGATGGCGCCCAAGATGATGAAGGTGGTGCCGGGGTTGTCGAACATGAAACCCAGAGCGTAGTGCGGGCTCAGGGCCCACAGAATTTCCGGGTTGTGCGCGATGTGCTTCACGCCCAGCAGCGCAATGGTGCAAAACCACAGCAGTGTGATCGGGCCAAAAAACTTGCCGATGCCGGCGGTGCCGTGTTTTTGCACCGCAAACAGGCCAAACAACACGGCCAGCGTCATCGGGATCACAGCTTTGTGGAAGGCCGGTGAAATGACTTCCAAACCTTCGACGGCCGACAGCACGGAAATGGCCGGCGTGATCACGCCATCGCCATAAAACAGCGAGGTGCCGAAAATGCCCACCAGCAGCAACCGGCGGCGCAGCACCGGCCGGTCTTTGACGGCCTGCGAGGCCAGTGCGAGCATGGCGATCAGGCCGCCCTCGCCGTTGTTGTCGGCGCGCAGCACCAACACCACGTATTTCAGCGAAACAATGACGGTGAGTGTCCAGAAGAAGAGGGACAACACGCCATAGACGTTTTCAGGGGTAAAGGGGACATGGCCGGAGCCAAAGACTTCTTTGACCGCGTACAGCACGCTGGTACCGATGTCGCCGTACACGACACCAATGGCGCCCAGGGTCAAAGCCGCAAGCGAGGATTTTGAATTTTGCACAAACAGATCCCAAGGGGCGGCTGGGCCAGCGCCAAAGGGGTTCTAGTAACTTGAAGGCGTGTATTTTGCGCTTCGGGCGCGCCGGTGCAAGGAACACACCTGAACCACGCTTGGAAAGCAGCGGCGGTGTTGCAACGCAGCAACTGGACGGACGGCTGGTTTCGCCCGAAGTTCTCGTCTGGGAACGGTGTTTGACGGGGTTTGCGTCATCGCGGCAGCGTGGCCCTCTGGTCACGTGGCCGCGACAGGCGGCAAATCAGTCGTAAACCTCGGCGTCCGGGTCGGTGGCTTCCATCTCGTAGCTCGCCGCCACCATGGCCAGGCGCGCGATCACGCCGTACATGTAGAAGCGGTTGGGTGCGCTGGCACCGGGGCGCACGCCAGACTGCGGCATCATCGCGCTCTCGGCAAAGGCCAGGGGCACGTAGCGCGAGCCGGGGATGTTCAGGTCTTCGTCGGTGCCACGGTCGGCGTGGATGCGGTAGAAGCCGCCCACCACGTAGCGGTCCATGGTGTAGACCACGGGCTCGGCCACGGCGTCGTGCACACGTTCGTTGGTCAACACGCCTTCCTGGATGATGACGTCGTGCACCGGCGGTTGGCCGTCTTTGCCCGCCTTGGCTTTGGTTTTGCCTTTGCGGCCCAGGCTTTCCAGGTCTTTGACGTCGCGCACGGTCATGATGCCCATGCCGTCGGTGGCGTCGTCGGCCTTGACGATGACAAACGGCTTCTCGTTGATGCCGTATTCCTTGTACTTGCGGCGCACCTTGGTCAACAGCGCATCGACGTTGGCGGTCAGGCATTCCATGCCCGAACCATCGGCAAAGTTGACTTCACCGCATTTGTTGAACATGGGGTTGATCAACCAGGGGTCGATGCCCAGCAGCTTGCCAAAGCGCTTGGAAATTTCTTCGTAGATGCGGAAGTGGGTGCTCTTGCGGCGCACCGACCAGCCGGCGTGCAGCGGCGGCAGCAGGTATTGCTCGTGCAGGTCTTCCAGAATGCCTGGAGCCCCGGCCGACAGGTCGTTGTTCAGCAGAATCGTGCAGGGGTCGAAGTCTTTCAGGCCCAGGCGGCGTTTGCTGCGGATCACCGGCTCCAGCACGATCTGGTCGCCATTGGGCAGGGCGATCGGCGTGGATTCCTTGATGTCCGGGCTGATGGAGCCCACGCGCACGTTCAAGCCCGCCATGTGGAAGATGCGCTGCAACTGCGCCACACTGCTCAGGTAGAAGGTGTTTTGCGCCTGGTGGCTCTCCGGGATGAGCAGCAGGTTTTTGGCTTCGGGGCAAATCTTCTCAATCGCCGCCATGGCCGACTGCACCGCCAGCGGCAGCAGTTGTGGCGTCAGGTGGTTCCAGCCGCGCGGGAACAGGCTGGTGTCAACCGGCGCAAGCTTGAAGCCCGCGTTGCGGATGTCCACAGCACCGTAAAACGGCGGCGTGTGCTCCATCCACTCCAGGCGAAACCAGCGTTCGATCGCGGGCATGGAATCGAGCACACGTTGCTCAAGCTCGTTGATGGGCCCGGTCAGGGCGGTGACAAGATGGGGAACCATGCGGTGTTCTGGGCGGGGATGGGGGAAGAGGTGATTCTAGGACCCAGGGGGCCGAATCACCACGATAGCGTTGTTATCTGGGGCCACTCGCCAGATTCAACAAGAGCACCACACCGGAAAAATATGCTCGCCTAGCTTCCCACGCGGGGAAGGTTGGGGCATCAGAACGCGTCGACCTTGTCGCTCGGGAACTTGAACGAGTCTTTCAGCAGGTACGACATGGGGAGCGCCAGGTTGATGCCCTTGGGCGCAATCGGCTGCTGGAACCACTTGTTGTACATGCCGGTGATCTCACCGCTCAAGATGACGCGGCGCACTTCTTGGTCAACCAGCTTTTTGAACGCGGCTTCTTTCGGCGGCAGCATGATGGCGTAAGGCTCCATGCTCATGGGTTTGCCCGCCAGGGTGTAGTCGGCGGGGTTGGCCGCATTGGCGCGCAGGCCGGACAGCAGCACGTCGTCCATGGCAAAGGCGGCGGCCTTGCCCTCGACCACGGTGTTGAAGGCCTGGGCGTGGTCAGGCGCTTCCAGCAGGTTCAGCTTCAGGCCGCGTTCGTCGCTGGCGCGGCGTACCAGGGTCACGGCTGTGGTGCCTTTGGTGGTGACCACGCTTTTGCCGGCCAACTGGTCGATGGTTTTCACGTTGGAGTCGCTGCGCACCAACAGACGCACCGACGAGATGAAGTGCGCAATGGTGAAGTCCACCGTTTTGCGCCGCTCGGGATTGTTGGTGGTGGAGCCGCACTCCAACTGGGCCTGGCCGCTGGTCATGGCCTCCATGCGGGTGGCGGGTGTCACCAGCAGGTATTGCACATCAAGCTTGTCGAGCTTGAGCTCGCGGCGCAGGGCATCGACCACTTTCAGGCACAGGTCGATGGAGTAACCAATGGGCTTCTTCTGGTCGTCCAGGTACGAGAATGGAATGGACGCGTCGCGGTAGGCCAGCGTGATGCTGCCGCTGCTGCGCAGCTTGTCCAGCACGTCGGCCTGGGCGGGCAGGGCTGCCAACAACAGCGTTCCCGTGATGGAGGTCCATGCTCCCAATCTGCACAAAAAGCCTTGCATCACGGTCCTGTCGAAAAGGTTGAACTTAGAAAACCCTGGAGAAAACCAACATCAGGAGCGAATCTCGCCCTCGCCCAGCACCACATATTTAAGGGACGTGAGCCCCTCCAAACCGACCGGGCCACGCGCGTGGAACTTGTCGGTGCTGATGCCGATTTCGGCGCCCAGCCCGTACTCAAAACCATCTGCAAAACGCGTGCTCGCGTTGACCATCACGCTGGCCGAATCCACCTCGCGCAAAAACTGCTGCGCATGCATATGGTCGCGTGTGAGGATGGCGTCGGTGTGGTGGCTCGAGTATTGGTTGATGTGCGCAATAGCCTCATCCACCCCGGCCACCAGCTTCACGCTGATGATGGGCGCCAGATATTCTTCCGACCAATCCTGCTCGGTGGCGGCCACCAGCTTGGCGCCCGGCACGGCGGCCAGCAGCGCCAGCGACTCGGGGCAACCACGCATCTCCACGCCCTTGGCAGCGTACACCACACCGATGCGCGGCAAGAACTCTGCGGCCACGCCGCGTGCCACCAACAGGCTTTCGCTGGCGTTGCAAGGGCTGTACTTCTGCGTTTTGGCGTTGTCGGCCACGGTCACGGCCATGCCGATGTCGCATGGGTCGTCCACGTAGACGTGGCAATTGCCGTCCAGGTGCTTGATGACGGGCACCTTGGCATCACGGCTGATGCGCTCGATCAGGCTCTTGCCGCCGCGCGGGATGATCACGTCCACAAACTGCGGCATGGTGATGAGCTGGCCCACCACTTCGCGGTCGGTGGTTTGCACCAGTTGCACCGCTTCGGCGGGCAGGCCGGCGGCTTCCAGCGCCTGCTGCACCAGCAGCGCCAGGGCCTTGTTAGATTCAATCGCTTCGGAGCCGCCACGCAAGATGCAGGCGTTGCCGCTCTTGATGGACAGGCTCGCCGCCTCGATGGTGACGTTGGGGCGGCTCTCGAAAATCATGCCGAACACGCCAATCGGCACGCGCATCTGGCCCACGCGGATGCCGCTGGGCTGCTGCTTCAGACCGGCCACTTCGCCAATGATCTCTGGCATGGCGGCGAGCTGCTCGCAGCCCAGCGCGCAGGTTTCCAAAACCTTGGGTGTGAGCTTCAAGCGATCCACCAGTGGCGCAGCCAAACCGGCGGCTTGGGCGCGGGCGATGTCTTTGGCGTTGTCGATCTGCAGGGCGTCGACATTGCTACGCAGCAAACCGGCCAACGCGCGAAGGGCTACGTTTTTAGTAGCTGCGTTCGCACGCGCCATATGCGCGGAGGCCTGTTTGGCTTGCAAACCCAGGGTTTGCGAATACTCGGCGATGTTGAGGGCGTTCATGACCCTATTTTCGCTGCAATTTTCAGGCCGTGTGCATTAATGCCATGCATCCCCAGGGGCGGAGATGGCTAACCGGGCGCGGCCTGCACCAACTCGCGCAGCCGCCGCAACGCCTGCAACACGGTGGCTTGGCGCACGGCGCGCCGGTCGCCGGGGAAGAGGTGCCGCTCGCTGCTGAGCTGCCCCTGCACCGACCACGCCAGCCACACCGTGCCGACCGGCTTCTCGGCGCTGCCGCCCGTGGGCCCGGCCACGCCGGTGACCGCCACCGCCACTTGCGCCAAGCCTTCCGAGCGCCGAATGGCGCCCACGGCCATGGCGCGCGCCACTTGTTCGCTCACGGCCCCGTAGTTCTGGATCAAGGCGGGGTCGACGCCCAGAAGCTCGGACTTGGCTTCGTTCGAGTACGTGACAAAGCCGCGCTCAAACCAGTTGCTGGAACCTGATAACTCGGTGCACGCCCCGGCGATCAAGCCGCCAGTACAGCTTTCGGCAGTGGCCATGCGCCATTGGTTGTTTTGAAGCAATTCGGCCAGCAGAGCGCATTCGGCTTGCGCAAGCTGCTCATGATTTTGTAGCGTATCAGCCATCGCCAGAAACCTTCCGTCAGGACAAGAATTTCAGAACCAAAACTTCCACAGCGCGATCACCAGCAGCGCACAAAACGCCGCCACCAGGTCGTCAAACATGATGCCGAAGCCACCGCGTGCGCCCACCCCTTTGAAGGCCTTGTCGGCCCAGGCCACGGGGCCGGGTTTGGCGGCGTCGAAATAGCGGAACAGGCCGAAGGCCACCAGTTGGCCCACGAAACCTGTGGGCATGACCAGCCAGAGGATGATCCAGAAGGCGACGATTTCGTCCCAGACGATGCTGCCGGGGTCGGCCACGCGCAGGTTGCGGGCGCACACCGTGCAAGCCCACCAGCCCACCACCAGGCACACCAAAAGAAACCAGCCGAACTGCGCGGGCGTGAACCAGGGCGAAATCACCAGATACGCCAGCCAAGCCCACAGGGTGCCAGCGGTGCCCGGGGCAAACGGGCTCAGGCCCGAGCCCAAACCCAGTGCGATGACGTGCGCCGGGTGGCTGAACATGAAGCGCGAAGTGGCGCGTCTGGGTGCCGCCGCTGCAGGGTTGGCGGGAGCCTCGATTGGGGGCGGAAGATCGGTATCGGGAAGGTGGTCAGCGGCAGACATGGTCTGATTATGGCGCCAGATGTTAGGGAAAATAGTGCTGTGGCGCAGACAGAACAGGGTTAACATGCTACACATTTCGTAGCTTGACGGTCGACAGATCCTGAAAACGATGTGCTGGTAGGGCGGAAAAGAGGGCCGCAACCCAAGGGTTGAATTGCATGAAAAACAAGACCACAAGGATGTGCCATGGCGGACATGGTTGAGCCCGTGCCGGGGGCTGGAGGGAGCGACGGCGCCGACCGTGCCAATCGCGCCGATCGCGTCGAGATACTGCAATTGCTGACGGAGGCAGTGCCCGCTTTGCTGGCGTATTTCGATACCCCTTCCATGCGTTGCCGCTTTGCCAACCGCGCCTATGTGGAGCAGCACGGTTTTGCCGGTGACGACATTCTGGGCAAACACGTGCGCGACACCGTGGGTCCCGAGGTCTGGACTGAGATAGAGCCCCATGTGATGCGTGCCAGCCTTGGCGAACGCGTGACCTACCAACGCGAACGCACCCGCGGCAACGGCACACAGATCACCCTGGAAGTCACGCTGCTGCCGCACCTGGATGCCGCCGGTGTGCAGCTTGGCGCCTTTGTGCTGATGCACGACATCAGCCACCACGCTCGCGCAGAGCAGGCACTGCGTGAAAGCGAAGAGCGCATGCGCAAGTTTGCCGAGGTGACGGAAGAGGGCATTGTTTTCCACCAAGACAGCGGCATCACCGATGTGAACGCGGCGCTGCTGCGCATGGTGGGCTACACGCTGGACGAGGTGAAGGGCCGACGCTCAGGCGAGTTCATCGCCGAAGCCTGGCGCCAACACGTGGCCGAGCAACTCCGCCTGGGTAACGAACAGCCCTACGAGGCCGCGCTGCTGCACCGCAGCGGCCGTGAAATTCCGGTCGAGATGGTGGGCAAGACGCTGGTGGTGAAGGGCGAAGTGCAACGGATTGCGGTGGTGCGCGACATCACGGCACGCAAGGACGCACAGCAACGCATGGAACACATGGCGCTGCACGACGCCCTGACGGGCCTGCCCAACCGCAGCTTCTTGAACCAGTGGCTGGAGCATTCCCTGGCAACCGCGCAACGCCACCAATCGGTGCTGGCCGTGCTGTTCATCGACCTCGACAACTTCAAAACGGTGAACGACTCCCTGGGCCACCACGCGGGCGACCAACTTCTTTGCGAAGTGGCCAGCCGCTTGGTGGGCTGTGTGCGCAAGGCCGACGTGGTGGCGCGTTTGGGCGGCGACGAATTCTTGATCGTGCTGCCCGACATTGGTGGCCGCGACAGCGCCGTGCAAGTAGCGTCCAAAATGCTGGACGCGGTGAAGAAAGTCATCCACCTTGAAGGCCACAAAGTGTCGGTGTCGCCTTCCATCGGCATCGCCATGTTCCCCGACGACGGCAGCACGGTAGACGAACTCAGCCGCCACGCCGACGCCGCGATGTACCACGCTAAAGACACGGGCCGTGGCAACTACCAGTTCTACACGGCCAGCCTGTCTCAACGCGCCTTTCGGGCCTTGCACCTGGAACACCAATTGCGCGAGGCCATCGCCAACAAAGAGTTTGTGCTGCACTACCAGCCGCAGTGGCGTTTGTCGGACAGCAAGCTTGTGGGCGTAGAGGCCTTGGTGCGTTGGCAACACCCCGAGTTGGGCTTGCTGGGCCCGGAAGACTTTGTGTCGTTTGCCGAAGAGCGTGGCCTCATCCAGGCCATTGGCCAGTGGGTGTTGGTCGAGGCCTGCTGCCAGATCAAAGCCTGGCACGACGCCGGTTGGCTGCGTGTGCCGGTGGCCGTGAACCTGTCGGCCATTGAATTCAAACAACGCGACCTGGTGGGCGTGGTCACGCGTGCGCTCAGCACGTCGGGGCTGGCGCCGGCGTTCCTCGAATTGGAGATGACCGAGTCGGTGTTGATGGACTCCAGCAGCTCCGTGCTGGAGAACCTGCACGCACTCAAGCGCCTGGGCGTGGGCCTGACGATTGACGACTTCGGCACCGGCTACTCGTCGCTCGCGTACCTGAAGCGTTACCCCATCGACAAGCTGAAAATCGACCGCTCGTTTGTGCGTGAGATGCACAGCGACAACGACGACCAGGCCATCGCCTCGGCGGTGATCCAGATGGCGCGTAGCTTGAAGCTGCGCACCGTGGCGGAAGGCGTGGAGATCGAGTCGCAGGCCGACCTGCTGCGCGGCATGGGGTGTGATGACTTCCAGGGCTTTCTGGATTCACCCCCGGTCGATGCGCTGGGCGCGCGGGCCTGGCTGGGTGGGCGGGGATTAGCTGCAGCTTAGCTTTGCAGACTTGATTTGGGCGTAAGCTGGCGGTTGTTCCCCGTCAGCTTTAAATCGTGACCCCATGACTTCCATCGTCCCCAAACTCCATATCAACACCCAGTTCGACGGCGGCGCCATCGAGGTGGTGCGCGTCGACAACCCGCGCGACATCCAGTTGCGCATACGCCCGGACAACGCCAGCGAATTCGCCCAGTGGTTCTACTTCGCCGTGTACGGCGCGGCCGGCCAGGCGCTGCGCCTGCGCTTTTTGAACGCCAGCCAATGCGCCTACCCCAAAGGCTGGGACGGCTACCAAGTGGTGATGAGCGTAGACCGCGAGCAGTGGACGCGCATCCCCACCAGCTTTGACGGCACCGAGCTGTGCGCCGAATGTGTGGCCGAGGGCGACTGTGTGTACTTCGCCTACTTTGAACCTTACCCCTACGACCGTTTGCTCGACCTCTTCGGCTCGGTGCAGCAATCTGAAGCAGTGCGGTTGGAGCACCTGGGCCTGACCACCGAAGGCCGGCCGATGACGCTGCTGCACATCCGCCAGCCTGATACCGACACGGCCACGGCAGAACCCTTGCGCAAGGTGTGGCTCATCGCCCGCCAGCACCCGGGTGAAACCATGGCCTCGTGGTTCATCGAAGGCTTTTTGGAGCGTTTGCTGGATGTGGATGACCCGGTCGCCCGTGCCCTGCTGGCGCGCTGCGAGTTCTACGTGGTGCCGCACATGAACCCGGACGGCGCCGTGCGCGGCAACCTGCGCACCAACGCCGTGGGCGCCAACCTGAATCGCGAATGGTTGGAGCCCACGGTGGAGCGCTCACCCGAAGTGTTCTGGGTGCGGCAAAAAATGCTCACGACCGGTGTGGACCTGTCGCTCGACGTGCATGGCGACGAAGGCCTGCCCTACAACTTCCTGGTGGGGACGGAGGGCCGCGCCAGCTTCGGCCCGCGCATCGACAGCTTGCAAAAAGAATTCAAAGCCGCCTGGCTGGCCGCCAGCCCCGACTTCCAAACCACCCACGGCTACCCGCTGCCCGCACCGGGCCAGGGCAACAAAACGCTCGCCACCAACTGGGTCGGCCAGCAGTTCGACTGCCTGGCCTTCACCATCGAGATGCCGTTCAAAGACAACGCCGACCTGCCCGACCCCGTGGTGGGCTGGAGCGGCGAGCGCTCGCGCAAATTTGGCGCCAGTGTGCTGCAGCCGGTGTTGGCGGTGCTCTCAAAGTTGCGTTAAAGCGGCCAAGAAAAAAGCAGCCCCTGCGCTTGGTGGTCAAGCGCAGGCAGCTGCTTTTTTTATAGCGAAAAGCTTAAAAATTCGAGCTTAGTTGATGCCCAGCAATTCCACTTCAAACTGCAGCGTGGCGTTCGGCGGGATCACACCACCGGCGCCACGTGCGCCGTAGGCAATGGCGGCGGGGCAGGTGAGCTTGGCCTTGCCGCCAATCTTCATCATTTGCACGCCTTCGGTCCAGCACGGAATCACGCCGTTCAGCGGGAACGAGATCGGTTCGCCGCGCTTGTACGAGCTGTCGAACTCCTTGCCGTCGAGGAAGGTGCCACGGTAGTGCACCTTCACTTTGTCGCTGGCCTTGGGGCTGGCGCCTTGGCCGTCTTTCAGCGAGCGAAACACCAGGCCGCTGGGCGTGACCACGGCGCTGGGTTCCTTGGCCGCATCTGCCGCCGTGGTGACTTGCGCGTGGGCAACGGTGGTGCTCAAGGCACACAGGGCCAGGGCGCCGGTGAGGATGGCGGAAGTGATTGATTTCAAGAAATACCTCTTGTGGATCTGGTGGATAAAGGAACGAACGTACGATGGTAGGTTGACTACGTAAAGTCGAACGCAACAAAAGGAATCTTATGCCGACTTTTGACTACGACCTGTTTGTGATCGGTGGGGGCAGTGGCGGTGTGCGTGCCGCGCGTATGGCCGCGCAGCGTGGTGCCCGTGTGGCCCTGGCCGAGGCTGGCGCGCTGGGCGGCACCTGCGTCAACGTGGGCTGCATCCCGAAAAAGCTCTACAGCTATGCCGCGCACTACGGCGAGGCCTTTGAAGAGTCGCGCGCCTACGGCTGGGACTTCGATGGTCTGCGTTTTGACTGGGCGCGGCTGAAGGCCAACCGCGCGGTCGAGATCACGCGGCTCAACGGCATTTACGCCGGGCTGCTGAAATCGGCCGGCGTGGCGGTGGTCAACGGCTGGGCCAAGCTGGCCGATGGCCACACGGTTGAAGTCGACGGCAAACGCTACACCGCACAACACATCTTGCTGGCCACCGGCGGCCAGCCCAGCGTGCCCGATGTGCCGTGGCGCAGTGATGTGCTGGTGTCCGACGACATGTTCGACCTGCCCACGCTGCCACGCCGCCTGCTGGTGGTGGGCGGCGGCTACATCGCCAGCGAAATGGCGTCCATCTTCCACGGGCTGGGGGTGGAGGTCACGCAGGTGCTGCGCGGCGGCACTTTGCTGCGCGGGTTTGATGCCGACATCAGCACCTTCCTGGCCGCCGAGATGCGCAAGACCGGCGTGCAACTGCGGCTGAACACCCACGTGAGCGGGCTGGCGCGCCACGGCGAGAGTTTGACGGCGCAGTTAACGACCGATGACGAAACCGTGTCATTGCCGGTGGATGCCGTGCTCTACGCCACGGGCCGCAAGCCCAAAACCGCTGGCATGGGCCTGGCGGAAGCAGGCGTGCAATTGAACGACGAGGGCGCCGTAGTGGTGGACGCGCGTTACGCCAGCAGCCTGCCTTCGGTGTTTGCGCTGGGCGATGTCTCCAGCCGCCTGCAGCTCACGCCCGTGGCCTTGGGCGAAGCCATGGCTTTGGTCGACGATTTGTTTGGCCCCGCGCGCGGCAAACCGGTGCGCCACATGGCTTATGACTACATTCCCACCGCCGTGTTCACACACCCCAGCGTGGGCACGGTGGGCTTCACCGAGGCCGAGGCGCGCGAAGAGTTTGGCGCCGTGGATGTGTACCGCAGCGAGTTCAAGGTGCTCAAGCACACCATCAGCGGCAGCACCGAGCGCACGCTGGTGAAACTGCTGGTCGACAAGGCCTCCGACCGCGTGGTGGGGCTGCACATGGTGGGCCCGGATGCGGGCGAGATCGTGCAAGGCTTTGCCGTGGCGCTGAAGGCCGGTGCCACCAAGGCGGTGTTTGACCAGACCATTGGCATCCACCCCACACTGGCCGAAGAGTTTGTCACATTGCGCGAGCCGGTGGCCTAAGCAAGCCAAGCCAGTGTTGTGTGCTGCCGTCAACTCTCTGATGAGGGCCGGGTGTCCCTCAAAATCGTTACGAAAGTCATCAAACACCATTGCACAATAGGCGCATGCCCTATCTACCGCCTTTTGTTGCCCCCATGCGTTTCACCGATGCTGCCGCCGCACTGGCGCAGGTGAAGGCCATCTACCACCAGCAAATCGAGCACTTGCGGCTGGCCATGCAGCAGTTTGTGGCCGGTGAAACCTTGCCCGGCCATGTGCGTGCCTGCTATCCGTTTGTGCGCGTGTACACCGACACGGTGGCGCGTGCGCCCGGCATGTCGTTGGAGAGTGCGCACCTGAGCTTTGGTTTTGTGGCTGGCCCCGGCCGCTTCGAGACCACGCTGACGCGTCCCGACCTGTACGAACACTACTACCTGGAGCAGTTCCGCCTGCTGCTACAAAACCACCAGGTGGAGTTGGAAGTGGGCACCAGCACGCAGCCTATTCCGGTGCACTTCTCGTTTGCCGAGCACGACCACGTGGAAGGCAGCATGACGGCCGAGCGCCGCATGCTGATGCGCGACGTGTTCGACCTGCCCGACCTGGGTGCCATGGACGACGGCATTGCCAACGGCACCTACGAGCCGCACCCTGGCGAGCCCATGCCGCTGTCGTTGTTTACCGCGCCGCGTGTCGACTACTCGCTGCACCGCCTGCGCCACTACACGGGCACGGCGCCCGAGTGGTTTCAGAACTTCGTGTTGTTCACCAACTACCAGTTCTACATCGATGAATTCGTGCGCATGGGCCGTGAGGCCATGGCCGACCCGAACAGCGAATACCTGGCCTTCATCGAACCTGGCAACGTGGTCACGCGCCGCGTGGGCCTGGCCGCAGAAGCGATCGACGCGCTGGGCGTGGAACCCCCACGTCTGCCGCAAATGCCCGGCTACCACTTGGTGCGCGGCGACCGCAGCGGTATCACCATGGTGAACATTGGGGTGGGCCCGGCCAACGCCAAGAACATCACCGACCACATTGCCGTGCTGCGCCCGCATGCCTGGATCATGCTGGGCCACTGCGCCGGCTTGCGCAACAGCCAGCAACTGGGCGACTACGTGCTGGCCCACGGCTATGTGCGTGAAGACCACGTGCTGGACGAGGAGCTGCCGCTGTGGGTGCCCATTCCGGCGCTGGCCGAAATCCAGGTGGCGCTGGAAAGCGCCGTGGCTGACGTCACGCAAATGCAAGGCACCGCGCTGAAAAACATCATGCGCACCGGCACCGTGGCCAGTACCGACAACCGCAACTGGGAGCTGCTGCCCAACAACCAGCCGCAACGCCGCTTCAGCCAAAGCCGCGCCGTGGCGCTGGACATGGAGAGCGCCACCATCGCGGCCAACGGCTTCCGTTTTCGGGTGCCCTACGGTACCCTGCTGTGCGTGAGCGACAAACCCCTCCACGGTGAAATCAAGCTGCCGGGCATGGCCAACCACTTCTACCGCGAACGGGTGGACCAACACTTGCGTATCGGTGTGCGTGCGGTTGAGTTGCTGCGTGCCCAAGGCATCAACCAGTTGCACAGCCGCAAGTTGCGTAGTTTTGCTGAAGTAGCTTTCCAGTAAGCTAAGCGCCGTAAAACAGTTATAAAAACAATCTTTCCTGACGCCGTTCTAGCCACTGTATTTGTCATCATTGGAACCCCACGCTCTTCATGCAACTTGACGTCACCACCCTGCTCGTCGTGACCGCCTGCAACCAACTCGCTGTAGCGCTGGCACTGCTGTTGATCATGGGGCGCAACGTCAGCATTGCGGCGCGCTGCGCCCAACTGGCGGTGCTGGCGCAAGCGCTGGCGTGGACGACCGTGCCCTTGTCCACCTTGGGCGGCGAGCATTGGTGGCTCGCGCTGGGGGTGTTGTTGTTGCACGCGGGCTTGTGGCTGCTGCACCGTGCGTTGAACGGCTGGCTGGGGACACGCGGCGGCGAAAACATTTTGCGGGTGTTGACGGTGTTGGCGCCGGTGGGCTACTTGCTCACCCTGCGCTTTCCGCTGCTCAATGCGGTATGGAGCAACGGTTGCATGGCAGGGGCTTTGATCGTGGTGGCGCGTGCCACCCTGGCGCCTATGCGGCGCAGCTCGCGGCGCTGGCGTGGCCTGTTGTGTGGCTGCCTGGTGTCGGTGGCCGTGCTGGCTGTGGTGCGCGGCGTGGTGGTCAGCGTGCAGGCCGATGCCTTGCAGAGCGCCGTCGACATGTCGCACCCCATCAACGTGGTGGTGGCGCTGATGGGCAATGTGGCCCTGCTGTTGGTCACCGTGATGGTGCTGGTGGCCTGGCGCGAAGAGGCAGAGAGCAAGCTGCGCCGCCAGGCCATGACCGACGGCCTGACCGGACTGCTGAATCGCCGGGGCTGGACCGAGCGTGCCGAGGGCGTGTTTGCCAACGCCGTGCGCTACCACTTGCCCATGACGTTGATCATGCTCGACCTGGATCACTTCAAACGCATCAACGACCGCCATGGCCACGAAGTGGGCGACCGCGCGCTGCGCCTGTTCGCACGCATGCTGCGGGTCACGCGCCGCACTGGCGACCTGGTGGGCCGCCTGGGCGGTGAAGAGTTCTGCATCGTGCTGTCGAACACCCATAAATCGGCCGCGACGGGCTTTGACCAGCGCCTGCGTGCGCGCTTGCTCGATGCGTCGAAAAAAGAGCTGGGTTTTGAGCTGGACTACAGCGCTGGCGTGGCCGTGTTGAAAGATGGCGATGGCACGTTGGCCGGGCTGTTGGCGCGCGCCGACTTGGCCTTGTACCAAGCCAAACACAATGGCCGTGGCCGCATGGAGCTGTCAGCCGGCGGTGTCGGCCATACCGTTATTTAGGCTCACCCCCAGTCTTCGTGCACTTCGTGTCACTACGCCAACCCCCTTGCAGGGGGCAACACCAACAGCCTGGCGAAGCCAGTTCTGTGGTGTTTCTCGATGGGAGAGCGCTGTTAACGCTTACGCAGGTTGTACCAAGCCGTTCAGCTTGGCGTGCTGCAGCAGCATGATGGTTTTACCGTCGCAGATTTTGCCCTCAGTGATCCACGCCATGGCCGTGTCCAGCGGCACTTCCAGCACTTCAATGTCTTCGCCTTCATGCGCGTGGCCGCCGCCCTTCGATACCTTGTCGGCGTGGCTGTATTCACCCACAAAGAAGTACAGCCGCTCGGTGACCGAGCCGGGGCTCATGTAAGCCTCGAACACTTTGCGCACGGCGTTGATGCGAAAGCCGGTTTCTTCTTCGGTTTCGCGGCGGATGCAGGTTTCGGGGTCGTCCTGGTCGAGCAGGCCGGCGCAGGTTTCAATCAAGCGGCCATCGGGTGTGCCGTTCACGTAGGCCGGCAGGCGGAACTGGCGCGTCAGCACCACGGTGCCCTGCTCGCGGTTGTAGAGCAGGATGGTGGCGCCGTTGCCACGGTCGTAGGTCTCGCGGCTTTGGCGCTGCCATTGGCCGTCGCGGCGGCGCAGGTCGAAGGTGTTCTTTTTCAGCAGGTACCAGTCGTTCGACAAGACTTGCACGTCGACCATGCGAATGGGTTCTTGGGTTTGCATGATGTTGCTCCTTTGGCTCAATCAGGTTGCACGTTTTTGCCTATTTTAATCAAATCAAGAAAAAACGTGCAAATGCAAAGATAAACATGCAGCCTCGTGCAAGTTAACATCGCCCCATGCTCACACAGCAACGCAAACAACTCATCCTCGACAAGCTGCGCCTAGACGGCCGCATCGTCGCCGCCAGCCTGAGCGAAAGCCTGAACCTGTCGGAAGACACCATCCGCCGCGACCTGCGCGCCTTGGCGGCCGAGGGCTTGCTGCAGCGTGTGCATGGCGGGGCCTTGCCCGCGTCACCCGCTGCTGGCAACTTTGCGGTGCGTAGCGCGCTTGCCGTGCCGGGCAAACAAGCCATCGGCCGCGCCGGGGCTGCGCTGGTGCAGCCGGGGCAGGTGGTGTTTATCGACGGTGGCACCAGTTGCCAGCAATTGGCCTTGCAACTACCCGCCAACCTGCGCGCCACGGTGGTCACTCACAGCCCGACGATTGCGCTGGCGCTGGTGGAGCACCCGTTGATCGAGGTGCAATTGCTGGGCGGGCGCTTCTACAAGCACTCGGTGGTAGCTGTGGGCGCGGCCACGGTCGAGGCCATCAGCCGCATCCATGCCGATCTGTATTTCATGGGCGCCTCGGGTGTGAGCACCAGTTCGGGCCTGAGCACCGGCGACATGGAAGAGGCCTTGGTGAAACGCGCGCTGATGGCACAGGCGGCCGAGACCTGGGTGCTGGCCTCGGCCGAGAAGCTCAACGCCGCGTCGCCCTATGTGATTGCGGCGTGCCGCGAGGCGGCGGGGCTGGTGGTGGAGGCGGATACGCCTGAGAAGGTGTGCGCGCCGTTTGAGGCCGAAGGGCTGACCGTCCTGCGCGCTTGAGCAGAACTCGTTAGGCGCCCAGGCCGGACGGCGGCAGCGGCCGCGCATCCGGCTCGGTGCGCACCAACGGCAGGCACTGCGGATACTCCCGCTGAATAAAGTCCAGCAGACCTTCGCGCAACGTGCAGCGCAAATCCCAGTTTTTGCTGGAATCGGTGGATGTGGCCAACAGCCGCACCTGCATGGCGCGTTCGTTGGTGTCGGTCACCTGCAGCTTGCACAGGCGGCCGTCCCAGTCGGGCGAGGCGTGGCACAGGCGCTGTGCCTCAGCGCGTAGCGGCGCTAGCGGCAGGCGGTAGTCGACCCATAAAAAAACCGTGCCAATCAGGTCGGCGTTGTGGCGCGTCCAGTTCTGGAATGGGTTTTCAATGAACCACTGCAGCGGAATGATCAGGCGGCGTTCGTCCCAAATGGCCAGCACCACGTAGGTGCCGGTGATCTCTGACACCCGGCCCCATTCGCCTTGCACGATGAGCACGTCGTCCAGCCGAATGGGCTGTGTGAGCGCAATCTGAATGCCTGCCAGCAGGTTCGAGAACACCGAGCGCGCGGCGATACCGGCCACCAAGCCGAGCACGCCGGCAGATGCCAACAAGCTGGCGCCGAGGTGGCGTGCGCCGGGAATGGTCATCAAGATCAGTGCTGTGCCCGCAATCAATACCACGGCCATCAAGGTGCGTGCCAGCAGTTGGGTGCGGGTGTGGATGCGTCGCGCGTGGAAGTTGTCGGCGCCGCCTACCGGGTAACGCACCAAAATGCCTTTGGCCACGCCGCGAATGGCGCGCACGCCGAGCCAGGTAAACCCGACCAACATCAACAAGCCGCCGCAGTAGCGCAATTGGCTGATGAAGAGCATGTCGTTGGGCGCACTTTGCAGCACCGCCTCGACCGCCGCCAGTGGCAGCAAGAACTGCATCGCGGGGCGAATTTCTTCGACCACGTTGGACATGACAGGGGCACTACGGGTCAAGCGCCGCAAGATGATCAGCCCAATACGCTGTGCAGCCAGGCCGGCCAGCAAGGCCAAGCCCACCGCGACGAGTAGACCCTCATCCGATAGCCGCACCCACGCGGCCCAGTCTGTGTGTTGCATTGCAGCATCCTAACCAGAGCTTGGAAAAGCCGCCACCCGGGATGGGATTGGGGCAACTTCTGGCAGATGCTTTAAGCCAAATAGGCCATAGCCGCTTACTGCGTATGCGTAAGCAGCTATCAAAGTTGAAAGACTACCGGCTTACTTGGCCAGGCGCGGGCGCACCTTGGAGGCGGCCAATTTGGCGTTGGTGCGCGCCACTTCCACATCAGCATCAAACGCCAGGGCCACGCCCATGCGGCGCTTGGTGAAGCTCTCGGGTTTGCCAAACAGGCGGATGTCGGTGTTCGGCACTTGCAGGGCTTCGGCCACGCCGTCGAAGACGATGCCCTGCGCGTCCACACCGCCGTAGATCACAGCGCTGGCGCCGGGGCTCTTCAAGGCGGTGTTGACGGGCAGGCCAAGAATGGCGCGGGCGTGCAGCTCAAACTCGTTTTGCCATTGCGTGGCCATGGTGACCATGCCGGTGTCGTGCGGGCGTGGGCTGACTTCGCTGAACCAGACGTCTTCGCCCTTCACGAACAACTCGACGCCGAACAGGCCCTGGCCGCCGAGGTTGTCGGTCACGGCCTTGGAAATCTGGCGCGCCTTCTCCAGCGCGGCCGGGTGCATGGGGTGCGGTTGCCAGCTTTCCACGTAGTCGCCGCTGACCTGGATGTGGCCGATGGGGTCGCAGAAGTGGGTTTCAATCTGGCCGCCCGCGCCAACGGCGCGCACGGTCAGTTGGGTGATCTCGTAGTCAAAGTCGATGAAGCCTTCGACGATGACGCGGCCGTGGCTCACGCGGCCACCGGCCATGGCGTAGTCCCAGGCTTTTTGCACGTCGGCCGGGCCGCTGATCTTGCTCTGGCCCTTGCCGGAGGAGCTCATCACCGGCTTGACGATGCAGGGGTAGCCGATCTTGCTGTCCACAGCGGCTTGCAGTTCGGCCAGCGAGTCGCAGAACACGTAGGGGCTGGTGGCTAGGCCCAGGGTTTCGGCCGCGAGGCGGCGGATGCCTTCGCGGTCCATGGTCAGGCGGGCAGCGCGCGCGGTGGGGATGACGCGCACCACGCCAGCAGCTTCCAGTTCTTCCAGCATGGGCGTGGCAATGGCTTCAATCTCGGGCACCACCATGGCGGGCTTTTCGGCTTCGATCAGCGCCTTGAGCTGGGCCGGGTCACTCATGGTGATGGTGCACGCATGGTGGGCCACTTGCTGGCCGGGCGCGTTTTCGTAGCGGTCTACCGCAATGGTTTCCACACCCAGGCGTTGCAGGGCGATCAGCACCTCTTTGCCCAGCTCGCCGGAGCCGAGGAGCATGACTTTGGTTGCGTTGGGGGAGAGGGGGGTGCCGAAGGTGGTCATATTGGAGAACAGGGTTGGCGCTAGCGACATCACGTGCAGCGCGTGTGGCGGGATGGAAACCGGGGAGTGCAGGTATTTTAGTGAGCCCGCATACCTTTAGATGGCCTTCAGTTCGCTTTGCGTCGTGTACGTTTGGCGGGCGTGGCTTTCAGCGCGGCGGGTTCGGCTGCGGCCATAGAGGCGTCCTGCGCGGCCATGCCGCTTTGAAAGTGCGTCAGAAAGCTTTGGCAAGGTGCTGACAGCGCACGTCCTTGCGCGGTCAAGGCGACGATGCTCCGCTCCAGCACCGGCGTGGTCAGCGGCACACCTTTCACGCCAATGGCACGGGTGCGCCGCAGGGCGTAAGCCGGCAAGATCGAAATGCCCAGGCCGGCCTCAATCAAACCCATGGCGGTGGTGACGTTGGCCACCTCGAAGGCTGGCGCCACGGTTTCCCCCGCTTGCGCGAAGCCCTGTTCGACCAGGCGGCGCAAACCGCTGCCGGAGCGCAGCCAAATCAAAGGCTCGCTGGTCAAGTTGCCCCACCGCACGGAAGCCTGCTGGGCGAGCGGGTGTTGCGCGGGGCAGGCCAGCATCAGCCGGTCTTGGTAGAGCGGGGTGATGACGAGGTCAGTGGGGTCGCTGTCGATGGTGCAGACGCCAAAGTCGGCTTGTCCGCTGCGTACGGCTTGGGCGATGCCATCGACGGGTAAATCCAGAATGTCGACCCGAATCGCCGGAAAACGCTCTCGAAAGCTCGCCAGCAAGCCGGGCAACAACGTGGCGGCGAGCAGCGGAGAGGTCGCCACGGCAAAGCGCCCGCTGCGCCGGTCGGAGAACTGGCGCAGGGCATCAAACGCAATGTCCAGATCGACAAACACCTTCGAGATGGCGGGCAGCAGCTCTTGCCCGGCATCGCTCAGCGCCATGCGGCGCGTGGTGCGTTCGAACAGCCGCACCGACAGTTCGCCCTCCAGCCCGCTGATCAACATCGACAGCGCGGACGGCGTGAGGTGCAAGCGTTGCGCGGCGCGGGTGATGCTGCCGTCTTCCGCCTCCGCCACAAATGCCCGCAGTTGCCGAATGGTGACGCTGGCGGGTTTGTGGTTGCCGTAGGTGTATGGGGTGGCCATGGGTGTCGTTTTGAGGGAAAGGTTCGGTCAAATAAGCGACTGATGCTATCAAAAATGAATTTTCTGGCGCGAGGGGCGGCTCGACTCTCCCACCGCGTTAGCAGATGTTTGCAGCTTTTTTAGCTCGAATGCTTATTTTCTTCGCAGTCAGTTGACAAAAAATACCACCCACTGCATAATCAAAGGCTTCGCTCTAAAAAAGCGATGTTTCTGCCCAATCAAAGGCACTGCAAGTGGTTTGTGGTGCGGCTGACGGGCCCAAGACTGACTAGGCGCCCTCCAGCGTTTGGTGCAAGTTGGGAAATATTGAAATGATCCAAACTGAATCCCGGTTAGATGTTGCCGACAACACTGGCGCGAAGTCCGTTCTTTGCATCAAGGTGCTGGGCGGCTCCAAGCGTCGCTACGCAAGTGTTGGCGACATTATCAAAGTGAGCATCAAAGAAGCTGCTCCGCGTGGTCGCGTCAAAAAAGGCGAGATCTACAGCGCGGTTGTGGTTCGTACAGCGAAGGGCATCCGCCGCGCTGACGGTTCGCTCGTTAAATTCGATGGCAACGCAGCAGTGTTGCTCAACGCAAAGCTGGAGCCTATCGGCACCCGCATCTTCGGACCAGTGACGCGCGAGTTGCGTACTGAAAAGTTCATGAAGATCGTGTCCCTGGCTCCTGAAGTTCTGTAAGGACACGACATGAACAAAATTCGCAAGGGCGACGAGGTGATCGTGCTCGCAGGGCGCGACAAGGGCAAGCGTGGCGTGGTTTCGCTGCGCAAGGATGACTCCCACGTGGTGGTTGAGGGCATCAATCTGGTGAAGAAGCACGCCAAGCCGAACCCTCTCAAGGGTACGACCGGTGGCATCGTTGAAAAGACCATGCCGATTCACCAGTCCAATGTGGCGATCTTCAATGCGGCAACCGGCAAGGCCGATCGCGTTGGCATCAAGGTGCTGGCTGATGGTAAGCGCGTGCGCGTTTACAAATCCAGCGGCGAAGAAATCAAGGTGGCATGACCATGGCACGACTCCAACAACACTACCGCGAGAAAATCGCTCCTGAGTTGACGGCCAAGTTTGGCTACACCTCGCCAATGCAAGTTCCACGTATCACCAAGATCACGTTGAACATGGGTGTGAGCGAAGCTGTTGCTGACAAGAAGGTCATGGACAACGCTGTTGCTGATCTGACCAAGATTGCGGGCCAAAAGCCTGTGGTGACCAAGGCTAAGAAAGCTATCGCCGGTTTCAAGATCCGCGAAGGCCAAGCTATTGGTTGCATGGTGACCCTGCGTGGCGTCCAGATGTATGAATTCCTGGATCGTTTCGTGACCGTGGCTCTGCCCCGCGTTCGTGACTTCCGTGGTATCTCTGGTCGCGCTTTTGACGGTCGTGGTAACTACAACATCGGCGTCAAAGAACAGATCATTTTCCCTGAAATTGAATACGACAAGGTTGATGCCTTGCGCGGTCTCAATATCAGCATCACGACGACGGCCAAGAATGACGAAGAGTGCAAGGCACTACTCGCTGGCTTCCGTTTTCCGTTCAAGAACTGAGGTGACGTGTGGCTAAAGTAGCACTGATTCAACGCGAACTGAAGCGTGACCAACTGGTCGCCAAGTACGCAAAAAAGCACGCTGAACTGAAAGCGGCGTCGAGCGACGTCAACAAGACCGAAGAAGAGCGTGCAGCTGCCCGCTTGGCTTTGCAAAAGTTGCCCCGTAACGCCAACCCTACGCGTCAACGTAACCGTTGCGCCATCACGGGTCGTCCACGTGGCACGTTCCGCCAGTTCGGTTTGGCGCGCGCGAAAATTCGTGAATTGGCTTTCGCTGGTGATATCCCCGGCGTGACCAAGGCCAGCTGGTAAGCAGGGCAGGAGTAAGCAAACATGAGTATGAGTGATCCAATTGCCGACCTGCTGACGCGTATTCGTAACGCGCAAATGGTGGCTAAATCGACTGTGTCCATCCCATCTTCCAAAGTGAAGGTTGCGATCGCCCAAGTGCTGAAGGACGAAGGCTACATTGACGGCTTCAAGGTGAATACCGAAGCCGGCAAGAGCGAGCTGGAAATTACCCTGAAGTACCACGCTGGCCGTCCAGTGATCGAGCGCATTGAGCGCGTGAGCCGTCCTGGCCTGCGCGTCTACAAGGGCCGTGACGCAATTCCGCAAGTCATGAACGGTTTGGGTGTTGCCATTGTGACGACCCCACAAGGCGTCATGACTGACCGCAAGGCTCGCGCCTCTGGCGTTGGCGGCGAAGTGCTGTGCTACGTCGCTTAAGCAGGAGAAACATTAAATGTCTCGCGTAGGAAAAGCGCCTGTTGCCATCCCCGCTGGTGTGGATGTGTCGATTCAGGCCAATCAAATCAATGTAAAAGGCACTGGTGGTGCTCTTTCCCTGGCGTTGAATGCGCTGGTGAAGGTCTCCAACAACGCCGGCGTGCTGGCTTTCGAGCCCGCAAACGAGTCGCGTGAAGCTAACGCCATGACGGGCACCATGCGCCAGCTGGTGAACAATATGGTGCAAGGCGTGACCAAGGGCTTCGAGAAGAAACTGACGCTGATCGGCGTGGGTTACAAGGCCCAAGCCCAGGGTGCCAAGCTGAACCTGTCGGTCGGCTATTCGCACCCTGTGAACAAGGATATGCCAGCTGGTATTACCGTTGCGACCCCAGCCCCCACGGAAATCGTGATCAAGGGTGCTGATCGTCAACGCGTTGGCCAAGTGGCTGCTGAGATTCGCGCCATTCGCCCACCTGAGCCTTACAAGGGCAAGGGCATCCGTTATTCGGATGAGAAGGTTGCGATCAAAGAAACGAAGAAGAAATAAGGAGTGGCAACATGTTGACGAAAAAAGAACAGCGTCTCCGTCGTGCCCGCCAAACACGCATCCGTATTGCGACGCAAGGTGTTGCACGCTTGACGGTGAACCGTACCAATCTGCACATCTACGCCAGCGTGATTTCTGGCGACGGTGCAAAGGTGTTGGCCAGCGCTTCCACGGCAGAAGCTGCCGTGCGCAAAGAACTGGGCGGTTCCGGCAAGGGTGGCAATACAGCCGCTGCGCAAGCCATTGGCAAGCTGATCGCTGAAAAAGCGAAGGCTGCTGGTGTTGAAAAGGTAGCGTTTGACCGCTCTGGTTTTGCGTATCACGGCCGTGTCAAGGCTTTGGCCGATGCAGCCCGCGAAGCTGGCTTGCAGTTCTAAGCAGATCGGAAAATATCATGGCTAAAGTTCAAGGAAAAATGCAGGGTAAGGCTGAAGGGCCTGAAGACGGTCTGCGCGAGAAGATGATCGCGGTCAACCGCGTCACCAAAGTCGTGAAGGGTGGTCGTATTCTGGGCTTCGCCGCACTGACCGTGGTTGGCGATGGCGATGGCCGCGTTGGCATGGGCAAGGGCAAGTCGAAAGAAGTGCCAGCAGCCGTGCAAAAGGCGATGGAAGAAGCCCGTCGCAACATGGTCAAGGTTACGCTGAAGAGCGGCTCCGTGTTTCACAAGGTCGAAGGTCATCATGGCGCAGCTCGCGTGATGATGGCTCCAGCACCAAAGGGTACTGGCATTATTGCCGGCGGCCCAATGCGCGCTGTTTTCGAGGTGATGGGTATCACCGACATCGTGGCCAAGAGCCATGGTTCGTCGAACCCTTACAACATGGTTCGTGCCACGCTGGACGCTTTGCGCAATTCCACCACTCCTGCGGACATCGCAGCGAAGCGTGGCAAGAGCGTTGAAGATATCGTCGCTTAAGTAGGAGCCACATAACATGGCAACGCAACAAACACTCAAGGTAACGCTGGTTCGCAGCCCTATCGGAACCAAGGAATCGCACCGTGCGACGGTCCGCGGTCTGGGTCTGCGCAAGATTCGCAGCGTTCGCGAATTGCAGGACACTCCCGAAGTTCGCGGCATGATCAATAAGATCAGCTATCTGGTCAAGATCCTCGATTAAGGGATGATGATGGAACTCAATGGCATTAAGCCCGCAGAGGGTGCAAAGCACGCCAAGCGTCGCGTTGGTCGCGGCATTGGCTCTGGTCTGGGTAAAACGGCTGGTCGTGGTCACAAGGGCCAAAAGTCCCGTTCGGGTGGCTATCACAAAGTTGGTTTTGAAGGCGGTCAAATGCCTATGCAACGCCGCTTGCCCAAGCGTGGTTTCAAGTCGCATCAGTTGAAATTCAACGCTGAAGTGACCTTGGCTGCTCTGGAGCAACTCGGTGCTGCCGAAGTCGACGTCTTGACGCTGAAGCAAGCTGGCCTCGTGGGTCAATTGGCTAAGGTGGTGAAGGTCATTGCGACTGGTTCGCTGACGAAGTCCGTCAAGTTGACGGGTATCGGTGCGACGGCTGCAGCTAAAACCGCGATTGAAGCGGTTGGCGGTAGCTTGGTCTAATCCTGTGATCTTGTTCTCCAAGGAAGAATTCGGTGGCAACTAGCGCTCAAATTGCAAAAACAGGGAAGTTTGGGGACTTGCGTCGCCGCTTGGTCTTTTTGCTGCTCGCGTTGGTTGTCTACCGTATTGGTGCGCACATTCCAGTACCGGGTATTGACCCTCAGCAGCTCCAGCAGCTCTTCAGTGGGCAGCAAGGCGGCATATTGAACTTGTTCAATATGTTCTCCGGCGGAGCTCTTTCGCGTTTTACGGTGTTTGCTCTAGGGATCATGCCCTACATCTCGGCGTCCATCATCATGCAGTTGATGGGTTATGTGGTGCCGGCCTTTGAGCAGATGAAGAAAGAGGGCGAAGCCGGTCGACGCAAAATCACGCAGTACACCCGTTACGGCACGCTGGGTCTGGCTTTGTTCCAATCTCTGGGCATTGCCGTGGCGCTGGAGAGTTCCGCTGGTTTGGTGTTGTCTCCTGGTTTTGGATTCCGCATGACGGCAGTGGTGAGCTTGACCGCCGGAACGATGTTCCTGATGTGGTTGGGCGAGCAAATTACCGAACGTGGCCTCGGCAACGGTATATCCATTCTGATTTTTGCGGGTATTGCTGCTGGCTTGCCTGGTTCAATCGGTGGATTGCTGGAGTTGGTGCGCACGGGATCCATGAGCATCATTGCTGCGATCATCGTGGTGATCGTTGTGGCTCTGGTTACTTACTTCGTGGTCTTCGTGGAACGTGGGCAGCGCAAGATTCTGGTGAATTACGCACGACGCCAGGTTGGTAACAAGGTTTATGGTGGCCAGTCTTCGCACTTGCCGTTGAAGTTGAACATGGCAGGTGTGATCCCTCCCATCTTCGCTTCATCCATTATTTTGTTGCCTGCTACGGTGGTCAGCTGGTTTAGCTCGGCGGAGTCGCTGCGTTGGTTGAAGGACATTGCAGGAATGCTGAGTCCTGGCCAGCCGGTTTACACGCTGATTTACGCCGCTGCGATCGTCTTCTTCTGCTTTTTCTACACCGCGCTTGTTTTCAACAGCCGGGAAACTGCAGACAACCTGAAGAAGAGTGGCGCTTTTATTCCTGGTATTCGCCCTGGCGAACAGACTGCACGTTACATCGATAAGATTCTTTTGCGGTTGACTTTGGCTGGTGCTGTCTACATCACGTTTGTGTGTTTGTTGCCTGAGATCTTGATCCTCAAGTACAACGTGCCGTTCTATTTTGGCGGTACCTCCTTGTTGATCATCGTGGTCGTAACCATGGATTTCATGGCGCAGGTTCAAAACTACCTGATGTCGCAACAGTATGAGTCGCTGCTGAAGAAGGCAAACTTTAAAACTTCAGCAGGCGGTTGAGCGACATGTCTAAAGATGATGTCATCCAGATGCAGGGTGAAGTGGTCGAAAACCTGCCCAACGCGACCTTTCGAGTGAAGTTGGAAAACGGCCACGTGGTACTGGGTCATATTTCTGGAAAAATGCGGATGCATTACATCCGTATTCTTCCAGGAGACAAAGTTACTGTTGAGTTGACGCCCTACGACTTGTCGCGGGCTCGTATTGTGTTTCGAGCCAAGTAGGTTCAAGACGTATTTGAGAGTTTTAGGAGAATCAAATGAGAGTTTCGGCTTCGGTCAAGACAATCTGCCGTAACTGTAAAGTCATCCGGCGCAAGGGTGTGGTTCGTGTAATTTGCACTGATCCTCGTCATAAGCAACGCCAAGGTTGATTTCAGAGATTTAGAGGACGCATATGGCACGTATTGCTGGTATCAATATTCCCCCGCAGCAACATGCTGAAATCGGCTTGACCGCCATTTTCGGTATTGGTCGCACCCGCGCTCGCAAAATTTGCGAAGCTTGCGACATTGCTTATTCCAAAAAGGTTAAAGACCTGACCGACGCTGATCTCGAGAAAATTCGTGATCAAATCGCTCAGTTCACGATCGAAGGTGACCTGCGTCGCGAAACCACCATGAACATCAAGCGATTGATGGACATCGGTTGCTATCGCGGTTTCCGTCACCGTCGTGGTCTGCCAATGCGCGGTCAGCGCACGCGCACCAACGCTCGGACGCGTAAGGGCCCGCGTAAGGCTGCTGCGTCACTGAAGAAATAAAGACTGAGAGATTACTATGGCAAAAGCCCCATCTAGTAACGCATCGCAGCGTGTTCGCAAGAAGGTTCGTAAGAACGTATCTGACGGCGTGGCACACGTTCATGCTTCGTTCAATAACACGATCATCACGATCACCGACCGTCAAGGCAATGCGTTGTCTTGGGCGTCGTCTGGTGGCCAAGGTTTTAAGGGCTCGCGTAAGTCGACTCCATTTGCCGCTCAAGTTGCATCTGAAGTCGCTGGCCGTGCCGCCATGGAACAAGGTATCAAGAATCTTGACGTCGAAATCAAGGGTCCTGGTCCAGGTCGTGAATCGTCGGTGCGTGCATTGGGCGCCCTCGGCATTCGTATCACGTCTATTGCTGACGTGACGCCAGTTCCGCACAACGGCTGCCGCCCACAAAAGCGTCGCCGTATCTAAGTTTTAGTTAACTTCGGTTAACGCTTTTATTAAGCCCACCGCCACGCGTTCAATCGCCATGGCTCCCGTTTTGCATATGCAATTCGGAAGAAGACACAAAGGAAATTCAAGTGGCACGCTATCTTGGCCCTAAGGCAAAACTCTCCCGTCGCGAGGGTACAGACCTCTTTCTGAAGAGCGCTCGTCGTTCGATCAGCGACAAAGCAAAGTTTGACTCCAAACCGGGTCAACACGGCCGTACGTCTGGTGCTCGCACTTCCGATTTCGGCTTGCAATTGCGCGAAAAGCAAAAAGTAAAGCGCATGTATGGTGTTCTCGAGCGCCAGTTCCGCCGTTATTTTGAAGAAGCCGACCGTCGTCGTGGTAACACTGGTGCAAACCTGTTGTTCTTGCTCGAATCTCGTCTGGACAACGTCGTTTACCGTATGGGCTTCGGCTCTACCCGTGCTGAAGCGCGTCAGTTGGTCTCTCACCGTGCCATTACGGTGAACGGTGCCAGCGTGAACATCCCTTCGTTCATGGTAAAGAGCGGTGACGTGGTTGCGATTCGCGAAAAGTCGAAGAAGCAAAACCGCATTGTCGAAGCACTGCAACTTGCACAGCAAGTCGGCCTGCCAGCTTGGGTTGAAGTCAGCGTTGAGAAGGCTGAAGGTACTTTCAAGAAGGTACCTGATCGGGATGAGTTTGCATCTGACATCAACGAATCGTTGATCGTCGAACTGTATTCGCGTTAATCTCGAGAGTTTTGATCGTTTTTGTTCCTGGACTGAATGGGGCACCGTAGTCCAGGACCTTCACCAGCCTTACCGGTGTAACGAGCTGGGGGTATTGAGAGGAAGCCTGAATGCAAACTAATTTGCTGAAACCCAAAGCTATCAATGTGGAACAGCTTGGCAACAACCGCGCAAAAGTCGCGTTGGAGCCGTTTGAACGTGGATACGGGCATACGCTCGGCAACGCGCTTCGTCGCGTTTTGTTGTCGTCCATGGTGGGTTATTCGGCAACCGAGGTGACGATTGCAGGTGTGCTGCATGAGTACTCTTCTATCGATGGTGTTCAAGAAGATGTGGTGAACATTCTTCTGAACCTTAAGGGCGTCGTCTTTAAGTTGCACAATCGTGACGAAGTCACGCTGAGCCTCCGCAAGGACGGTGAAGGCGTGGTCACTGCCGCCGATATTCAGACTCCACACGATGTGGAAATCATCAACCCTGATCATGTCATTGCCCATCTGTCGCAAGGCGGCAAGCTGGACATGCAAATCAAGGTTGAAAAAGGCCGTGGTTACGTGCCTGGCAACATGCGCCGTTATGCTGACGAGCAGACCAAGTCGATTGGCCGTATCGTTCTGGATGCGTCGTTTTCTCCAGTGAAGCGTGTGAGCTACACGGTGGAGAGCGCACGGGTTGAACAGCGTACCGACTTGGATAAGCTAGTGGTCGAGATCGAAACCAATGGTGCGATCACGGCCGAAGATGCGGTTCGCGCATCGGCTAAAATCTTGGTTGAACAATTGGCTGTGTTTGCGCAATTGGAAGGCAGTGAACTCACGAGCATCTTCCAATCGCCAGAACCACGTGGCAATGCCCAGTTCGATCCAATCTTGCTTCGCCCTGTGGACGAGTTGGAACTGACGGTGCGTTCCGCCAACTGCTTGAAGGCAGAAAACATTTACTACATTGGTGATCTGATCCAGCGGACGGAAAATGAACTGCTGAAGACCCCGAACTTGGGTCGTAAATCGTTGAATGAGATCAAGGAAGTGCTCGCATCCCGCGGCCTGACTTTGGGGATGAAGCTGGAAAGCTGGCCTCCTGCTGGTCTCGACAAGCGATAAATTGAATTTAGCCTTCTAGGCTTTAAGTGCAACGCGCAGTACCTGATCCGGCTGCGCGTATTAATATTTGAAAGGAAAGCACTATGCGTCACGGACACGGACTTCGTAAACTTAACCGCACCACCTCGCACCGTTTGGCGATGCTGCGCAACATGATGAATTCGTTGATCGAACACGAAGCCATCAAGACTACCTTGCCTAAGGCCAAGGAACTGCGTCGCGTTGTGGAACCCATGATCACCCTGGCGAAAGAGCCTACGGTTGCTAACCGCCGCTTGGCGTTTGACCGTCTGCGCGATCGTGACAGCGTGACCAAGCTGTTTGACGTGCTGGGCCCGCGCTTCAAAGCGCGTCCAGGTGGTTACACCCGCATCTTGAAGATGGGTTTCCGCGTGGGCGACAACGCGCCTATGGCTTATGTTGAATTGGTCGAGCGTACGGAAGAAAATGCAGTTGTTCCGGCAGCAGCAGAATAACGTGCTATAATCTAAATCTACCGCGCGATGGAGCAGTCTGGTAGCTCGTTGGGCTCATAACCCAAAGGTCGGAGGTTCAAATCCTTCTCGCGCAACCAAGTTGATTTAAAAAGCCCGCTTTTAGCGGGCTTTTTTTCGTCTGCGGAAATCTGCGTTTGTTTTGCGGACGCGGGCGATTTTTAGCGCTCGTGATTCACGATCAAGCATCTGAGGCCAGCTCTAAACCGATCGTGATTGGGACGTAAATATCGGTGAGCAGCTTTCTCAAAATTGCGGCCAGTGGTACTGCGTGTGAGACTGGCCTCCCGCCAGCTGTCAAAAGCCACTTTCTCGTAGAAGAATGGCGCTTAGTTTGTCCAGTCCTTCGCTGAGCAGACTTCGCTTCTGCCCCTCCAATTGAACCTGTCCTTTTGTCTCTGCCATGTCGGTCGGCGGCGCATCAAGCTGGATCACGACATGAAAGACCGGTTGGGTGGGCGCGAGCGAGTTGCCGTGAGGCGCGGTCGTAATCGGCCCTCCGAAACGTGAAGATAGCGCCGGATGTTCAAGTTCGTTAGCGCGTGTACTGGCGATGCTGACGATGCGGCCGTGTATGCGGCTTGTTTGGCCTGCAGGGTAGAAGTAAGCTAGGTTTCCTGGCGCAATTCTGGGTATTTCGTCTTGGCCAATGTATGCATCGACCTGCCATTTGCTGGCATCGACCAACACGCCTAAAGGCTCTTTGCTGCTGACCCATTGACCGTCGTGCCATTCCGGCTGGACGTCGCGCCACTGCCCGTCGAACGGTGCGACGATGGTCAGTCGATTGAGCTCTGAGCGCAGGGCTTGGGTTTGCTGGTATTCGGCGACCAGGCGCTCTCGGGTAGCTCTTACATCAATGTTGCCAGCACTGTCGGCAGCCATGCCGGCCAGGCGAGCTTGGTAGCTGTCGATGCTGGCGGCGCTGCTTTGTGTGCGTGCGCTGATGTCGGGCTCGGATAAGACGGCGAGCACCGTGCCGGCCGTGACGGGGCCGGCGTCATGTATGTGGACGATGCGTGCCGGAAACGGTGAAAACACCCGGAATTGCTTTTCAACACGCGCGACGCCATAACCATGCACTTGGCGGTGAAATGGCACCGCAAGCAAAGCCAGCAATCCGCCGATCAAGATCCACACCAACCAGCGTCTGCTTTTCGCGACTTGAGCGCGGACTCGCCACCAAACGATGACTTCACGCCAAACCGGCAAGACGATGAACCAGCTGACTTCCACCAAGAATAGGGCGATGCCCAGGAGCTTGAAAAAAAGGTAGTAGACCGCGACGGCGATGCCAAGGAAAAGCGTAAGCCGGTACATCCACGTGACGAACGCGAAGCTGATCAACGCGTGCCGGGTGGGGATGGGGAAACTTTCCGGCCACGGCTGCTGCAGGCCCAGAACCGTACGTCGCAAAGCGGTCTTGGCGAGCGCGGTAGAGCGCTCGTGCAGATTCGGAAAGTCGAGAATGTCAGACAGGATGAAGTAGCCGTCAAAACGCATGAACGGGCTGGCGTTGAGCAAAATAGACAACACCCAACTGGTGGTGGCGAGATACAGCAGTCCGTTGCGCAAAGAGCCTGGCTCGCATAGCGCCCAGCCCAATGTGGAAAGACCGGCCAAGGCCAATTCGGTCAGGATGCCGGCCGACGCAATCGCCAGCCGCTGTCTTGGCCTAGTGAGCTTCCAGGTTTCGCCCGTATCGGTGTAGAGCATGGGCCACAGCACCACAAAAGCCACGCCCATGTGCCCCACCTTCAGCCCCATGCGCGTGGCAACCAATGCGTGCCCCAGTTCATGCAATGTCTTGGCGAACATGATGGCCAACGCAAAACTCAGCAAGCCTTCAACTGAAAAAGACTCGACGACGCTGTGCGTGAACTCATCCCACCGTTGGCCTACCAGCACGATGCCCAAAACAGAGAGGCAGATCACAGTCCACGCCATTGTAGGACTGAATAACCTGCCCAACCTGGGCGCGATCTTCCCGAGCCATCTGTGCGGAAACAGTAAGGGAATACGAAAAAACAGGTAGTGGTGCAGCCACCAGCGCAAGCTCAGCCAACTGCGGCTATCGTCGGCCGCCGCCAGGCGTACGCGTGCAGCAGCATCAGGGCGCACCAAGTGGTGATACTCCAGAAACGACTGCAACGCCACAACCTGCTCCACTGAAGGTTTCAGGGCGGTGGTGTTGGAGATGTCTAGTGCAATTTGCTTGGGGCTTTGGCCCCAGCGCAACAAGCACTCAAATTCCAGCCAGCCAATGCGAAAAAAGCGATTCGTGACTGCATCCTGAATGACCCAGGCAGGCGTGCCGTCGGCGTTGTGTGCCGCCGCACTCAAGCGCAAGTCTTCGCGCAACGGCGGTGTGAACTCGTCGGTTGCGGCGGCAGTCATAGCCCCGACCATGCGCGGACAGCAGACAGGGGTCTGCGAAACAGGTAGTAGCCCAAGAGCACGCGTTCACCATAGAGCTTCGCGGTGCCGTGCAAGCCCAAGCGGGCATGTTCTGGAGCGCCGTCCACGGTGGCCATGAGGCGGTAGGCGGCGATGCCGTCGTCCGTGACTTTGGCCTGATAGCTGGTTTCGGTGATGCGCCCTGTGAGCGGGGTGAGCGGGAACGCCGACAAAAACAGCTTCACCTCTGCGCCTGGCGCCAACGTGATCGCATCACTCACGGCCAATTGAATACGCATCGCGGGTTTGGCGGGGTCCGCCAATTGCATGATGCGCTCGCCTGTGACCACGGGCTTGCCCAACCAATCGTTCGGGTCGCTGTAGATCGCGACGCCAGGTCTCGGCGCGAGGACTTGGGTGCGTTTGAGTTGCGCTTCCACGGCCGCCAATTCAGCCCGACGCTGCAACGCCCGGCCCTTCAGCAACGTTAGCTCGCTCATGCTTTGGGTATGGTCAAACGCACGTTGGCTGGTCGTGCCCAGCTCTGCATCGGCAACGGCCACTTCTTTGGACAGCACATCGGCACGGCTGCGCAGCGTTGTATCGTCGAGCCTAAAGAGCGGCGCGCCCAGCGCGACGACCTCATTGGGACGCACCTGCATGGCAGCAATCACGCCGTCGATCGGTGCGCTGATGATCTGCGTGTCTTGCGAGACCACCTCTGCCGGGGCCAGCGTGGTTTGGCGCACGGGCAAGCACATCAGGGCCGCGACGACGGAAGCTGCGATGACGGCATGCCGACGACGCGGCTGCCAGAACCGCGTGGCGTGGCGTGCCTGTAGTGCCGCCCAACAGTAGGCCCATGTTGCCCACACGCCATGCAGTGACCTTTGCAAGCGTTCGTCGGGCGGTTCGTCGAGTAGGAAAACCAGCACCCCCAGCGGTGATTGCTCGGCCTTGGCGATGGGCACGCACCAGGCGCCGGCGGGCCACCAGTCTTGCCAGCCATCGGCCACTGCTTCCGGCAGCGTCAGGTCTTTTCGCTCCAGCCATACGGGGACACGTGCCGTGCCAAGTTGCGTGTTGATCCAAGCCAGCGTCCTTCGCAACCAGAGCAGATAGGGCGAGTCTTCTGTCGGCTTGGCCAGGCCAGAAATACAAACCGTTTCGAGCTGCTGCCCTTTGTAGCCGGCTACCACGGCCTGACGAAAGTGCAGCAGGGGATAGAGGTCGTTCGCCATGACAAACGCCAGGCCGTTGAACGTCTCTTCTGCCAAAGCCCTGTCGCGCAACGCAACCAAGTCCGCCGCCATGGACGACACAGGCAATGGCACGCGGTCGTTCACCTTGGGCTGCCCTCAATGCGCGCGGTGCCCGTCATGCCGGCGCTGAGTTCGGGAAACTTGTCGTTCAGCTTGGCCTCCAGCTCCACCGTTTGGGCCACGGCATCCACGCGCGCGTTGATGGCGCTGATGCGCGCGGGGTATGACTTGGCGGTCTCGTTCACGCTGACCTGCAAGGCTTGCCCCACACGCAGTTTGGGTAGCAGGGACGAGGGCACGTTCAAGCGCACTTTTAACGCGCCGTCACCAATCAAGTCAAACATGGGTGTACCCGCGGCCAGGGTCTGAAACGGTTTGACGTAGACCTTGGCGACAAAGCCCTGAAACGGCGCCGGCACATCGCAATAGCTGATCTGCGCGTTGGCCAGCGCCAGCGCGCCTTCGGCCTTTTGCACTTCTGTGGCGGCCATGTTGACTTCCAAGTCACCGACGGCATCCAGGCTGCGCAGCGAGCGCTTGGCTTCCAGCCCTTGACGTGCCATGGCCAACTCTGCATCGTTGACCTTGGCTTTGGCACGGCCTTCCACGCAGTTGAATTGGGCCAGCATCGCGCCCTTGCGCACCTTCTGGCCCAGGCTCACATTCAGCGCGTTGATCGTGCCACTCATCTGGCTGGAGAGCGTGGTCTCCAGGTCGACGGCCAACAGCACGCGGATGGCGGATGGATCCGGGCTGCCGGGTGGTGCATCAGCCACACCAGCAGCAGGGGCTGGCGTTGCCGCCATGGCAGGCACAGCCAAACACAGCAATACCGCTGCCAGGCGTTGGTTCCAAGAGGTGTGGTTCAGAACGGTTCGCGTCATCAGGGCTTCTTCACTTCAAGAGGTATTGCGGCATCGGGCACCGACAGCAGACTGCCCACTTCTTGCACGTTGACGGTGTTGCGGATGGAAACCGCCAGCGTCGCCACGTCCTGGCTTTCGATGGCTTCGGGCATCACGTCCAGGCCAATCGAGTTGTAGAGCCGGCCCCACGCGGCTTGCGCGCGCGAGTAGGCAGCTTCGCGTTGGTAGCGGGCCAGCAAGAAACGGCCTTCGGCGCGGATGACCTCCAGCTCCGAGCCGAACGCAGTTGTCTTGGCGGCCACGGCGTAGTCCAGCAGGCTGCGGTCGACCCGTAAGCTTTGGTCGGCAAACACCACCTCCTGGCGCGCCAGTTCATAGCGCAAGGCGCCCACACGCACCTGCGTCAGAATGGCCATCGACAAGGCGATGCGGCGCATGTCGTCGGTGGCGGCCTGGTTGGCGGCCGTGGCTTCGAGTGCCGGAAGCTGTAGCAGCTTCAGCAGATTGAGCGACACGTTGATGCCTGTTTGCGACCAGTTGTTGTTGTACAGGTATTGGTTAGAGTCGTACTGCACCCCGGCGCTCACGCTGATGTTGGGCCAGAGCTGTGCCTTGGCGATGTCCAGGTCCTTTTGGTTCACGCGTTTGCGATACCACTCCTCGCGGATCTCTGGACGGTGCTCCAGCGACAGGCGTTCAAGCTGTGCCATGTTCGGCGAGATCTTCACCATGTCGACTTCCAGCCCCTCGGTGTCCACCAACTGCATCGGGGTGCCGGGTGGCAGCGACATCAAGGCGGCCAGCTCGGCCTGCGCGAACTCCAAGTCCTGACGGCGCACGGTCAGCAGCGCAATCGAGTCAAGCAGGGCGCGCTGGTAGGCCAGGATTTGCTGGCGTGGCAGCAGGCCTTTCTTTTCGGCCTCGCGCGCCGCGTCCAGCGCTTTTTGGGTGCGGGCCAGCAGCCCATCCACCTCGGGCAACAAGCGTTGCGCGCCCAGTGCACGCCAGTAGGCGTTGCGCACGTCTTGCAGGACGTTTTGCGCCACCTTGCGGCGCCGCTCCTCGGCCATCAAGATTTGATCGGCTTTTTGTTGCGTGCGGTAGTAGGCGACGCCAAAGTCGAGCACGCTCCAGCTCAAGCCCAGTCCACTCGTGGTGTGGTACCGGTCTTCAGAGGTGGAGGGGCGCAGAGATACCTGCCGGTCTTCAATGCCGATGGACGTGCCACCCGAGTCATTGTTGCGGCCCGAACGGCCAGCTGCGGCCACCAAACGCGGCAGCATTTCGTGGCTCGACACATCGCGCAGGTTGGCGGCCAGTGCGCTCTCCATCAGTTTGAGCCGATAGTCGAGGTTGTACTTCAGGGCCCGCGCCGCGGCTTCATAAAAGCTGATGGGACCGGTCACAGGCTCCTGCTGGGCGTACATGTCAGTCTGGTCTTTCACCAGTTGTTCATGTTTCTGCACTGGCGTCATGGGCTTGGGTTCCATGGCTTCGTGCATAGCACTGCAGGCTGCCAAGAGTTGCACCGCAGCGGCGATCGCTGCGAGACGGATGAGTCGATTTCGCATTCGATGTTCCCTCTTTGCGCTCATGTGTACTCTTCTTGTTTGGGGGTGGATATCGGCATGGGCTCGACCACGGGGCGCATGCGCTGGGCCGCTGCGAGCAACTGAGCTGAAAAGCCTTGCGCAACAGGCGCTCTGGCTGGTGCTGCTGGTGTCGCCGCGGGAGCACGGGGTGGCGGTGGCTCCTGCGCCGCATCTGCAGGGCGGTCATGCTCCGTCATGTCTACCGACTCTGTGGTGAACACCGTGGGTTCGCTCAGTAAACCATCCGCGCTGAGTTCGATGCGCCCGTGGCGCCCCGAAACCCATGCACTGTCTTCGGCGCTATCTTCCTGGCTGGCTCGCACTTCCTGCGCGACGAATTGGCCTGATACAAAACCGAGCCCGGCACCCAGCGAACTGCTGCGCAACTCACCGTCACGCGCAAAGTAGGGGCGGCTGCCGCCGGAGATGCGACCGCTGTCCGATGAAGCATCGTTGGCCGCCTCCACTACAGGCGAGACGAAGATTCCCGGCTGTAAACCGAGGAGGACGGATTGGTGATCGCTCAGCGCTTCCAGTGGATCGCGTTGATCGCCAAATACATCAGCGTCAGGGCCAGGCACTGGCGTGATGGGCGGCATGGGCGGCGTGTTGTCGTGTTCGCCCTGGATGATGACGGTGAGACGCGCGGTGGCCTCCAGCCCATTGGCGTCGCGCATGCGGTAGGTGAAGACTTCGCGTAGAGACTCATCGGGCTCCAGCACTTCGACGGCGCGGTTGTTCTGGTCGATCTCATATTTGTAGCTGCCATCGGCCAACAAGGTCAATCGCCCGTAGCGGCCTTGCAGTACTTGCCCCGCGTTGGCGGACGCACCGGTTTCACTGCTCACCGCCAGTACCGCTTTACTTTCGCCATTCGCCACGCTGTCCACATCGGTGTCGTTGTCGAGCACGTTGCCGGTGGGGTTCACGCCAGGGGTCAGGTTGACGTCGCCACTGGCCTCTATCGCCGTGGCCACGTCGTCCACGGCCACGGGCGTGTCGTTGCGGCCATCCACCGTCACCACCAGCGTGGTGCTGTTGACCACACCCAGGTTGTCGGACACCGTGTAGGTGAAAGTGTCCGACACGGTTTGCCCGGTGACACGCAGCGCCTGTACCGCTGCCAGGTTGTTGTCGACGGTGTATTGCCAACTGCCATCGGCTTGCATTTCCAGCGTGCCGTAGATGCCTTGGATGACGCTGCCCACGCCCACCTCCGGCGTGCCCTGGGCGCGGCCGGCCACGACGCCAATCACCGTCATCACACTGTCGTCATCGTCTACATCATTGGCTAGCACGTTGCCGGTGGGGTTGACGCCGGGGGTGCCATTGTTCAAGCCTCCGGCCTCCACAGCCGTGGCGGTGTCGGCCACGGGGGCCGGGGCATCGTTGCGCCCGCGGATGACGACGCTCAACTGCGCCAGATGTGTTTGGCCTGCGAGGTCACGCACCTCGTAGGTGAAGACATCGGCCGTGGTTTGAAATTCACCTAGCGCAATCACAGTGGGGTTGTTCGAGTCCACAACATAGTGGTAACTGCCATCTGCGCCTAGCGTCAGTTGCCCATACTGGCCCGTCAACAC
Source organism: Hydrophilobacter chitinilyticus (assembly GCF_049860745.1). Classification (GTDB taxonomy): domain Bacteria; phylum Pseudomonadota; class Gammaproteobacteria; order Burkholderiales; family Burkholderiaceae_C; genus Rhodoferax_B. The sequence continues at coordinate 5,675,501 of NZ_CP187561.1, read as the reverse complement.
CAGGCCATTCGTGCTGTCGGTGCCCGCCGTCACGTTGCGCACGATGCCGAAGTCTCCAGGCGCTCCGCCGCGCCCGCCACTCACGCTCAACACATCGCCTTGGTCGACATCGGTATCGTTGGTCAACACATTGCCATCTACGTCAACACTCGGGCCGCTGGGGTTGGATGGCCGGGCGGTCAGCCCCACATCGTTGGTGGGGGCAGGGGCGTCATCGCGCCCGTCTATGGTGACGCGCAGTTCGGCTGTGGACGATGCCCCGAGGTAGTCGGTCACGGTATAGGTGAACACGTCGGTCACGGTTTCGCCCGTCTGGCGCAAGGCTTGCACGGCGGCCAGGGTGTTGTCGACCACGTAGCTGTAGCTGCCGTCGGCGTTCAGCGTCAGGTCGCCATACAGGCCGCGCAGTGCCGTCTGCAGCGTGCCTGCTGTGCCGCCGCCGCTGGCAGGGCCTATGCGGATGGCCGAGACAGCCAAGGCGTCACCATCCAGGTCGTTGTCGTTGCTCAGCACATTGCCAGTGGGGTTGACGCCCGGCGTAGCGTTGAGCACGCCCCCGGCTTCCACGGCACCGGCAAAGTCCGGGCGTGAGATCGGGATTTCGTTGCGCCCGCGGATCACAATGCTCAGTTGGGCCAAGTCGGTTTGTCCGCCTTGATCAGTGGCTTGGTAAGTAAAAACGTCGGTCACAAAACCAAATGCACCCAGCGCCACGATGGTGGGGTTGGTCGAGTCCACAAAGTACTGGTAGGTGCCGTCCGCGCCGATGAGCAATTGGCCATATGTGCCCGTGAGCAAGGTGCCGTTGGTGTTGTTGGAGCCCGCTGCTACAGGGTTGAGCGCGCCGCCCGCGCCTTCCGTTCCGGTGCGAATGCCATTGACGGCACGCGGGTCGCCCTGGTCAATGTCGGTGTCGTTGGTCAACACGTTGCCGATGGGGTTGAGCCCTGTGCTGGTGTTGCTTTGGGCGACGGCATAGGCAATGTCGTTGGCAGCAACAGGCGTGTCCCATGCGCCCATGATGGTGATGCGCAGCTCGGCCGCATCGGTAGCGCCTGCCGTGTCGGTTACGCGGTAGGTAAAGGCTTCGGCCAGCGACTGGTTGCCACGCAAGGCCTGCACGGCTGCCAGGTTGTTGTTGACCACGTAGGTGTACTGGCCCAGCGCGTCGATGGTCAAGGTGCCGTAGTTGCCCGCCAGCACTGTCATGCCAGTCACGGCCGTGTAGCTGCCCGCGCTGCCTTCCACGCCCAGGCGAATGCCGTTTACGGCTTTGCTGTCGGCGGCGTCCACGTCGGTGTCGTTGGTGAGCACGTTACCGCTGGGGTCGGTGCCTAAAGTTGCGTTGGCCGCGCCACCGGCTTCTACCGCGGTGGCGACATCGGTGCTGGCCACCGGGTTGTCGTTCTGCCCGCGAATGGTGATGGTCAGTGTGGCCTGGCTGGTGGCGCCGACGTTGTCGCGCACCGCATAGGTAAAGACTTCGGTGAGGGTGCTGGCATTCGTGCGCAGGGACTGCACGGCGGTATTGGTGTTGTCCACCGTGTAGGTATAGGTGCCGTTGGCGTTGAGCACCAGCGAGCCATAGGCTCCGGCCAGCGCTGAGCCCACCGTGCCGTTGTTGCCGCCGAACTTCACACTGCCCACGCTCAGCACTTCGCCACTGTCCACATCGGTGTCGTTGGTCAGCACATTGCCGGTGGGGTTGATGCCTGCCGTGCCGTTGTTCACGCCGCCTTGCTCTACGGCGGTGGCGGTATCGTTGGTGGCCACTGGGGTGTCGTTGCTGCCTTGAATGGTGATCACCAAAGCAGCGCGGTCTTGCGCGTTCAGCGCATCGGCCACGGTGTAGGTGAAGGTGTCGGTCACGGTGTCGCCGGCGCGCAGCGCTTGCACGGCGGCAGAGGCGTTGTCGAGCCGGTAGCTGTAGCTGCCATCGGCGTTCAGGGTCACCCAGCCGTAAGTGCCGCGCAATTCCGTGCCCAGCACGCCGGCTGTGCCGCTGGCCGCTTCTGCACCCGTGCGCAGTGCGACCACGGTGCGGGTTTCGCCGTATGCATCCACGTCCACATCGTTGGTGAGTACGTTGCCACTGGGGTTGCTGCCTGCCGACGAATTGTTTACGCCGCCGGATTCGACGGCTGTGGCGAGGTTGTCGGCCGCCACCGGCGTGTCGTTGGCCCCGCGCACCACCACAAACAATTGGGCCGAGTCGGTGGCGCCATTGATGTCCAGGATAGTGAAGGTAAATGCGTCGACCAGTTGGTCTGAGGATTGGCGCAACGCTTCTACCACCGCATTACTGTTGTTCACTGCGTAGCTATAGGTGCCGTCCGCGTTGATGGTCAGCGTGCCGTACAGGCCGTTGAGTACCGCTTGCCCGCCAACGCCGATGTTGATGCTGCCGCCGGTGTTTTGAATCACCGAGACGCGCAGCGGATCGCCGTCAGGATCAGTGGTGCGCACCAGTACCGTGCCGGTGGGGTCGATACCCGCCGTGCCGTTGTTGATGCCACCGCGTTCCACTGCAATGGCGGCCGCAGGCAAGGCTTGCGGCGGGTCGTTCACGCCGCGCACCGTGATGGTCAGCGTGGCCTGCGCGGTGTTGCCTTCGGTGTCTTTGATCTGGTAGGTGAAAACGTCGCTGAGAGAGACGCCTACGGGGAGGGCGATCACGTCGGCGTTGGTGCTGTCCACGTTGTAGCGGTAAGAACCGTCGGCACCGATGTAGAGGCTGCCGTACTTGCCCACCAGTGCCGGCGCGTTGGCCGAGGTCGTGCCGGCCCCGATGGCTGTGGCGCCGCCGCCCAAGGTGGTGGCCTCCACGGTATCGACCACCAACTTGGTGTTGGGCTTGTCGATGCCGTCCAGGTCGTAGTCGATGCCGTTGCCGCCGGCTTGGTCGGGCGTGCCGGGGCGGCTGGGCAGTGTGATCACGTTGCCCGTGGGGTTGATCTCGTTCGCCTCCAACTGGAGGGCTCCGGCCTGGGCTGTGCCGACGTCATTGGTGGCCACAGGCGCATCGTTGCGGCCCTGGATGGTGATAACCAGATCGGCCGCATCGTTCAAACCACCGGTGTCGGTCACCTGGTAGCTGAAGTTCTCGGTCAGCGTTTGGCCCAAAGACAAAGCTTGCACCGTGAGGTTGCTGTCGTCCACGGTGTAGGTGTAGCTGCCGTCTGCCCGTATGGTGAGCGATCCGTACAGGCCTGCTATGGTGGTGCCGCCCGCGCCCGCAGGTACGTTGGTCAACGGGCCGGAAGTGGCTTCTGGCACATTGCGAATGCCGGTCACGGTTTTGCCGTCGCCGCTGTCCACATCGGCGTCGTTGCTCAAAACATTGCCGGTGGCAGGTGTGCCGGCCGTGCCATTCATCACACCACCCGCTTCAATGGCGGTGCCGGTGTCGTTTTGCGCCACGGGCGTGTCGTTGGCGCCGTGGATGGTGATGGTGAGTGTCGATGTGGCGTCTGCCGTGGCCTGCGGGCTGTCCGAGTCGCTCACGATGTAGGTGAAGGTCTCCACCAACGTATCGCCCGACAGGCGCAGCGCCTGCACGGCGGCGTTGTTGTTGTCGACCACGTAATGGTAGGTGCCGTCGCGGTCGATCTCCAGGCTGCCGTAACGGCCCACCAGCACAGCGGTGACGTTGGGCGCGACCGAAATGGTGTCGTCGTCTGCTGTCGTGCCCGGGTCTTTGTCGGCGCGGATCGACACCAGGTGCAAGCTGTCGCCGTTGGTGGCAATGTCGACGTCGGTGTCGTTCACAAACAGGTTGCCGCGTGGATCCACGCCAATGTGGTCGTTAAAGGTGCCACCCGCTTCTGTGGCGCTGGCGGTGTCAGTGTTGGCGCTGGGAGCGTCGTTCACGGCCGCGATTTGAATGGCCAGCGTGTCGGTGTCGGACAGCATGTCGCCAATCTCACCGGGAATGCCGTTGCCATTGGCGTCACCAAAGTTGCCTTGGTCTTCGGTTTTGACGGTGAGGGTGTCGCTGCCGTTGTAGTTGGTGTTGCCCAGGTACACCAGGCTGGCCAAGGCGGTGTTGATGTTGGCGACCGTGCCGCTCAAGGTCACCGTGCCGCTGCTGTTGCCGCCCACGGTCACGCCGCCAGGCACCGAGCCAATGGTCAATGTGCCGTGCAGCACGGTCAGCGTCACTTGCACTGCGCGGTCGGCCACGTTGGGGTCACGGTCGGCGTCCACGTCACTGATCTGCACGCCGGCAATGGCCAGTGCCACGTCTTCTGTGCCGTTTTGTGTGCCGGGCATGATGTTCACCGGCGCGTCGTTTTGCTCCACGTAGCCCGCGTTCACCACGGCCGTGCCGCCTTCGCCCAGCACCACACCAATGGTGCCCAGCGTGCCGCCATCGCTGTCGATGCGGATGCGCAACGAGCCCACGGGCTGCGGATAATTCACGGTGCCGGTAGGCGTATCGATCTGGTACACGCCTGCAGGCAACACACCAAAGCGATAGGTGCCGTCTGCGGCGGTGGTGGTCGTGAAGACTGCGTTATCTGCCGTCGTGGCCAAATCACCATCGGCACCAGCCCAGGTGAGTTTCACGGTAAGGCCACCCAGGCCAGGGCCGTCAGCGGTGGTGCTGCCATCGGCCGAAGCCGTGTCGTTCCACAGCGTGCCGCTGATCACGCCCAGGCCGGCGTTGTCGGTCAGGATGTAATCATTTACGCCGCCAGTGCCATTGCGTTCACCAGTGGCCGTGCCATCCACACCCACCGCAGAGCCGCCCCAACTGGTGAAGCTTTCGGGCAGGCTGCTCCAGGTCAACGTGGCGTTGGGGCTGGTGATGGCCGTGCTGTTGGGCACTGTGACGGCGTAGACCACTTTGACGTTGGTGCCGGGCGCGATTTTGTCAAAGTCCACCGTGATGCCGCCGCTGGTGCTGACGGTTATACCCGCTGGCAGGTTGCCCGGGCCGTAGGTGGTGCTGCCGATGGTGAGGCTTTGCAGCACGTAGTTGCTGCCGCCCGCGAAGCTGTCGGTCAGCCGCGTGTCAAAGGCCGACATCGTGCCGTTTTCGGTAAAGCTCACTTCCACCCTGGCGGTGCCGGTGCTGCCACTCGGGTTGGGGTCGAACTGCGTGACCTGCTTCAACGGCATCGTGTAGCTGGGCTCCACGATCTGTTCAAAAAGGGTTTGGCTTTGGCCAATGGGCGTGGCGCCTCCGTTGGTGAAGTCGCGTGCGGTCACACCTGGTGTGTTGCCCGCTTGCACCGCCGCAATGTTGCTCACCACCACGTTGAACTCCAGCACCAGGCCTTCCAGGTTGCCGTCGTTGAACGCGTTGTTGATCATGTCGCCAAAGTCGAAGGTAATGGTGCGTCCATCGCCCGAGACACTGATGCGCGCACTGGCTAACACGGCGCTCAGGGGAGAGCTCAGGTTGGCCGCGATAGGTCCGGCCTGCGAAGCCGTCTGGTCGCCGTTGATGGCCAGCACACCGCTGCTGATCAAGGCCGAGCCATAACTGCTGACGAGTTCGCCGTTGTTTGAAATCAGCCCGACCTGCACCAGGTTTTGTGCGGTAGGAATGAAGTCGAGGCCCACGTCCAGCGTCACCTGAATCTGGTACGACGGGCGTGTGCCTTCGGGCAAGGCCGACACCACGCGGTAGCGGATGATTTCGCCCACCGCCACCTGCTCGGTGCCCGCATTGGTGGACCCGGCAGTTGCCGTGTCGTCCAGCCCCCCCCACGCGCGAAATGCCCAGTGCCTTCAACGTGGGGATGACCAGTGTGGCGGTGGAGCGGTAGTCGTTGAGAACACCTGTGTTGATCAAACCGTCAACACCAGTGCGTTCACCCGCGGGGTCAGCCGTGCCGCCAGCGGTGCCGTTCAAGCTGGTCCACTGCACGGTGGCCGTGTTGGTGAAGCTGGCGATGTTGCCCACCGTGCTGTTGGCCGTGCCCTGCAAGGTCAACACGATGGTGCCGCCCTTGGCGATGTCAATGTTGGCGCCGCTGGCTGAACGCAATTGGCCACCCACAATTTCAAATGCTGTCACACCGTTGGCGGTGGCGCCGGTGTAGACCACGCCGGTAATGCTGATGCCATCCAACTGCGTGGGCAACACATCGGCCAGTGTGATGTCGAAGGCATCGACGCCGCTGATGTTGGCCAGCGTGATGCTGAACGTGATTAAGCTGCCTTCGTCAAAACCAAAGCCGTTGGACGGTGTGAGCAAGGCTTGCGAGATGGCCACTGTGGGTTCTGCTATCACGACCACGGGGGCGCCGCCTGCGAGGTTGACCGTGCGGTCTACCGCAGTAGAGCCATTTGGCGTGTCGGTATCCGGGTCAGAGAAGGTCAGTTGCGCGGTGTTTTGCAGTGCTTTGTCGGCTTGATTGCTGCTGACGTTGCTGGCCACCAAGCGCAGCCGAATCACAAACTGGTTGTTGTTGGCGACGTTGTCGCCCGTGGCGCTGGCTGCGCTGAAGCTCAGGCGGACATCGCCGCCATCGTCTCCCAAAGCACCGGTGAGTGCAGAAAGCGCGGGGCCGGAAACCGAGCCGTTGAAGTTGGCCGCTAGGGCCGCACTGCCTGCGGCCGTGGTGATGATTTGATAACCCAGCCCGCCAAACGCCGTGGTGTCCAACCGCATGCCGGCGGGAATCAGGTCGTCAATGCGCAGCGTTTGCGTCACGCCCTCTGGCAGCGTGACGATGATGTCGTAGAGCATGCTCTCGCCCACCACCAGCGTGTTGCCGGTGGTATGGCTGGCGCTGGAGTCGCTGTCGTCCAGGCTGCCGTCTGCATAGGTTTTGCGGATTTCTGGTGTGGCGACTTGCTCGCCCGCGATGTCCGAAATGTCGGTGATCGAAAAGTCGGGCCCACCGTTGACACTGGCAAAGTTGGTGACGCTGGCCGACGATTGCAGTGTGCGTGCCGCCGCAATGTTGGCGGCCACCACCGTGTCATAAGTGATGATGACGATGTTGCTGCCGCTGGTGTCTGCGGCCGTACCCGCGCGGCCCGCCAGCAGGGTGGCTGCATTGCCCGCATCCAGAAAGGTGATGGTGTTGCCCGAGACGCTGTAGTCCACGTTCAGCGTCAACTGCGTGCCATCACCGCGGTAAACCTTCAAGTTGGCACTGGCCAACGCACCGCCCACAAAGCTCAGGTCTGCGGGGAGCGTGACGGTGGTGACCACATCAAAAGCGCCACCGCCACCGGTGTTTTCAATCGCCGTGGCCAAGCGCACGATGTCGCCTGCGTCAATGCCGCTCACATTGCCGTCTATCGCACTGAGGTCGGTGATGCTGCCGGTGAATGGCGCGCCCGTGCTGCCCGGCGCACTCCAACTGCCGGTGGTGCCGCTGACAGTGCCATTGCTGCTCGACACCACGCCATGGCTGACGGCGAGCACTGGCTCTGCAATCGAGGCAATAGCGACAGCATCGGACGAAATCAGCGTGTTGTGGGCAATGGACGTGGTTTGCGACGACTGCGCCAACACGGACAAGGCGCGCTGGTCGGGGAAAGGCGTGGAGCCTACTTCCATCGTGAAGCGGATCTCGACGCGCGTGCCGCTGGTGCCCGCCACCACCATGTTGCCGAAGCTGAAGACCACTGAGTTGCCGGCACCGGAGCTGACTGTGGGGTTCAGATTGCCGTTGGTGTTGCCCGCGCCAATCAGCCATTGCCCCGCCGCCGAGCCATTGGCCCAGGTGATGCTGCCCACGTCGAACAGCGGCAGCGGCATATAGGCGGTGAGCACGAAGTTCTCGTAGTCGCCGGTCACCAGGTTGTAGCTCAAGGTGAAGGTCACCACGTCACCGGGGCGCAGTTCTCCATTGGACGGTGGCGTGCCGCCGTTCACCGTGGCGATGGCGATGTCCACATTGCTGGTGGGCACGCGACTGAGGGTGCTGTCGCCGTCGGACTGGTCAAAGCCGGTAAGGTTGTATTTGCTCTCGAGCAGGGTACCGGTCACGACGGCGTTGTTGCCCAGTTCATCGCCTTCGTTGATCTCGCTATGTGGAGAGCCGGTGGGTGCGGTGTAACTCTGGCTCACCAAGGTGGTGTAGCTGATGACGGCCAGGGTGGCGCTGGTGCGAGTGGTATCGCTGGCCAGATCTCCCACCAGGGTGCCCATGGGAATGCCGGCATTCAGGATCGACTGCGCAATGTTGAAGGTGAGTGTGGTGACGCCGTTGACCACGCTGGTAGAGGTGACCAAGGCCACCGTGCGTTGCACGCCTTCCATGGTGAAGCTCAGCGTGGGCGTGCCAGTAAACACCTGGCCATCCGACACTGTATCGACCACCGTCAAATTGCCTCGGCGGAAGAAGTCTTCGCCAAATGCAAAGTAGTCAGAGATGGCGATGTTGATGTTGTAGGCCAGTGTGTCGCCCGGCGTCAGGCCGGTTTGGCCCAGGTCGGTGATGATCGTCACGCCTTTGTCGAGCGTGATCGACTTGGCGACGAAGCTCATGGTGTCGCCGGTTTCGGTCAACTGGATGGTGGTGGCCGGTGCAGTCACATCGCGGCCGTCGATCGGCACCCACTCAGCCACAACCGTAGGAGCGGCGATGTTGATGGTGGTGCTGTCGCCGGTGACGTGGTTTACAACCGGCGTGCCGTCGCGCTGGGTGTCGGGTACGTAGAAGTTCACCAATGTGGTGTTGGCCCCGCTCAAGCTCGCGTAGGTGACGGTGAAGCTGGCGATGTAGATGTCGTCGCGTGCAATGGCGGAGGCGATGAGGGCGGGGCTGGTCAACACCAAGCCACTTTGCAGTCGGATCGACGTTAATGTGCCACCCGCGCCAGGCGCGATGCCAGTGATCTGGATCTCCGGCGGCAGATCCTGGGTGACCACCACGTTGGTCAGCGTTTGCCCCGGGGCGGGCGTCACCGTCAGATCGAAACTGCGGTTGTAGTTGGGGCCGGTGGCGGTTTTGCCATCGGGCATATTGATGCTTTGGTCGAACGTCACCACCGTGGGGTGCACCACGTAATTGGCGGCCAGGCTGCCAACCAAAGTGGGGTCGGTGTTGGCATTGTTCAGCGAGTCGTTGCCCAGTTGAAAGCCGCCACGGGCGCTGATGCTCAAGTCGGGTGTGCCGTTGGAGAACGCGGTGTCTGCCAGATTGCTCAGGCTGGCAGTGATCACGATGGGGATAACCGGCTGGCTGTTGGTCACGCTCGAAAACGGCACCTGGATCACCACCAGTTGATCGCCCGCGCGCATGCCGAAGGTCGATGCGTTCACTACCAACGGTGTGCCGTTGCTGTCCACGGCCATCGGGTGGGTGGCGTTGCCGTTGGCGTCGAACGTCAACACATACGTTTTGAGTGTGTTGCCTAGATAGGTGGCCGAGACGAAGCTGACACCGTCGTCCCCATCTTTGCCGGTGGCGGGCAAAGCCAGGTCGATGTAGGGCCCAAAGCCTACCTGGCTGGAGTTGTTGGCAAAGTTGAGGGTGAAGGTGAACTGGTCGCCCAGCAAGGTGCTGTCGCCCGGCTGGTCGAAGCTCACGATGGCATTCGCGTTGGCCAGCAGGCCGCTGAAGGCGCTGCGTGCCTCGCTGCTGAGCACAGTGTCTTTGTTGATCACGCCGTGCTGCACTTCCAGCACCCAGTCGCCGCCGGCGGCTGTGGCGCCGGTGTCGTTACTGGACGCGGCCACGTCAGCGCCGGTGTAGGCTGCCAGGCTGTCGACGAGGATGCGCCCAGCCACGCCCGCTCCGACGTTGCAGCCATAAAGTTGGATGTCGGCATCTGCCGTGAGCGATGCCCCCCAGGCTGCGAGGGTGCTGGTGAAGGCACTGACGTTGTCGCTTGAGAGTGTGCTGCTGCCCAGCGTCAACTGCCCCGATGCACCGTGGCTGAAGATCTGGATGGAGTCGACTTGCCCCAAGTCATGCAGCGCTTTGGAGATGGCCTCCAAACCGTTCTCTTGCGCGTTCACCACCAGCAAGGCGGTGTTCGGTGTCAGGCCCATTTTGAGTTCTTCCAGCCCTTCCACGCGGCTGTCGACTACCATCAAATTATGCGTGGCGGGGGCCGCCGCGCTGGCGGCGTGGAGCGTTGCCTTGGCTGCCTCCAGTGCGCTGCGTGCGTTGTTCTCGGTGGTGGCGACGGCGTGGTTGGGATCGGAGGCGGCCGCATCCGCCGTGTGATGCTGCTGGTCTGCCGCCACTGCAGCAGCACCGTCAAACAGAATGCGTTGCTCTAAAGCGAGAAAAGAACTGCTGGGTAGCAGGTGCGCGCCCAGAGTGGAACCAGAGATTGGCATCATCGTTGTCTTCGCCTTCGCTTCACTGCCGACGAGCGCCATAGCTGACGCCCATCAACGCCTTCCAGGCCCCTTGATTCAGGAGTGCCTGGAACGGTTTGTAAACAGAAAGAAAGCACGAGACGCATGTTGCTCGTATGCAGTCGTGCTCTCCCCTCGGGAAAACCAGAAACTCCGTCCCGGTTCGTTTTTGTGAACCGTCGTCTCAGTGTGTAAAGTTAGTATGCCACGGGGGGATTCGTCAACACCAGTCAGTTTCGACAGGTTTTGTGGCCCTTGCCCTACACGCCTTTGTAACGATAGGTGAGCAGTTCAACCGGGGTTAGATGGGAAGAGCGGTGGTTGCTTTGACGTGGTCGAGCACAAAGCTGGTTTTGCAGTCCTGCACGCTGGGGTGCTTGAGCAAGGTGTTCATCACAAAGCGTGAGTAGTGCGCCATGTCGGCCACCACCACGCGCAGCAGGTAGTCCATTTCGCCGGTGAGCGATGCGCACTCAATCACCTCCGGCCAGCCTTGTACTGAGGCGCGGAACACGTCCATCGGGTTGCGTTTGTGGCTCTCGGTGTGTTTCTCCAGCCGCACGTTGATGTATGCGGTGAGCGGCAGGCCCACGCGCTCGGCATGCAGCAGGGTGACGTAGCCGGCAATCACGCCCGCATCTTCCAGGCGCTTGACGCGGCGCAGCGTAGCCGAGGCCGAGAGGCTGACCTGCGCGGCGAGTTCGTCGTAGGTGGCGCGGGCATTGTTTTGCAGCGCGCGAAGGACGCGCAAATCGATGGCGTCGAGTTCAATTTTTGCGTCCATGGTGGCAATTTTGCAGGATTCCAGCGCCTGACGTCAAAACGCGGCAGAAGCTTGCAGGAATATTGCGTGGCGGTTGCCTACCATTAGCTCTATTACGACCCCACACGAGGAGACCAAGATGGCTGATTTGTTCGAGAACCCCATGGGCCTGATGGGCTTTGAATTTGTGGAGTTCGCCTCCCCCACGGCTGGCGTGCTGGAGCCAGTGTTTGAAACGATGGGCTTCCAGCTGGTGGCCAAACACCGCTCGAAAGATGTGGTGCTGTACCGCCAGGGCAAGATCAACTTCATCGTCAACCGCGAGCCCAAGAGTGAAGCCGGCTACTTCGCGGCAGAGCATGGCCCCTCGGCCTGCGGCCTGGCTTTCCGTGTGAAGGATTCGCACAAAGCCTACCAGCGCGCGCTGGAACTGGGCGCGCAGCCTATCGAGATCGGCACCGGCCCCATGGAACTGCGCTTGCCGGCCATCAAGGGCATTGGCGGCGCGCCGCTGTACCTGATCGACCGTTTTGAAGAAGGCAAGTCCATCTACGACATCGATTTCGAGTGGATCGATGGCGTAGACCGCAACCCGGTGGGCCACGGCTTGAAGGAAGTCGACCACTTGACGCACAACGTCTACCGCGGCCGCATGGGCTTCTGGGCCAACTTCTACGAGAAGCTGTTCAACTTCCGCGAGATCCGCTACTTCGACATCAAGGGCGAATACACGGGTCTGACCTCGAAGGCCATGACGGCTCCCGACGGCAAGATCCGCATTCCTTTGAACGAAGAGTCAAAGCAGGGCGGCGGCCAGATCGAAGAGTTTTTGATGCAATTCAACGGCGAGGGCATCCAGCACATCGCCTTGATCTGCGACAACCTGCCCGACGTGGTGGACAAGCTTGGCATGGCCGGTGTGTCGTTGGCGACGGCGCCCAATGACATCTACTACGAGATGCTCAACTCCCGCCTGCCGGGCCATGGTGAGAACGTACCCGACCTGCAAGCACGCGGGATCCTGCTGGATGGCACCACCGAAGACGGCACGCCGCGCCTGCTGCTGCAGATCTTCTCTACCCCCATGCTGGGTCCGGTGTTCTTCGAGTTCATCCAGCGCAAGGGCGACTACAGCCAGGGCTTTGGTGAAGGCAACTTCAAGGCCTTGTTTGAATCGTTGGAACGCGACCAGATCCGGCGCGGGGTGTTGCAAACCGCGTAAAAGAAGTAGAGGCGGGGAGAAGGAGACACATCATGCAAGCACCACAAAAACATGGTCTGGCTGCAGGCGAAAACGCCGCACCACAACGACCCGACTGGACCATCGACCAGGGCTGGGCGAACTACACGCCAGCCGAGCACGCGGTGTGGAAAACCTTGTTTGAGCGCCAGAGCAAGTTGCTGCCCGGTCGCGCGTGTGATGCCTTTGTGCAAGGCATGCACGATTTGCCCATCGGTGCTGAGCAAATCCCCAACTTCGAAGCACTGAGCGAGGTGCTGCACAAGCGCACCGGCTGGCAAGTGGTGGCGGTGCCGGGCCTGGTGCCCGACGAAGTGTTTTTTGAACACCTGGCGAACCGCCGCTTCCCATCGGGCAACTTCATTCGCAAGCCACACGAGCTCGATTACCTCGAAGAACCTGACGTATTCCACGACGTATTTGGCCACGTGCCCATGCTGATGAACCCAGCCATTGCCGACTACATCCAGGCTTACGGCCAAGGTGGTTTGCGCGCCAAAAGTTTGGGCGTGCTCGACAAACTGGCGCGCGTGTACTGGTACACGGTGGAGTTTGGTCTGGTGAAGCAGGCTGACGGCTTGCGCATCTACGGCGCGGGCATTGCGTCGTCTTACACCGAGAGTGTTTTTGCCTTGGATGATGCGTCGCCCAACCGCATTGCCTTCGACCTGGAGCGCGTGATGCGCACGCTCTACCGCATCGACGACTTTCAGGAAACCTACTTCGTCATCGACAACCTGGAGAGGTTGCTGGAGCTGGCGCACATCGACTTTGCGCCGCTCTACGATCGCGTGCGGTCTGCGTTTGATTTTGAGCCCGGCACCGTGTTGCCCAGCGACAAGGTCTACAGCACCGGAAGTGGTACATACCACCGCGCGAAGCGCGTCAACGCAGCGCCGGTGGCTGCATAAGCCGCTACATAAGATCGCGAAAAACGGGGTTAGTTAACAGGAATGCCACGCATGTGTGTCGCGGGCATTCCTTAGCGTCTTTACCGGCTTTCTCCGATGCTGCGACAATACCGGCCCCAACTACAAAAATACTTGTGTATGACCAAAAAGGCTAGTGCTGCCGCCGCAGCTGCAATCGAAGAAGTTGAAACCCCGCGTACCACGCCGTTGTTGATTCCCGAAACCAAGTTCAAAACCATCTGGCAAGTCGTCAAGCCGTCCGAGTCTGGCGTGAACACCATCTCGCCCAAGTCGAAGACGCGCGGCAGCAAGAAGTCCCTTCTCGCTTAATAATTTTCCGCCCTCGTGGCCTTGGGCTCCCGCACCTCTGCGGGCTTCTGCCCTAGGTCGCTTCCTTGCTCACCTGCACCAGACAGTCGTAGAACGTCGGCGCCCGGCCCATGTCGGTCAGGCGCTGGCTGGTGAGCTCGTTCACGTTGGTGCCGTCCAGGCCCAACTTTCGCCACCAGATCCCCATGCCATGCACAACCCCCGTGCGTGCGCGTGGCGTCACCTTGGCTTTGCAGCGGTAACTGCCGCGCCCGTTGAACACCCGCACCGTGTCGCCCGTGGCAATGCCGCGTGCGCTCGCGTCGGCCTCGCAAATTTCCAGCAGCGGCTCGCCTTCAATGTCGCGCAGGCTGGTCACGTTCACAAAGGTCGAGTTCAAGAAGTTTCGCGCCGGTGGCGAAATCATCGCCAACGGGTAGTCGGCTGACGAACCAATACTTTCGTGGTTTGGCACGTAGTCTGGCAAGCCATCCTGGCCCTGCGCCACCAGCCGTTCGCTGAAGAATTCGCATTTGCCCGATGGTGTGGGAAAGCCGCCTTGGACAAACGGTGCCTCAGGCAAATCGATGGTGGCAAAGCCGTCGCTGTGCAATTGCTCGAAGTCCACCTTGCTGCCGTAGGCGGCGCGGCACAGCGCCTCATCGCTGTCTTGGAAACACGCATCGGTAAAGCCCATGCGTGCGGCCAGTTGGCGAAAGATCTCGGTGTTGCTCAGCGCCTGGCCCACTGGCGCCACGGCGGGCTGGTTCAGCAGCGCGTCGGTATGGCCGTAGGCGCTGTGCACGTCCCAGTGCTCCAGTTGCGTGGTGGCGGGTAGCACGTAATCGGCGTAGTCGGCCGTGTCGGTGTGAAAGTGCTCCAGCACCACGGTGAACACATCTTCACGCGCAAAACCTTTCACCACCTTGGCCGACTCAGGCGCTACCGCCACCGGGTTGCTGTTGTAGACCACCACCGCTTCAATCGCGGGCGCCTGTGGCGTGGCGGGGGTCAACAGCGCATCACCAATCGTGCTCATGTTGATGCTGCGCGGCGTGCGCCCGGCCAGCAGGTCAGGGCGCTGCAGGGCTGCACGGTCCACAGGAAACTGGCCCGAGCTGCTGAGCAACACGCCGCCCGCACGGTGGCGCCAGGCGCCGATCAAAGCTGGCAGGCTGACCACGGCGCGCGTGGCGTTGCCGCCGCCGCGTGCGCGCTGCATGCCGTAGTTCAGGCGAATGGCTGCGGGTTGGCCATCCACAAAACACTGGCCGTAATCGCGGGCCAGGGCGCGAATTTGTTCGGCTGGAATGCCGCAGACTTCGGCCGCGCGTTCGGGCGCCCACGTCAGCGCGCGTTCACGCAGCGCATCCCAGCCGACGGTGTAGTTCGCCAGGTAGTCGTGGTCGAGCCAGTCGTGGGTGATGAGTTCATGCATCATCGCCAGCGCGAGTGCCGCGTCGGTACCAGGGCGCAGGGCAATGTGTTCGTGGCACTTCTCGGCCGTCTCGGTGCGGCGTGGGTCAATGCACACCAGGCGTGCACCGGCGCGTTTGGCCTGTTGTGCGTAGCGCCAGAAGTGCAGGTTGCTGCCAATCGAGTTGCTACCCCAGATGAGGATGAGCTTGGCCTCGGCAAAGTGCTCAACCTTCATGCCGACCTTGCCGCCCAGCGTTTGGTTCAGCCCCTCGCCACCGGCAGATGCGCAGATGGTGCGCTCCAACAGCGACGCGCCCAACTGGTGGAAGAAACGCCGGTCCATGCTCTCGCCCTGCACCAGGCCCATGGTGCCCGCGTAGCTGTAGGGCAGGATGGCTTGCGGGTCGCGCGCCGCAATCTCTTTGAGGCGCGCGGTGATGTCGCTCAATGCCGCGTCCCACGTCACCGGCTCAAACTGGCCGCTGCCCTTGGGGCCCACACGCTTAAGCGGCGTGAGGATGCGGTCTGTGTGGTACGTTCGCTCGGTGTAGCGCGACACCTTGGCGCACAACACGCCGTCGGTGTGTTTGTGCGCCGGGTTGCCTTGCACCTTGATGGCGATGCCGTTCGCCACGGTGGTGATCAGTGAGCAGGTGTCGGGGCAGTCGTGCGGGCATGCACCGCGCACCGTGGTGGTGGCGGGTAGGGTCGCGGCAGGGGATTCAAGCGTGGCGGTCATCATGGTCACTCTGGCGGCGTTGAGGTGCGCCGCTCTTCACTTCTTAACTTCTGAACTTACTCAATCGTCTTGGTCTCGGCCAAGCCTTGCATGAAGGCTTCGCAGCGGCCCAATTGTTCCAGCGTCACAAACTCATCGGGTTGGTGCGCTTGTTGAATGCTGCCGGGGCCGCACACCACGGTGGGAATACCGGCGGTTTTGAACAGGCCTGCTTCGGTGCCAAAGGCCACCAGCGTGGTGCCGTCTTCGCCGGCGAGGCGCTGGGCCAGCCGGGTGACTGCATCGTCACGGCTGCCCAGAAAACCGGGCACTTCACAAATGGTCTCGAAGCGGAAACCGGCTTGCGGCGCCACCTTCTGCATGCGTGGCTCCAGCGACGCGGCGTAAGCGCGCACCTGGGCTTGCATGGCCAGCGCATCGGCGTTGGGCAGGTTACGGAACTCATAGCGGAACTCTGCGTCCACCGGCACCACGTTGTCGGCAATGCCGCCGTGGAACTGGCCCACGCTGCTGGTGGAAAACGGCACGTCAAAGCCTTCAAAACGCGGTTCGTTGCGTTCAAAGTCTTCAGCCATGTCGCGCACCTTGCCGACCACGCGCGCAGCCATTTCAATCGCGTTGACCGACATCGGTGTGAGCGATGAATGCGCTTCTTTGCCGCGTACGCAGCATTTGTAGCGGTACACCCCTTTATGGGCAATGGCGGGCACCATATTGGTGGGCTCGCCCACGATGCAGGCCAGTGGTTTGATGCCGGCGTCGCGCATGTCGGCGATCAATTCCTTCACGCCAATGCAGCCGACTTCTTCGTCAAAACTCAGCGCCAGGTGCACGGCAAACGGTGCGGGTGACTTCAAAAACTGCTCGGCATGCGCCAGCGCGATGGCGATGAAGCTCTTCATGTCGGCACTGCCGCGGCCGAAGAGCTTGCCATCGCGTACGGTGGCGCTTAGCGGGTCCATGGTCCAGTCCTGGCCGTCCCATGGCACGGTGTCGGTATGGCCCGACAAGATGATGCCGGCCGGCTTGCCTTCGCCGATGGTGGCAAACAGGTTGGCCTTGGTTTTGTCGGCGTTGAAGGTCAGCCGGCTCGCTACGCCCAGCTTGGCCAGGGTGTCGCGCACAAAGTGGATCAACTCCAGGTTGGAGTTGTGGCTGACGGTTTGCATGTGGACCAGGGTCTGGGCCAGTTCGAGGGCGTAGGGAGAGATCATCTTCGTATTTTGCGCGAGTGGCCGGGAATTTGCTTCACTTGTCATACAAGTAAGGGATAGACTGGCATGTTGAAAGACGTCCAACCAGTCTTTTCTACTTGCATTTTCCGCGCCCAGTCTTAGTCACACGATACGAGAACGCCATGAAGATCATCGACTCCATCGTCACCCAAGCCGCCGGCATTGCCGCTGTGCGCCGTGACATCCACGCCCACCCCGAACTGTGTTTTGAAGAAGTCCGCACCGCCGACGTGGTAGCGGCCAAGCTCACCGAATGGGGCATTCCCATCCACCGGGGCCTGGGCACCACGGGGGTGGTTGGCATCATCAAGAACGGCACTTCCAACCGCGCGGTGGGCCTGCGCGCCGACATGGACGCGCTGCCGCTGCAAGAGTTCAACACCTTTGCCCACGCCAGCAAGCACGAGGGCAAGATGCACGCCTGCGGCCACGACGGCCATACCGCGATGCTGCTCGCTGCAGCGCAGCATTTGGCCAAGAACCGCAACTTCGACGGCACCGTGTACCTGATTTTCCAGCCCGCAGAAGAGGGCGGCGGCGGCGCACGCGAGATGATCAAAGAGGGCCTGTTCGAGCAGTTCCCCATGGAGGCGGTGTTCGGCATGCACAACTGGCCCGGCTACCAGGTGGGCCAGTTTGCCGTGAGCCCCGGCCCGGTGATGGCGTCGAGCAACGAATTCAAGATCACCATCCACGGCAAGGGCAGCCATGCCGCACTGCCGCACAACGGCATCGACCCCGTGCCGGTAGCCTGCCAGATCGTGCAGGGCTTTCAAACCATCATCAGCCGCAACAAGAAGCCGGTGGATGCGGGCGTGATTTCGGTCACCATGATCCATGCCGGCGCGGCCACCAACGTGGTGCCCGACAGCTGCGAAATGCAGGGCACGGTGCGCACCTTCTCGCTGGAAGTGCTCGACATGATCGAGCAGCGCATGCAACTCGTGGCCGAGAACATTGCCACGGCCTTTGGCGCGCGTTGCGAGTTCTCTTTCCGCCGCAATTACCCGCCCACGGTCAACCATCCGAACGAGGCCGAATTTGCACGCCGCGTGATGGCGGAAATTGTGGGTGAGGCCAACGTCTTGCCGCAAGAGCCGACCATGGGGGCTGAAGATTTCGCCTTCATGCTGCAAGAAAAGCCCGGCGCGTATTGCTTCATCGCCAATGGCGACGGCGCGCACCGTGAGATGGGCCACGGCGCGGGCCCTTGCACCTTGCACAACCCGAGCTACGACTTCAACGACGACCTGATCCCGTTGGGCGCCACCTACTGGGTGCGCCTGGCGGAGCAGTGGCTGGGCCGCGCATGATTCCCGTCGCTGAAGTGTTTTCGACCAGCTACGCGCTGGCGCGGATTCGCTTCATCGAAGCCGCGTCCAACGCGCGGCTCCTGGTGGCTTCGTACAAACTCGCGCTGCCCGGGCGCGAGGGCGAGCAGCTTGCCATGGACGTGGCGCTCGACAGCCCGAGCGACGCCGTTGACGCCGAGCGGCTGCTGATCGTCAGCAGCGGTTGCCACGGCGTCGAAGGCTTTTGCGGCAGCGGTGTGCAAACCTTTGCGCTGCACGACGAAGAGTGGCGCGAGAAGGCCCGCGCGCAGGGCGTGGCGGTGCTTTACGTGCACGCGCTCAACCCCTACGGTTTCTCGCACCTGCGCCGGGTCACACAGGAAAACGTCGACCTGAACCGCAATTTCCACGATTTCTCGCAGCCGTTGCCCGACAACCCAGCGTACGCCGCGCTGGAGACGTTGCTGTTGCCGCCCGAGTGGCCACCCACCTCGGCCAACTACAAGGCCATCGATTCGTACGTGGCCACCCATGGACAAAACGCTTTTCAAGCGGCCATTTCGCAAGGCCAATACGCGTCTGCAGGCGGTATGTTCTTTGGCGGCAATGCGCCAACGTGGAGCAACACCACGTGGCGCGACGTGTTGCGCACCTATGCCCAGCGCGCGCAACGTATCGCCTGGATCGACATACACACCGGCTTGGGTCCCAACGGCATTGGCGAGCGCATTTTTGCCGGCCGCGACGATGCCGCGAGTGTGCTGCGCGCCCGCGCGTGGTGGGGCGAAAAACAGGTCACGTCGATTTACGACGGCACGTCATCGTCGGCCGTGCTCACCGGCTTGATGTTCAACTCGCTGGTGGAGGAATGCGCGCAAGCCGAGTACACCGGCATTGCACTCGAGTTCGGCACCTTGCCGCTGCTGGAGGTGATGCAGGCCCTGCGTGCCGACCACTGGCTGCACCAGCACCCCGAAGCGCCCGCCGAGCTGGCAGCCGAGATCAAGACGCAGTTGCTGCAAGCCTTCTACTGCGACAACGACGCCTGGAAGGGCCAGATCATCAGCCAGGCGCGGCAGGCGATGTTCCAGGCGGTGGATGGGTTAAGTCGCTAAGCCTCGCTCTGTACCCAGCGCAGCGTTCTATGACTGGAACGCTGCGAGCCACTGGCAGGCCTTCCATACACCCCCATCGGCACCATATAAAAGGCTTGCAGCACATGGCGTGTTGCCGACCGCAAATGGAGCCCCACGATGGACCGCACCCCCACTCCCGACATCACCAACGTTCGTCCAACTGAGACCGTGCTGCACCCCCGCAGCGTCGAGCGCCTGGTGGAAGGCACACCCACGTCGGACGGCGCAGGTGTCAAGCTCACGCGTGTGTTGACGCAGCCGCTGCAATACCGGCTCGACCCGTTTCTGATGCTCGACGCCTTTGGCACCGACAATCCCGACGACTACATTGCCGGCTTCCCCAACCATCCGCACCGCGGCTTTGAAACCATCACCTACATGCTGGCCGGCCGCCTGCGCCACCGCGACAGCGCGGGTAACGAAGGCCTGCTGCAAAGCGGCGGGGTCCAGTGGATGACCGCTGGCCGTGGCGTCGTGCATTCCGAGCTACCCGAGCAGGCCGAAGGCGTGATGGAAGGTTTTCAGCTGTGGCTGAACCTGCCCGCCAGCGAAAAGATGCGCGAGCCTTGGTATCGCGACATTCCCGCCGAAGAACTGCCGTTTTTCGAAACGGCGGGCGGCGCCAGTGTGCGTGTGATTGCCGGCAGCAGCCATGGCGTGAACGGCCGCGTGGATCGGCCTGCCACCGCGCCGCTGTACCTGGACGTGACGCTGCCCGCAGGTGCGAGCCTGGCCCAGCCCCTGCCCGCCGGTCACAACGCTTTCGTCTATGTGTACCGTGGCGAAGCCAAGATTGGCGACACGTTGGTGCCGCGCCAACGCATGGCGATTTTGAAGAACCAGCCGTCGCGTGAAGAAGGCGGTGAAGCGTTTGACGGCGTCCTGCTGCAGGCCGATGCCGGGGCCACCGAGCCCACGCGGCTGCTGCTCATTGCCGGGCAGCCGCTCAAAGAAAGCATCGTGCAATACGGCCCGTTTGTGATGAACAGCAATGCCGAAATCTTCCAGGCCGTGGAAGACTTTCGGGCCGGTAAGTTTGAAGGTACGCCGGCTTGACCTACTGCGAGAGGTGCTCCTATTAATGGAGCGCCTCTCGCATATCCATCAAGCGCTGGAGGCTGACTTTCCTTAAGCCTCTGCGCGCAGGGTTCAGGTGTCACATCCGGTTGCGTAACGGCGTCTGCGGGTCAGGCGCTATGGCAAACTGGTTCGCATGAACGGTGAGATGAACCCCTTGATCCGGGCTGCAGCGCTGGCAGGATATGAAGCTTTTGCAACGGAGGTGGGACTCGAGCCAGCCACCCAGTTGCGGCGTGTGGGGCTGGTGGCCACGGCGTTGCGTGAGCCTGACTTGCTGATCCCATACCCCGCCATGATCGACCTGCTGGAACATTCGGCGCGGGCTTCAAGTCGTGCCGATTTCGGACTGCAACTGTCGCAACGGCAAGGCTTGGAAATTCTGGGGCCGCTGGCCGTCATCACGCAAAACGCGGCCAACGTGGCGGAGGCGATCACGCTGGCCGGGCGTTACATGTTCGTGCACAGCCCGGCCATTCGCTTGGCCTTGAAGCCGGTGCCGCAGCACAGCCACTACGTTGATGTGCTTTTCGAAATCACCATCGTGCCGCGCCCTGCGTGTGTGCAGGCCATGGAGCTGGCGCTGGGTGTGGTGGTGCGATGTGTGCGCATGCTGGGGCAAGGCGAAATCTTGCCCGTTGAAGTCATGCTGCCGCACCCCAGGTCTAGCGCCAGCCATCAACACGAGAAGTTGTTGAGTGCGCCGTGTCGGTTTGGCCAGTCTCATGCGGTGGTGCGTTTTGCCGCGCAAGATCTTCAGATGCCGTTGCAAGGCAGCAACCCCATGCTGCGCCAGATGGCCCAGCACTTTATCGACACCCTGTTCGTTGCGCCGGAAAAGCCGTTCTCCGACCGCGTGCGTCAACTCATCAAACGCCTGTTGGGTACCGGTGGCGCCTCGCACCAAGCGGTGTCGCAAATGCTGGCCATGCACCCGCGCACCATGCAGCGCCGCCTAGTGCAAGAAGACACCAGCTTCGAAACCATCAAAGACGAGGTGCGCCGCTCGGTGGCCGAAAGCATGCTGAACAGCCCCGAGCCACCCACGCTGGCCATGCTGGCGGTGATGCTCGACTACGCCGACGCCAGCACCCTCACGCGCAGTTGCCACCGCTGGTTTGGTGCGCCTCCCACGGCGGTGCGCAGCCGTAACGGCTGACATGGCCCTCGTTCTGAGGGCTTACCCGGCACTGTCGCCAAAAGACAAAACATCGTCGCCTTTTGCCAATGGGCAAAAAGCGTGTCGCCGTGATGATGGGATGGCTATCCCTCACAGACGGAGACAAGAAGATGAAGAAGCCTTTGCGAGCCCAGAGCCGCAAGCTTGCGGGCGCCCAGTGGCTGCAACGTAGCCTGGCCTTGATGGTCGGCCTGCTGATCGCCGTCACCGGCATGTGGTCGGTGCGCGCGCAAGCGGCCGAGGCGCCGCCCAACATCCTGGTGATCACCGGCGACGACATTGGCATTTGGAACCTGTCGGCCTACAGCCGGGGCAGCATGGGCTACCGCACGCCGCACATCGACAGCATTGCGCGTGATGGCGCCATCTTCACCGACCATTACGCCCAGCCCTCATGCACCGCAGGCCGCGCGGCGCTGATCACCGGCCAACTGCCTATCCGCACCGGTTTGACGGCCGTGGGTTTTGTCGGCGCCAAGCAAGGCCTGCAAGCCACCGATGCCACCCTGGCCGAAGTCCTCAAAACCAAAGGCTATGCCACCGGGCAATTTGGCAAGAACCACTTGGGCGACCGCAATGAATACCTGCCCACCGTGCACGGCTTCGACGAGTTCTTCGGCAACCTGTACCACCTCAACACCGAAGAAGAACCTGAAGACGCCGACTACCCCACCGACCCAGCCTTCAAGAAACGCAACGGCCCGCGCGGCGTGCTGCGCTGCACCACCCGAAAAGACGCCAACCCCGCTATGCCGGAAGACCCACGCTTCGGCCCCTGGGGCGCGCAAGATTGTCAGGACACCGGGCCGCTGACGCGCAAACGCATGGAAACGGTCGACAGCGAATTCATCAACGCCTCCACTGATTTCATGGCCAAAGCTCGGGCCGAGCAGAAGCCGTTCTTTGTGTGGCTCAACACCACGCGCATGCACGCCTTCACGCATGCGCCGCAAGACTATTTCAAGCGCTGCCGTGCCTTCACCAGCGGAGACGATCCGCACTGCGCCGGCATGCTGCAGCACGACGAAGAAATCGGCGGCCTGCTCGCCAAGCTCAAGCAAATGGGGCTAGACCAGAACACCATCGTCGTCTACACCGCCGACAACGGCCCCGAGCACTCCACCTACCCGCACGGCGGCACCACACCTTATCGCTCGGAGAAGATGACCACCTGGGAGGGCGGTGTGCGTGTGCCCATGATGATCCGTTGGCCCGGGCGCATACAGCCTGGCACCGAGCTCAACGGCATCCAGTCGCATGAAGACCTGTTCACCTCGTTGGCGGCCATTGGTGGAGTGCCCGATATCAAGGCGCGCCTAGCGAGTGGGGACGCACTTGGCACTGCGGTGGTGAAGAAGGGCTTCATCGATGGTGTGAACAACGTCGACTACTGGATGGGCAAGGCGCCCGAGTCGGCCCGTCGCAGCATCTTCTACTACGAAGAATCTACCCTGCGTGCCGTGCGCATCAACCAATGGAAGGTGACTTTCGGCAGCCGCGATGGCTATTACGGCACGAGCCAGACCTATCCGCTGCCGGTGGTGCAAAACCTGCGCCAAGACCCGTTCGAGTCGTACCTGCAAGCCCCCGGCCCGCGTGCGACCCTGACGCAGACCAAGACCTATCTTTTCAACAGTGTGCTCGAACAACTCTTCCAGCACGTGCAGTCGCTCAAAGCCTTCCCGCCAAGCCAGAAGTCCGCGTCACTTGACGTGAACAAGGTGATCGAAAACATGGTGAATGCGGGCGCCGCCAAACCATCACCCTGACGCATTTGCGCGTCCACACCAGGAGTACATGACATGACTGACATGCGAGTCCCGTTTGCCGAAGAGGCGATCGCTCGTCAATTGACCGAAGCGCTCGCCCTGCAACGCAAAGCCTACTTTGCGCACCCCGTGCCCACGTATGAAGAGCGCCGCGCCGACTTACGTCAACTGGAGCGCTTCATCCGCGAAAACATGGAGGATCTGATTGCCGCCGTGAATGCCGACTACGGCAACCGCTCGCGCCACGAGACGCTGCTGGCCGAGGTGTTTCCAGCGCTCGACAGCATTGCCCAGGTAGGCAAACACCTGCGTGGCTGGATGAAACCGCGCCGCCGTGCGGTGGACTTGCGCAATTACTTCGGTGCCAAGAACCGCGTCATCGCCCAGCCGCTGGGTGTGGTGGGCGTCATCGTGCCGTGGAACTTCCCGATCAACCTGACGATGATCCAGCTCACCTACATCTTCGCGGCGGGCAACCGTGCCATGGTAAAGATGAGTGAGAACTCGCGCCACATGGCAGCGTTGTTGATGGCACGTTTACCCGCCTACTTTCCACCCGAGAAACTGCAGATTTTTGACGAGACGGGCGGTGTGGGGATTGAATTCTCCAAGCTGCCTTTTGACCACTTGCTGTTCACCGGCTCAGGGCAGACCGGCCGCGCGGTGATGGCTGCCGCTGCGCGCAATCTGTGCCCGGTGACGTTGGAGCTCGGCGGCAAGGCCCCGGCCATCGTGTTCGACGACTACCCGCTCAAGCTTGCGGCAGAGCGTATTCTTTTCGTGAAGTTCTTGAATGCAGGGCAGATCTGCACCACGGTGGACTACGCCTGGTTGTCCGTGAGAAGCATTGGCGCTTTTGTGGAGTTGGCCAAGCAGATCATGCCGACGCGTTACGCCAGCCTGGCCACGAAGGACTACACCTCCATCATCGACGAGCGCGCTTTTGACCGCCTGCTGGCGGCCATGGATGAAGCACGGGCGCGCGGAGCGGTGCTTATCCAGTTGCTGCCAGGGCCTGCGCACGACCGTGCCACACGCAAGATCGCGCCGCACATCGTGCTCAACGCCCCGGAGGACTGCACGTTGATGCAGCGCGAAATCTTCGGCCCCATCTTGCCGCTGCGCACCTACAACACGTTGGAGAGTGTGATCAACATCATCAACGCCGGGCCTCGGCCTTTGGCGGTCTACCCGTTCAGCAACGACAAGCGCGTGGTGCAAACCGTGCTGGACCGCGTGATGTCGGGCGGCGTGTCGGTCAACGATGCGCTGTTCCATGTGGGCCAACACGACCTGCCGTTTGGCGGTGTGGGCGAGTCGGGCATGGGCCACTACCACGGGCACGAAGGCTTTGAGACTTTCTCAAAGATGCGGCCGGTGTTCTACCAGGCACGTTTCAGTTCCATGAAATTCATGATGCCGCCGTACGGCAAGTTTGCCGATCGGGTACTGAAGTTCCTCATCAAATAAAGACACACAAAGGCATGTATGGAGACAACAGAATTCGACTACGTGATTGTGGGTGGCGGGTCTGCTGGCTGTGTGCTGGCCGGGCGCCTTTCGGAAGATCCGGCCGTGCGTGTGTGCTTGCTGGAAGCCGGTCCGCCGGATACCAGCGTGCTGATCCACGCCCCCATGGGTTTGGCTCTGGGCATCCCGCTGGGCAAAAACATCTACCAATTTGAAGGGTTACCGCAGCCGGGCTTGAACAACCGTCGCAGCTACCAACCGCGTGGCAAGACCTTGGGCGGCAGCAGCTCCGTCAACGCCATGGTGTATTGCCGGGGCCACCGTGACGACTACGACCTGTGGGCGGCGCGCGGCAACCCCGGCTGGGACTACGCCAGTGTGTTGCCCTTCTTCAAGCGCGCCGAGAACAGCGAATGCATGGGCGCCAACGCGTTCCGTGGTGTGGGCGGGCCACTCAATGTGGCCTACCTGCGCAGTCCCAGTCCGCTCAATGATGCGTTCATGGCCGCCTGTGTATCGCAAGGCGTGCCGCGCAACCCGGACTACAACGGCGCGCAACAAGACGGCTGCTGGCCTTCGCAAGTCACGCAGATCAACGGTGAACGCTGCAGCGCTGCCAAGGCCTATCTCACACCGCACCTGAAGCGAGCCAACCTCAGCGTGATCACCGGCGCGCAGGCCACACGCATCGTGTTCGACGGTAAACGCGCGGTGGGGGTGGCCTATCAGAAAGACCACCAGGCCATGACCGTGCACGCGCACCGGGAGGTGCTGCTCAGTTCAGGTGCCTATGGTTCGCCGCAGTTGCTGATGCTGTCGGGTGTTGGCCCTGCCGCCCATCTGCGTCAACATGGCATTGCCGTGGTGCACAACCTCCCCGGTGTGGGGCAAAACTTGCAAGACCACGTGACGGCCAATTTGGTGTGGCGCACCCATGATGCGAATGCCACGTTCGGCGTTTCGCTGCGTGGCGTCTGGAACATCTTCAAAGGTATTCTGGAGTGGCGCCGCAAGCGCACAGGTTTGATTTCCAGCAACGTGGCCGAGTCGGGCGCGTTCTACCGCACCCGCGCCGACCAAACCGTGCCGGCCATTCAACTGGAGCTGGTGATTGGCATTGTGGACGACCACAACCGCAAGATGCACCTGGGCCACGGCTACAGCCTGCACGTGACCTTGATGCGTCCCAAGAGCCGGGGCCAGGTTACCTTGGCCGATGCCAACCCGTCGACGCCGCCCAACATCGACGCCAAGTACTTCAGCCACGCTGACGACATGCCGCTGATGGTGGAGGGCACGCGCAAGGCGCTGCAGATCATGGACGCCCCAGCGCTTGCGCCGTTCCGAGGCAAGCTGCTGTTCCCCATCGACAAGAACAGCGATGCGGATATAGAACGCGAGCTGCGCCGCTCAGCCGACACCGAATACCACCCTTGTGGTACCTGCCCCATGGGCCCCGCCTCCGACCCGATGGCGGTGGTGGACGCCGAGCTACGCGTGCACGGCTTGACGGGCCTGCGTGTGGTGGACGCTTCGATCATGCCGACCTTGATTGGCGGCAACACCAACGCGCCCACCATCATGATCGGCGAGCGCGCGGCCGACCTGATTCGCCACCCCGCGGTACACGCGGCACGAGACAAAACCCCTCGGGCCCAAACCCCATACGACGAAAACAAGATGGAGATCCACGCATGAACCAACGTGCCCAATTCACCCGCATGGAAGACAGCACCGCCTCAGAGTGGCAAGTCATCCGTGGCGATTTCGTCACGTTTGCGAAGACGCTGCCCGACCGCGTGATGGCCCACCTGCGCCTGCTGGAAAACGACTACGGCGGCTTTCCTGTAGACCGCTACACGCATTGCTTGCAGACGGCCACCTTGGCCGCGCGCGACGGCCGTGATGAAGAGTATGTGGTGTGCGCTTTGCTGCACGACATTGGCGACACGCTGGGCACCTACAACCACCCAGACATTGCGGCCGCCATCCTCAAACCTTTTGTGTCTGAAGAAAACTACTGGATGGTGCAGAACCACGCCGTTTTTCAGGGCTACAACTTCTTTCACCACTTGGGCCTGGACCGCAACCTGCGCGACCGCTTTGTGGAAAGCCCGCACTACCTCTACACCAAAGAGTTTGTGGAGCTTTATGACAACCCGGCCTTTGACCCGGCTGCCAAAGCCATGCCGTTAGACGAGTTCGAACCCATGTTGCGTCGCGTGCTGGCGCAGCCACGCCAATCGCTTTACAAGGCCGCTCTTGAAAAGCCAGGTCCATCGGGCGCATGATTTCAGCCCCTTGCATCTCATCGTCAAGTTCTAGACACAAAACCATGCATACCCTCCACATTCCCCCTATGCAAGACAAAGTCAGCTCCGCCGAATGGCAATTGCGTTGTGATCTCGCGGCGGCTTATCGACTGGTGGCGCTCTACGGTTGGAGCGACCTGGTCTTCACCCACATCAGTGCGCGGATTCCCGGCCCTGAGCACCACTTTCTGATCAACCCCTACGGCCTCATGTTCGATGAGATCACCGCGTCCAGCCTGATCAAGGTTGATCAAGCAGGCCACAAGCTGTCGGAATCACCGTTTCCGGTCAATCCGGCGGGTTTCGTGATTCACAGTTGTGTGCACGAAGCGAGGGAGGACGCAGGCTGTGTGCTCCACACACACAGTCGCGCAGGCGTGGCGGTGAGCGCGCAAAAGGCCGGTGTGCTGCCCATCAGCCAGCAATCTACCTTTGTGCTGGCCTCGTTGGGTTATCACACCTACGAAGGCGTGGCTCTACGCGACGAAGAGCGGCCACGCCTGCAAGCTGACCTGGGGCGCAACAATTTCCTGATGCTGCGCAACCATGGCCTGCTGACCGTGGGCAGCACCATTGCCGACGCGTTTCTCAACATGTACATCTTCGAGTCGGTCTGCCGCATCCAGATTGATGCGCAAGCCGGCGGCGGTGAATTAACCCATGTGGACCCGCGTATCCTGGACGGCATTGCGCAGGTGATGAAAACCGCCACGGGCGGGCAGGGCGCGAACATCGCTTGGCCTGCGTTGCTGCGCCGCCTGGAGCGCCTTGATCCAGGCTATCAGCTCTGAGCCGAAGTCTTAGGTCAGCAAGCGGTCTGCGTCGTAGCGGCGCTGCGCCATCTCCAGCAGACCATCGAAGATCAGGTTGTCCACCAACTCAAACGGCACCGACATGCTGGGCGCCATCTTCCAGCCTGCGCCGCCGGTCATGATGCAGGCCGGCTCGGCATGGCAGTGCGCGCGCACGTGCTGCACCATGCGCTCCACCGCGCCGGCAATGGCGTAGGTGCCGCCGCTGGTGAGCGCGTCGCTGGTATTGGTGGGAAACAACTTCACTTCACCCGTGGGCACGTGCAGCCCAGCGGTACCCGATTCGAGTGCGCGCAGCATGATGCCGTGGCCCGGCAGAATCAGGCCGCCCAAAAACTTGCCTTCGGTGTCCACCGCTTCTACGGTGACCGCCGTGCCCACCATCACCACCACCATCGGCCGTTCGGGGCCCGCGCGCAAGATGCGTTGGCGTGCGCCAATCATGGCCACCCAGCGGTCAGCACCCAGGCGTGTGGGGTGGTCGTAGCCGTTGGTGATGCCGGCCTCGGCGGGGCTGGCTACCACCCACTGCGGCACCACGTCCCAAATCTCCATCTGCTCGTGTACGCGACGCTTCACCGCGTCGCCGGCCACGATGCAGCCCAGCATGCGTGTGGGGGCGGGCAGGTTACGCCAGGCGCCTTCTGCCAGCTTGTCGATGTTTTCCAGAAACTCGGCGCCGTGCGCCAACAGCTTGGCACCGGGGCTCGGCTCGGCGTAGAGCGACCACTTCAGCCGCGTGTTGCCAATGTCGATGGCGAGAAATGTCATCCCTGGTCTCCATATTGCTTTAAGAATAAGACGAAGATCAATGCTGATCGCCACCTCATTCGAAGGCCATTATCATCAAAGCCATGTTTCCAATCGTACAAGTCACCGGCCTCCCCACCGCCCATGCCCGCGGTGTCGCTTACGGGCGCGCCGCCCGTGTGCAGATCGCCCACAGCTTAGCAACCTATGCCCCGTTGTTTGCTTACTGCGGCATCGCCTGGCGCGACGCGTTGGCCCAGGCCATGCGTTATTTGCCGGTGATCGAGGCGCTGGACGACGATTTGGTGAGCGAGCTCGAAGGCATTGCCGAAGGCAGCGGCCAGCCGCTCGACGCCATTCTGGCGCTGAACTGCCGCACGGAAATCTTGCCGTCGAGTTACCTCAACGGCGAGTCTGCCTTGGTAGACGCCGCGCTGGAGGCCAACCGTGCCGATGGCCTACAAGACTGGTCGGAATGCACGGCGATGTGTGTGGATGCCAGTGCCAGCGCAGATGGCCACGCATGGTTTGCGCAAAACTGGGACTGGCTGGGCCGTCAACGTGAGGCGCTGGTGGTATTCAAGACCGAGGACGGCGAAGGCCACGCCATCACCACGCTGACCGAAGCCGGCATGCTCGCGAAGATTGGCGTCAACGCGGCCGGTTTCGCACTGGGCCTGAACATCGTGCGTTCGCTGCAGGACGGTGAGCAGCCAGGCCTGCCGGTGCACGTGTTGTTGCGCCACTTACTGTCGTGCCGCTCGGTCGCGCATGCGCGTGAGCGTTTGGCCGCGTTGCAAGGGCTGGGCTTTGGGGCTGCGTCCAACATTCCATGTGCCGATGCCAGTGGCGAAGTGGCGTGTTTTGAAGTGGCGCCCGCCGGCTGGGCTGAGCTGACGCCTACGAACGGTGTGGTGGTGCACACCAACCATTTCATGTGTGAAACACTGCTGCCGCAACAAGCGCCAATGGGCGCCTTTGTGTCCAGCGCGCCACGTTTGGCGACCGCCGAGTTACATGCCGCAAAAGGGCAGAGCGAGGGCAAGATTGGCCTCGAAGAATTGCAAACCTTTTTGCGTGACGAGACCGATGGTTTCCTGAGCATCTGCCGTGGCCCCAACCCCGAGTGGCCAGCGCACGGCCGTATCGAGAGCGTGGCCGGCATCATCATCCACCCGCATTCGCGGCAGATCTGGATTGCGCCCGATGTGCCGAACCGGGTGGCGTTTACGGCTCTGTGATCACGCATTGACCGCTTGACCTCGTCGTGTGAGCGGCGTTTATGCGTCTGCTTCCACTGGAGCAGGCGTTGGCGAAGGGGCGACGGGTTTGCCCTTCCAACGCTGGCGCATCGCGCCAGCAAATTCCTTGGCTGCGGCGACCAAACCTCTGGGGGTGCGCGGATTGCAGGCAATCATGCCAATGCGCTCCCGGCGGTGGCTCATCCAGCCTTTTTTGTAAGCGTCGTCTCCCGTCAGGTAGTCGATTTCGACTACCCGGTCCACGTTCAGGCTGTGGCGGAACAAATGGGCCGATAGCACCGTTCCGGCCGACCACTTGGCAAAATCTTCGTCATAAGCCAGCTTGAAAATGTGAGCCCGGTGGTTGATGGTGAACCAGAACTGCGCGGCAATCGGCACGTCATCCACCCAGGCAATGCCTAGCCGCAGCCAACCGTTGGCCGCACAGATCTCAGCCCATTGGCGTACAAAGGCTGGGTAGGGTTCGAGCTTCTTCCAACTTTTGGCGTAGATGCGGTCGTAAGCGGCCATGGCCACGGGCACGTCGGCCGGGGCGGTCACGATTTGCAGACGTCCGCCGTCGGCCGCACCTTCCTTGAATTTCTTCGCCTTGCGACTCCAGGTGTTGCGCATCTTGGAATCGCGGCTTTGCATGAAGGTTTCAAACGACAAACCTGCGCACGGCAAATACCAGTTGCCGAAGCAGCTATAGGTGCGCACATACCAGCCGTTTTGTGCAAACGCGGCTTGCAGGGCCAAGGTGTCGGCGCTGGTATCGTCCATCGGCTGTACGTTGACGACAGCGCAGCGTGGCCGCTGCGCTACCACCTGGTTCACCAGCCGTGTCATGGCGCCCGTGCGGTCGGCGGCGTTGCTGATGAGCGGTGCGTACAGCGACGCGTAGTAGTTGGTCACCGCCTGCCAGTGGTCGCTTTGGTCTGGCTCGCTGTACAGCAGCATCAGGCTGGCACTGCCGGCGTCATCGGCTTCGACTTCTTCGGCAATTGCAAACGTCCAGTCGTCTTCGGCAATCTGTTCAATGAAGTGCAAAGTCCAGGCGCTACTGGCGTAGGGGTTGCCCGTGGGGTCGGCATCGAACAGCGCGTGGCGCTGGCGCACGAAGGCAAGGGCTTCTGCTTTGCGTAGAAAGTGCATAAATTTCTTTTGGAAGACGCTGGCACCGGCGGGCTGCACGGCCCGATGTGAGGGGCCGCTTGGGGTGCGCCAGTGGCGTGTCCCGCAGTCTAAGCAGGAAGTTTGTGGCCTGTATGTCCAGGCGGTGGGGTGGGGCGCACTGGCCTCAATTTACGGCTCAAAGTGTGCATTTTTACGCGTTGTTGCGGCGCCAGGTGCTGGGCGACAAGCCGGTGCTGCGGCGCATGGCGGTGGAAAGATGGCTTTGGCTGGAGAAACCGGTGGCAAAGGCCACTTGCGCAATCGGCTGCGCGGTGGTCTCCAGCAACCGGCGCGCCGTGGCCAGGCGTTGGTCGAGCACGTAGCGGTGCGGCGTCTGCCCAAAAGTGTTTTTGAACAGGCGCAGAAAGTGAAAGCGGCTCACGCCAGCCGCTTGCGCCAATTCGGCCAGGTCGAGGTCTCGTGCCAAGTCCGTGTCTACCAGCGCGATGACACGCGACTTCTGCTCCGCGCTGAGGGTGCCGCGTTCGCGTGCCGGTGCGCGGCCGCCCTCGGCGTGGTGGGTGCTCAAGTACGCGGCCAGGCTGAGTGATAGCGAGGTGGCGTACAAGCGGCCGTGCGGGCTGCCATGGCGAATCTCATCGGCCATGAGGCGCAGCAGCATGGCGAGGTGGTCGTCCTGAATCGTCAGATCCTGTTGTAGCGCGCGGCGTGGCGGCAGCAAGGCGCCCAGGTCGCCTTCTGCGGCCAACTCGTCAAAGTCCAACTCCACAATCATGCGCTCGGCGCCGGGCTCGCATTCCCAGCGCGAATAGGCCACTTCCAGGTGTGGGCCAAAGAGGCCCATGGTGTTGAGGTTAGTGCTGAAGTCCCAGGTGCTGCCACGGCTACGCAAATGCGCGCGGGTGCGGCCCTTGGTGACCAGGGCCAACACGGCAAAGGGCGACTCGATGGTGCGGCTCTCGCGGTGGCTCGACGCCTCAAAAATGCCCATGCGAAAACCGGCCCACGCAGAAAGTTGTGAAGCCTTCAGCAACGAGGGCTCCGGCGGGTTGTGGAACAACGATCTTGGCGGCAGAGGAGGGCGTGATGTGCCTGCTGCAGTGGGGTCACATGCCATGGGCACGCGGGCGGATTCAAACGAACGCTTATCCATGCAGAGATGTTAGAACGCTAAGCATTCGATGGAATGCCGATGCGTTGGCCAATCGGTCGGTGTTTTCCCTCAGCAATTTTCTGCAAAATCGCAATGCGATGAACGACGCCAAAGCCGCCGCCGTCTAGATTGCACCTGGGTCAGTCAATTCAAAATCCAGGAGACAGCATGGCATTGCACATTCATCGGCACCCCGGCGCGAAGTTTGGTTTTGGCGCCTTCAGCGTGGCCCTTTTGGCCTCGCTCACGGCCTGCGGAGGCGGTGGCGGTTCCACCATTGGCCTCGTGGCCACACCGGCAGAGGCTTGCGCCGGGTTAGTGGGACTGTCCATCGGCGCCTCGTCCATCGGTTTGCCCACTTCGGGCGCTAGCGTCAAAACCGCCACCTTGGTCTCGGCCAGCGCCAGTGGCAACACCAATGGTGAATACTGCGCCGTCACCGGCTTCATCGCGCCGGTGAGCGCATCGGCCCCGAGCATGGAATTTCAGGTCAACCTGCCCACCAGTTGGAACCAGCGCGCGCTCCAGTTTGGCGGCGGCGCGTACGACGGCACTCTGGTCACCGGCCTGGGGGCCTACACCGCGCAAGTTGCGGGCACGGCGAATGCGCTGAAACAAGGCTATGTGACCCTGGGCAGCGATGGCGGCCACAAGGCCGCCAGCGGATTTGACGGCAACTTTGCGCTCAACGCCGAGGCGCTGCTGAACTACGGCCAGCAGTCGGTCAAGAAGACACACGACGTGGCCATGGCGATTGTGCAAAAGCGTTATGGCGAGGCCCCCAAGCGCTTCTACTTCATCGGTGGCTCTCAAGGCGGCCACGAGGCGCTGGACGCCGCCGCGCGTTACCCGGCGGACTACGACGGCGTGATCGCCAACTACCCGGCCTACAACATCACGCTGCTGCAATTGGCGTCGCTCAACGTGGGCAAGGCGCTCTACGCCAACGGTGGTGCGGGCTGGATCAACCCCGCCAAGAAAACACTGCTGACCAACGCGGTCTACGCGGCGTGTGACGGGCTGGACGGCGCAAAGGACGGCATCATCGGCAACGTCTCGGCCTGCAATGCCGCCTTCAACATCGACACCGTGAAAGCCACGCTGCGCTGCGCGGGTGGCGCGGACACAGGTGACACTTGTTTGTCTGATCCGCAAATCGCCGCCGTGCAGCAAATTGCCTCGCCTTACGACCTGGGTTTTGAAGTGGCCGGCCAGCAGGTGTTTCCACGTTGGCCGTTGCTCGAAGGCGCGTTGTTCAATGTCTCGTCATTCGGCGCGTCTGCGGTGCCGGCCAACCCGCCTCTGGCGACCGACGCACTGCTCTACAACATTGGCGCCGCACACGCCCAATACTTCGCCACGCAAAACCCCGCACTCGATGCCTTGACCTACGACCCCGCTGCCTACAAAGCGCGCCTGCAGGCGTTGGGTAACATCACCGACGTGACGGCTGTGAGCCTGGCCGCCTTTCGCGCCAAGGGCGGCAAACTGATCTTGACGCACGGCACGGCCGACGACTTCATCAGCCCGCACAACACCGAAAATTACTACCAGCGCCAAGTGGCCGCGTTGGGCCAGACGGCGGTGGATGGCTTCGTGCGCTTCTATTCGATTCCCGGTTACGGCCACGGCTTTGGCCCGTACAACCTGGGCTACGACGGACTCAGCGTGTTGCACAGTTGGGTGGAAAACGGCACCGCGCCCGAGGTGATCGCGTCAGTGGACAACAACACCGGCGCCAACCGTGGCCGCCCCATGTGCCGCTGGCCTGCAAAGCCGATTTTTACGGGTGCGGCGGGCGCGTCGCTGAACGACGCGGCCAACTTCACCTGCCAAATGTCCTAGTGTTTTAACGAGGTCTCCATGGGGGCGCACGGCGGTGTAATCTGCCGCCATGGACTCCCTCATCTCTGCCTCTGCCCGCGCGCTGGCTGCGGGGAATGCGCTGGGCGCGCTCAAACGCGTGGCCCTGCGCGACGATCCGCCGGCGCTGGCGCTGCGTGGCATTGCCATGGCGCAGTTAGGCGAGCACCCAAGGGCGCGTGAACTGTTGCGGCGCGCCGCGCGTGGCTTTGGCGCCCATGAAGCCGTAGCCCGCGCGCGCTGTGTGGTGGCCGAAGCCGAAGTGGCGCTGGCCATGCGCGATCTGAGCGGTTCGCCCCTTTCTGCTCGTGGTTTGCTGACGGCTGCGGCCACACTCCAAGCGCATGGCGACCACGCCAATGCCCTGCAAGCTCGGCTGGTGGCCGCACGCTGGCTGTTGCTGCTCGGGCGCGTGACGGACGCCACCCAAACCTTGGCCGGTGTCGACACCACACGCTTGCCGTCCGCGTTTAGCGCTATCGCCGCCGTGGCTGAACTCACCACCGCTGAGCTGGCACTGCGTGCCCTGCAGATGGCGCCTGCCCGTGCCGCCTTGGACCGCGCAGGAGCTGCAGCGCAAACCGCGCGCATCCCCGCGTTGCGGGCCGAAGTGGCGGACGCCATGGCGTTGCTGCAGCGACCAGCCGCACGGCGTTTGTCGGCCGATGGCGAACAGGTCTTGTCGCTCGACGACGTCGCCGCGTTGCGCGATGCCGATGTGTTGGTGGTCGATGCCTGCCAGCGCGGCCTTCGCGCGGCAGCGACCTGGTTGCCGCTGGCGCGCCGACCCGTGTTGTGGAACCTGGCGCGGGCGCTGGCCGAAGCCTGGCCCGGCGATGTGCACCGTGACGCGTTGATCGCCAAAGCCTTTCGCACGCGCCACCCTGACGAAACGCACCGCGCACGTTTGCGTGTAGAGATGGGCCGTTTGCGGGCGCTGCTGCATGGCCTGGCGCAAGTTGAGGCCACGTCACGCGGCTTTGTCCTGCGGCCGTTGGGCGACCGCAAGTTGGTGTTGCTGGCGCCGCCGGTAGAGGGCGACGACGCCGCGTTGGTGGCGTTGCTGTCCGACGGTGCAGCGTGGTCTACCTCGGCCCTGGCCTTGGCGCTGGGAGCCAGCCAGCGCACCGTGCAACGTGCGTTGGCCGATCTGGAGGCCCAGGGCCGTGTGCGTTCGGTGGGCCTGGCGCGCGCACGCCGTTGGCTCGCGCCGCCGCTGGTGGAATTCACGACGATCTTGTTACTCCCCGCTGTGCTGCCGTTTCCCTAAAGTGGATTCACCGCGCCACTTTTAGGCGCGTTACCAGGAGCCTTTCATGACAAGTCAGACGATCGAACGTGGCCAATCCCAAGCCACAGAAAAAACCTTGGTGCAAGCTGCACAAATCGTGCGCGAGTACGGCCCCTTCGATGGTGCCGACCGCATCCACGGCGTGACCCACGACGGCCAGCGCGTGTGGGCCGCCACGGGCGCCAAGCTCGTGGGTTTCGACCCCACTAGCGGCGAAACCACGCGCACACTCGATGTGGCGTGCGACGCAGGCACAGCCTTCGACGGCAAGCACCTCTACCAAATTGCCGAGACGCGTATCGACAAGATCGACCCCGCCACCGGCCAGGTGCTGGCGTCCATTCCCGCTCCCGGCAGCGGCTCGGACTCGGGGCTCACCTGGGCCGAAGGCAGCTTGTGGGTGGGCCAGTACCGCGACCGCCGCATCCACCAGGTCAACCCCGCCACCGGCGCCATCATCCGCACCATCGAATCCAACCGATTCGTCACCGGCGTGACCTGGGTTGATGGTGAGCTGTGGCACGGCACCTGGGAAGGTGAAGAGAGTGAAGTGCGCCGCGTCGACCCCGTGAACGGCACGGTACTCACGCGGCTGGAAATGCCTGCGGGCATCGTGGTCAGCGGGCTCGAATCGGATGGTGCCGATCTGTTCTATTGCGGCGGCGGCCCCAGCGGCACCGTGCGCGCCGTGCGCAAGCCAAAAGGAAAGACCGCAGGTTCTTGAAAGGAAAAGGCCTGGCAGGCAAGCTGCCGTGGCGCAACCAGCTATTAAAACGCTAGCGCGACGGGCGGGCGTTCAAGGCCCAAGTCGGTTGCGGCCCGCATTCTTGCAGGCATACATCGCCTCATCGGCATGGTTGAGCAAGCGCTCAGCGTCTTGGCCGTGTTGCGGGTACACGGCGATGCCGATGCTGGGGTGAATGTGCACGGGGGTGCCGTTCAAGTCAAAGGGCTTGGCGAAGGCTGCGAGGATTTTGGCGGCCACGGTGTCGGCGCAGGTGGCGGTTGTGGAGGTGGTTTGGCTCACGTGGTCATGGCCGCTTTCCAGCAGCAACACAAACTCGTCGCCACCAAGCCGCGCCACCGTGTCAGAGGCCCGCACGCAGGCACTCAGGCGTGCGGCCACGCCTTGCAACAGCAGGTCGCCAGCGGCATGGCCCAGGCTGTCGTTCACGCTTTTGAAGCGATCCAGATCCACAAACAGCAGTGCCAGGGTGCTGTGTTCGCGCACCGCGCGGGTCAAGGCGGCCTTGAGGCGGTCGTTGAACAACTGGCGGTTGGGTAACTGGGTGAGTGGGTCGTACAGGGCCATTTGCTGCAGCCGCTGGTTGACCTGGCTGCGCTCGATGGCGGTGACGACCTGGGTGGACACGAACTGCAGAAGCTCTTGGTCTTTTTCGGTGTAGCCGGCGTGCGCTTCATCGGCTTGCAACACCAGTGCCCCCAATGTGCCCTGGCGCCCCTTCAGCGGCACGCCCAGCCAATACGGCACCACACTTTGCTGGTGTTGGGCGGCCGCCTGCAGGTGCGGCGCCACCGTGCTGGCGTTGGCTGGGCTGAGCCGCAGCGCGTGGCCGGTGCGCACCACTTCTGCACACAGGCTGCCTTCGCCCATGGGCAGGGTGTGCAAGGGTATGGGTGCCACGTGGTACGGGCAATGGATCTCTTGCGTGACGGCGTTCAGCAGCGCCACCGAGAAATGGGTGGCCGGTAGCAAGCTGCCAACAATGCTGTGAATGCGTTCAAACAGCGCCACCAAGTCACTGGCCGCGTGGGCGGCTTCAGAGATGGCATAGGTGGCCGCCTGCAGCGCCTCGGTGCGCTTGCGCTCGGTCACGTCGCGCGCCACTGCCACCCGCATGCCGTCGTCGGGCGACCAGCGCGCCGACCACATGATGTGCACCACACCGCCATCTTTGCGCAGGTAGCGGTTTTCAAAATTCAGTTGGTACTGGCCGGCCATGATGTCGGCCACCACGGCCATGGTGCGTGCGCGGTCATCAGGGTGAACCAACTCGATCATGCGTCGGCCCAGCACCTCTTGGGGGGTGTAGCCAAAAATGCGTTCATATGCGGCGCTGACGAAGACGTAGCGTCCCTCGGCATCGACCACACACACGGCGTCAATCAGGAGATCCAGAACATTGACCGAAGTGGCCGGAGGGGTGAGGTTCATACAAGGGAAAAGATGCGCTGGAGAGAGGAGGTTACCAGTTGCTTGCGTGAGCCGTATACAGGCGTGTGGAGGGGCTGGCCGTGTCGCCCAGAACACACCTATAAAAAAAAGGAAAAAGCCCCATTCCATAAAATGGTTTTCCTCAAAACAACCTTAGGGTGCGTCACACGCAGCAAGCGTACTTAGCGCCCTCATCATGGAAATAGCCATACTCTTCGCCCTCATCTGTCTCAACGGCCTTTTTGCCATGTCGGAAATCGCACTGGTGACCGCACGCAAAGCCCGTTTGCAAAAGCTGCTCGATGAGGGCGACCACGGGGCCGCCGCAGCGGTCAAACTGGGCGAAGACCCCACGCGTTTTCTCTCCACGATTCAAATCGGCATTACCTCCATTGGTGTGCTCAACGGCATCGTGGGCGAGGCGGCATTGGCCGCGCCGCTGGCGCTGTGGCTCGAATCGCTGGGCGTACCGCGCACCTACGGTGAGTACGGTGCCACCGGCCTTGTGGTGGTGTTGATCACCTACTTCTCCATCGTGGTGGGCGAGTTGGTGCCCAAGCGCATTGGCCAGTCGTACCCCGAAACCTTTGCGCGCCTGGTGGCGCGGCCCATCAACTTTCTGGCGCTGGCCACCAAGCCGTTTGTGTTGCTGCTGTCGGCCTCCACGCGCACCTTGCTGCGCATCTTGGGCGTGAAAGAAACCAGCGGCAGCCCGGTGACCGAAGAAGAGATCCACGCCATGCTGGTCGAAGGCACGACGGCCGGTGTGATCGAGTCCCACGAGCACACCATGGTGCGCAACGTGTTCCGTTTGGACGACCGGCAAATCGGCTCGCTGATGGTGCCGCGCGGCGATGTGGTGTGTATCGACATTGATGCGCCGTTTGCCGACAACCTGCAGCGCATTGAAAGCTCCGACCACGCGCGCTTCCCTGTGGTGCGCGGCAGCATGGACGAAATTTTGGGCGTGATCAACGCGCGCCAATGGTTGTCGCGCACGCTGCGCGATCCAGCGCACAGCCTGGCCCACCAGCCGCTGCAGACCGTGCTCTACGTGCCTGAAACCATCACCGGCATGGAGCTGCTCGACAACTTTAAACTGTCGGACGTGCACATGGCGTTTGTTATCGACGAATACGGCGAAGTGCAAGGCATCGTGACGCTGCAAGATTTGATTGAAGCCATCACCGGCGAGTTTCAACCACGCGACCCCGCCACCTCGTGGGCCGTGCAACGTGACGACGGCAGTTGGTTGCTGGATGGCCACATCCCCGTGCCCGAGCTGAAAGACCGCCTGGAGCTGAACGCCGTGCCCGAAGAAGAACGTGGCCGCTACCACACGCTCAGCGGCATGATCATGCTGCTCACCGGCAAACTGCCCAAGGTAGCCGACACCGTGCAGTGGGAAGACTGGAAGCTCGAAGTGGTCGACATGGACGGCAAAACCATCGACAAAATCCTGGCGACCAAGATCGTCACCGCAGACCCGGCCCAGGCCGCCGAACCTGCTGCACTATGAGCGGGCTGGCGCGCTTGGCCTCTCCTTTGGCCCAGCCCCTGCGCTGGCGCCTGGCCTTCGCCGCCGCTGTGGTGTGCTTCGGCGCCGCCTGTGTAGACGGTTACCCGCAGGAGGACGAGCCCCTGCGTAACCCCTTCGACATGACGCCAGCGCAGCGCCTGGCCGAGATGAACAGCTTGGGTAAAGATGCCCACCCCGAGCGCCGCTGGCAATATGAAATGCGCCCCGGCTGTGTGTTGCGCGTCGACGTAGACGGCCCCGCCGGCCCGCGCCCCTCGGTCGATGTGCCGCTGCTGGGTGCTGTGGTGCAGCTCTCGCGCGACAAGGTCGACGCCACTTTCAACATCGACGTGCACTCTGGCCCGCACGGTGCGCGCTCAGAAACTTCGGTGCTGGAAAGTCTGCGTTGGGCCGATGCCAACGTGATGCTGCTGTTGGTGCGGGTGCTGCAGTTGGGGTGTGCGAATGCGGTGGCGGGGACGGAGCAGGGCGGCGGTTGAGTTGACTGTTGTGTGGCTGCTTTGAACCGCGCAGCGGACTTGCAATTAAAGTGTGTCTGCTGCCGTAGACGGCCACTAGGGGACCTTCATCCATCCTGCGCAAAACTGCCGGTCATGCGTCCGAAACGCAGGGTATCCAGTGGGCGGGTCGTTCGGCCCGCAAGCAGTCGCTTACTTTTATTGTGAGATCGCACAAGTTACGCTATGTCCATTCCGCCACATCTCGCGCCGTTCTGGAGCGACTTCGCCAAGTTCACCGGGCGCGCAGACGAAGAACGCTTCTACGAAGCCTGCATCTTCGGCGACAGTGAGGAACTCGCCAACGAGCTTGCGGCCCTTGTGCTAAGCGGCACAAAGCGCGCAACCGCAGGAGCGGTGTGGTCATACGAAGCGGAAGGAAAGGGTCTTCCTCAACCCGGCCATCTGAGCATCGTCACCGACTGGTCGGGGCGGCCGCTGTGCATCATCGAAACCCAATCAGTCGAAGTCTTGCCCTTCCGGGAGGTCACGGCGGAGTTTGCAGCCACCGAGGGAGAAGGCGACGGCTCGCTGTCCTTCTGGCAAGAGGCGCACAGGACGTACTTCACGCGCGAGTGCGCTCGCGCGGGCAGAGAGTTCAGCGAGAACATGCTCGTCGCTTGCGAGTGCTTCGCGGTCGTCTACTGTCCCCCAACCAACGCGGCCAAACCGTCCGCTTAGCTCCAACGTTGAGTGGCAGCTTCCACCGTGCCGCGCGCCGAATCTCAGCTCACCGCCACTGCTGACGCTCACATAGCGCACCGCGCAGACCAAGCGAGCCATCCACCCGCTCGATCATGGGCCGCCGCTTCAGCCTAGCCCGCCGTCACATGCACCCCAGGCCGTTGGCCCGCGTTCCACTTGCCGCCAATCGCGCGCTCAATCTGCGCGGCCAACTGCAGCAGCAAACCATCATTCGCCTGCCGCGCTTGCGCCTGGATGCCCAGGGGCAAACCGTTCTCTTGCGCTGCCAGGGGCAGCGAGATGCCAGGCATGCCGCAGAGGTTGGCCAGGGGCGTGTAGGCGAAGTTTTGCCAGAGGTTGTCGAACCAGTCGTAGACCGAGGGGTTGGTGCTGGTGGTGAGGTACTCAGACGTGCCGACCTTCGGTGTGGGCTTGGCGGTGATGGGGGTAAGGATGATGTCCCACTCCTCGAAGAACTGGCCGAAGGCGCGGGAGGTGGTGTTGAACACGGCTTGCATTTTGGAGCGCTCGGTGTACGAGGTGTGCAGGCCGGCTTCCCAGATTTTGATGTTGATGGGTTCCAGCAATTCGGCCGGTGGGCGCTCGTAGCCCAGGCGGGCGATCTGGTTGGCGATGACCTGCGCAAAGTTGCTGATATAGCAGGTGGTTTGCGCGGCAAAGGCGCCCTGGAAATCGACCTTGGGCAGCGCCCATTCGACGTGGTGGCCCAGGCCTTCAAGCAAGCGGCCGACGCGCTCCAGCTCGGCCACAAAATGCGGCGTGGCTTTGAAGTCGCCCCACTCGTGTGAGAGCGCAATGCGCAGCTTGCCGGGGTCGCGTTTAATGAGCTGGCTGTACGGCTCGGCGGGCGACCAGAAGGGCATGAACTCGCCGGGCGCGCCGCCACGGCATTGGTCGACAAAGGCGGCGGTGTCGCGCACCGTGCGGCTGTGGCAACCTTGGATGGAGACCAGGCCTGAGAGGTCGGACAAACCGGGCGCCAGCGAGAACACGCCGCGCGAAACTTTGAGGCCGATGTTGCCGTTCACGCCCGCAGGAATGCGGATGGAGCCGCCGCCGTCGGTGGCGTGCGACAAGGGCAACACACCGGCAGCCACGGCGGCTGCGGTGCCGGCTGACGAGCCGCAGGTGGTGTATGCCACGTCCCACGGGTTGCGTGTGGTGTAGAGCGTGTTTTCGGCGGAGCTGCACACGCCGAATTCGGGCGTGGTGCTGCGGCCGATGATGTTCAGACCAGCCTTGCGGATCTGGCCGGTGAGGAAGCTGTCTTCTGCGGGGCGGTGGCCTTGCATCAGCAGCGAGCCGAACTCCTGCAGGCGGCCTTTGAGCGTGGGGCCCAGGTCTTTCATCAGGTAGGGCACGCCGGCAAAGAAGCCGTCTGGGTTGGTGCCGTTTTGCACCGGGTCGGCCACGGCATCGTCAAATACTTCGACCACGGCACTGAGGGTGGGGTTGGTTTTGTCGATGGCGGCTTTGGCTTGTGTGGCCAGCTCGGCGGGTGTGACGTCGCCCTTGCGCACGCGTTCTGCCAAGGCCACGCCGTCGTGGTGTGCCCATTCTTCCCAGTTCATAGCCAAAGTCATCGCAAGCTTCCGTTTCGTTTCAGTGGAGGGTGGTGTAAATGCAAAACGGCCGACTTCTGAAGAGAAGCCGGCCGTCTGCGCAATCAACAGTAGCGTGAGCCGCTACCCAAAATGAAGTGATGAAGCATCAAAGCAGTTTGTTCAAGTCGGGCCCAACAATCGGGAACGCGCTTTCATAAGCACGTGCCGCGCGCAGCACCAAGGCGTCGCCAAACATCGGCCCCACGATTTGCAGGCCGATGGGCAAGCCATCGCTGGTCAGGCCGCAGGGCATGCTGCAGGCGGGCTGCTGCGTCAGGTTGAAGGGGTAGCTGAAGGGCGTCCAGCCGAGCATGGCTTCGGGCGTCATGGCGCTGTGGCCGGCGGGCTTGGCGTCGAACGCGGGAATGGACACGGCGGGCGTGATCAGCAGGTCGTAGCCTTGCATGAACTGGCGCATGTGGCTGCCCAGCGCGCCACGGCGTTGGTGCAGGGCTTGCACGTCTTGTGCGGTGAGCTTGTTGCCGAGTGCGGCTTCCGCACGGAAGTCGGGGTCGGTCACGGCTTGTTGGGCGGGCGTGAGGCCGTTCCACACGGTGGCCGCACCCAGGAACCACAGGCCGGTGGTGATGTCCAGTGGGTCTTCAAAGCCAGGGTCAACTTCTTCGACCACGGCACCCATGTCTTGCAGCGCCACGGCGGCGGCCAGCACGGCGGCGGCCACTTCGGGGTGCACATTTTTCGCGTAGCCCAAGGTCGGCGAATAGGCGATGCGCAAGCCCATCACGCCGTCGTTCAGGCCGACCATGTAGTCGCGTGGGTCGAAGGGCAGGGCGGTCCAGTCGCGTGCGTCGGGTTGCTTCAGCACGTTCATCACAATGGCGGCGTCGATCACGCTGCGGGTGTGCGGGCCGAGGTGGGCCACGGTGCCAAAGGGTGACAGTGGGTAGGCCGGAATGCGGCCAAAGCTGGGCTTCAGGCCAAAGTTGCCGCAGAAGGCCGCAGGGATGCGCACCGAGCCCGCGCCATCGGTGCCGATGGCGATGGGGCCCATGCCGGCGCTCACCGCGGCCGAGGCGCCGCCAGACGAGCCGCCCGGCGTTTTGTTGGGGTTCCACGGGTTGCGTGTGATGCCGGTGCGTGGCGAGTTGGTTTCGCCCTTGCAGCCAAATTCAGGCGTGGTGGTCTTGCCGATGATCACGGCACCGGCGGCGCGCAGGCGGGCGGTGGCGGGGGCGTCAACATCCCACGGCTGGTTGGCATCGACCGTGTGGCTGCCGCGCAGGGTCGGCATGCCTTTGGTGAGGATGATGTCTTTCACAGAGACCGGCACACCATCCAGCGGGCCAATCGGCGCGCCTTGTTTCCAGCGGGCTTCGCTGTCGCGCGCGGCCTGTGCAGCACCTTCCGGGTCCATGTGGCTGAAGGCGTTGAGCGTGCCGTCCACCCGGTCCATGCGGCCAAAC
Source organism: Hydrophilobacter chitinilyticus (assembly GCF_049860745.1). GTDB lineage: Bacteria > Pseudomonadota > Gammaproteobacteria > Burkholderiales > Burkholderiaceae_C > Rhodoferax_B. The sequence goes on along the minus strand of NZ_CP187561.1, from coordinate 5,632,174 downwards.
ACGGCGCTGGCCACTTCCAGGGGCGAAGCCTGGCCGGTGCGGTACAGCTGGATCAGTTCGTGGGCGGTGCAATCGGCGAGTTCGTAGCGGCTGCTGCTATGAGAGGACATGGTGTCTCCAGGTTAAACGTGGCCTATTCTTAGACGAAAAGGCCTCGGGCAATGGCTGGTAGTGAAGGGTTTACGCTGGGGATTAAAGCGATTCAGGGCTTGCTCAGGGCTTGGTGCGAACGCTCGGATCGAGGTTTTTCCACGGCAAATCGGCCGGGTCGGCGGCCATGGGGCCGGCGGCCTTGGCGACGATGATTTGCGCGGCGATGGGCGTGAAGTCGGCGCGGAAGTGGTTTGAGCTTTTCACGGCGATGATCTTCATGGCTTCGGGTTGGATGCCCACCATGCGCAGCAGTTCGCGGTCGAGCAATTGCTTCTTGCCGCTGGTCACGGCGATCAATACACCGTCGATCTCCAGGCAGGCGCAGGCGCCCAGCTGCACGGTCAGTCCGGTCATCATCGGGCCCTTCAACGTGACGGTGCCGTCGCTCAGCGCGCGCACGGTGAAGCGGCCTTGCACCGGCGCGTCGCTCAGGCTGCCGGTGAAGGTGGGCACGGCGGTGCCGAGGGCGATCTCGATCGTCGCGCCTACACCGGCCGCATGTGCGGCGGCGGCGGCATGGCTGTCGAACATCAACCCAAAAGCGACCTGACCTGGGAAGCGTTTGCCAGCGCCGTGCTGCAGCAGCGCATGCAGCAGACCGGTGGTGTTGCTGTCGCCACCGGCGCCGGGGTTGTCTTGCGTGTCGGCCAGCACCACGGGGCGGCTGGCGCTGTCGGCCACCGCCAAGGCGCGTGCAACGGCGGGGCCGGCGTCCAGGTAGTCGGGACGCCATTGCGCGGGGGCGCTCACTAGGTCGTAGAGTGCACGCACGGCCACTTCGGCTTCGGCGCCGTAGCCCCACACCATGGGGGCGCACTCAACGAAGTCGGCGGCGGGGAAGCCCATGCAGAAGCTCAGCACCGTGCCGTAACGTTGGTCGAGTTCGCGCAGCGCTTCATACAAACTTTTGGCGGGCTCCATCCAGGTGCTTTGAGCGTTCAGCGGGATGAGGAACGGCAGGCGCATGGCCTGTTGGGGTTCGCGTCGGCCGGCCTTCAAGCGGCGCGCCAACAGCTCGGCGGCCAGCACGCCGGTGTCGGCCATGTCCACGTGTGGGTAGCTGCGGTAGGCCACCAGGGCATCAGCCTCGCGCAGCATGCGGCGCGTGACGTTGGCATGCAAATCCAGGCTGGCGACGATGGGCAGATCGGCGCCCACCACGGCGCGGATGCGGGCGATCAACTCGCCTTCGCTGTCGAGCGCGTTCTCGGCCACACCGGCGCCGTGCAGGTCGAGGTAGACGGCGTCAAAGCCACCAGCGCGCACATCGGTGAGGATGCTGGCGCAGATGCGCTCGAACGCGTCTTCGGTGACGTAAGAAGACGGAATTGCGCCACACCAACTGCTGGGCACCAACTGCCAGCCATGGGTGCGTGCCGCGTCGATGAAGCCGCCGATGGGCAGGTTCACGCCGGTGAGCTGCGCCACCATGGGCGCGCCGTGCACAAACGCGGGGAACGAGTCGCCCCGGTTGAAGGCGGCCCAGTCGGCACGTGTGGGGGCGAAGGTATTGGTTTCGTGTTGGTAGCCGGCGACGAGGACTTTGATCATGGGGGCTGAGTTCTAAGTTCTAGGCAATGTTCGGAGGGGCGGCTGCGAAAAGGCTCTGTGTGTAGGCATGTTGAGGGTTGGCGTACAACTCGGCCGTCCGGCCTTGTTCCACGATCTCGCCCTGGTGCATCACGATCACGTAGTCGCACAGTTGGGCGGCCACGCGCAGGTCGTGGGTGATGAACAGCAGGCCCAGGCCCAGCTCGTCGCGGATGTCGCGCAGCAGCGTGAGGATCTGCGCCTGCACACTCACGTCGAGTGCGCTCACGGCTTCGTCGGCCACCAGCACCAGCGGCTTGCAGGCCAGTGCGCGGGCGATGGCGATGCGCTGGCGTTGCCCGCCTGAGAACTGGCTGGGGTAACGCTCCAGGCCTTCGCGCGGCAGGCGCACCTTGTCCATGAAATCGGCCGCCATGCGCTCTGCATCTGCGCGAGTAGCGCCGAAATTCATGGCGCCCTCGATGATGGAGTCGCCCACTTTGCGGCGTGGGTTGAGCGAGCGGTTGGGGTCTTGAAACACCACCTGTACTTGCGAGCGCAGCGGGCGCAAGCGGCCTTCGCCGAAGTTGGCCACATCGGTGTTGCCCCACCAGACTTCACCGCCGCTGGGGTCGATCATGCGGATGAGGCAGCGTGCCAGGGTGGACTTGCCCGAGCCGGACTCGCCCACCACGCCAACCGTTTCACCGGCGCGCACGGCGAGTGCGGCGCCACGCAGCGCGTGGGTCTCGCGGCTGCGGCCGAGCCAGTCGCGGCTGGTGTAGGTCTTCACCACGTTGTTGCCGCGCAGCAGCGGCGCGCCCGTGGGCTCGGCGCGTGCAGGGGGCGGCGTCATGCTGGGCACGGCTTCGAGCAGCATGCGGGTGTAGGCCTGTGCGGGGCGGTGCAGCACTTGGTCGGCCGGGCCGCATTCGACCACCTGGCCTTGGTTCATCACCAGTACCTGGTCGGCAATTTCGGCCACCACCCCCATGTCGTGGGTGATGAACAACACGCCGCTTTGCAGGCCGTCGGCCGAGCCGCTGGCTTGCAGCTCGGCAATCAGCTTGAGGATTTCTTTCTGCGTGGTGACGTCGAGCGCGGTGGTTGGTTCGTCGCAGATCAACAGGGCCGGGCGCAGGATCACCGCCATGGCGATGACGATGCGCTGGCGCTGGCCGCCCGAGAGCTGGTGCGGGTAGCTGCGCACCATGCGCGCCGGGTCGGGCAGCTTCACACGCGCCAGGATGTCGAGGATTTCTTTCTGCCGGCGCGCGCCGTTCCACTGCGTGTGTTCACGCAGCAGTTCGTCGATTTGCTCGCCGCAGGTCATCACCGGGTTGAGCGCGGTCATGGGTTCCTGGAACACCATGCCCATGGTCTTGCCGCGCAACTGGCGCAGGCGTGCGGGCGAGGCGTCGAGCATCGATTCACCTTGCAACACCACGCGGCCTTGCGAGGGCTTGAGCTCCTTTGGCAGCAGGCCCATCACCGTGGTGGCCATCACCGATTTGCCGGAGCCGGACTCGCCCACCACGCATACGGTTTCACCGGGCGCGATGGACAGGCTCACACTGCGCACGGCGTGGCTGCGGTCGCCGCCAGCGGGCAGGGCGACGTGCAGGTCTTCGATCACCAGCACCGGCGGGCGGGTGGGGGTTTGGGTGGAGACTTGGCCGTTGGCGGCGGTAAGCACTTCGCGCGTGGGGGCGACGTTTTCTACTTCGGCCTCGGGTTCGATGGCGTCGATCACTTCAGCTTCTGCCACAGGCGCGGTTTCAACAATGGCTTCAGCAGCAGCGGTAGCGGCTGTGTGGGCCGATGCCGCATCCTCGCGGCGCTGCATGGCACGTTCCAGGCTGGAGTTCTTTTCGTCTTCGGTCATGCTGCGGCCTTCTTGGCAAATTTGGGGTCGAGCACGTCGCGCAGGCCGTCACCCAAGAGGTTGATGGCGAGCACGGTGGGCACCAAGAAAAGGGCGGGGAACAACACGTTGCCGGGGTACTGGCTGAACTGCACACGCCCTTCGGCCATGATGTTGCCCCAGGTGGGCACGTCAGCCGGCAGGCCCAGGCCCAGGAAGCTCAGAATGGCTTCGGTCAACACCGCAGAGGCGGCGATGAAGGTGCCTTGCACGATGAGTGGGGCGAGTGCGTTGGGCAAGATGTGGCGCCACAAGATCACCGGTGTGGGCGTGGCCAGCGCACGCGCAGCTTCCACAAAAGGTTCTTCTCGCAGGCTCAGCACCAGTGCGCGCACCAGGCGCGTCACACGCGGAATTTCAGGAATGGCAATCGCCACCACCACCGTCCACAGTTGCGCGCCCAGGGCCGACACCAAGGCAATGGCCAGTAGGATGGCAGGGATGGCCATCAGGCCGTCCATCACCCGCATCAGCAGCGCGTCGACCACGCGGAAGTAACCGGCCAGCATGCCCAGCACGGCACCAATGGCCACCGCCAGCACGCCGGTGCACAGTGCGACCAGGAGCGAAGTGCGGGTGCCGTAGAGCACGCGGCTGTAGATGTCGCGGCCGAAGTTGTCGCTGCCCATCCAGAACTTGTGGGCCACGCTGGTGCCGTCGAGTAAGGCAAAGTTGCCACTGGTGCCTGCGGCGATGTTGACGTTGGCGTAGTCCATGGCGGCCGGGTCTACCGTGCCGAGAAACGGCGCAATGCCGGCGATGAGCAGCAGCAGGGCCAGCACCACGGTGCCGAACTTGAAGGCGCTGTTGGCCCAGAGTTTTTTGAGTTGGCGCATGCTTAATAACGAATTCGTGGATCTAAGAAAAGGTAGCTCACGTCCACCAACAAGTTCACCAGCACGTACAACACGCTGAACACCAGCACCACGCCCTGGATTACCGGGAAGTCGCGGTTCAGCACGGCATCTACCGTGAGCGAGCCCAGGCCGGGAATGGAGAACACCGTCTCGGTGACCACCACGCCGCCGATGAGCAGCGCCACGCCAATGCCTATGACGGTGGCGATGGGCACGGCTGCGTTGGCCAGCGCGTGGTGCAGCAGCACGGCGCGTTCTTTGAGGCCCTTGGCGCGCGCGGTGCGGATGTAGTCTTCGGTCAGCGCTTCAGAGACGCTGGCGCGTGTGACGCGGGCAATCAGCGCCACGTAGATGGTGGCCAACGACAGCCATGGCAACACCAGTTGGTAAGCCCAGGCACCGACGTTCAAACCGCCGGGCCCCATGATGCGTTTGTAGCCTTGCACCGGCAGCCATTGCAGCTTGATGGAGAAGATGTAGATCAGCACGTAGCCGATCACAAACACCGGCACCGAGAAGCCGGCGACGGAGAAGCCGGACAGCATGCGGTCGAGCCAACCGCCCATGCGCCAGGCGGCCAGGGTGCCCAGGGGCACGGCTACCAGCACGGCGATGAACATGGTGCCTGCGGCCAGCGACAGCGTGGGCTCAATACGCTGGGCGATCAGCGAGGTGACCGATTTGTTCATGAAGAACGAGTAGCCCAGGTCGCCCTGCAACACGCCGCTGAACCAGATCCAGAACTGCATCAGCAGTGGCTTGGTCAGGCCGAGTTGTTCGCGGATGCGGTCGATGTCTTCGTTGGTGGCACTGTTGCCGGCGATCACCGCCGCAGGGTCGCCGGGGGTGAGGCGCAAGATGAGGAACACGATCACCGCCACCACCAGCAAAACCGGAATGACGGCTAACAGCCTCTGAAGCAGAAAACGGAGCATGGTGGCGAGATCACTTACTTCTTAAGAAAAATAGGCCGCTGGCGCACCAGTGGTGAGCGGCGACAGCTATGGATGTCATAGCGTGGCGAAAGCAGAGGGCAGGCCCGCCGTGCCAGTGTGTGGCAACAGCGGGCTGCAGATCAAGCTAAACCGAAGGCCGGGCGATGTTGAACAGGTTCGCTCGGATGGCCGCGCCCTGGCGTGGGAGGGACTGCTAGGCGCAAACCACAGCCATAGCCTGTGCTATGGCGAGGATTTGCAACGCCGCAGGCTGCCCATGCCAGGGATGCGGGCGCCGAGATGAACTTGTTCAGCATTGCCTCAGTTCTTCTTTACGTTCCAGTAGACCTGTGCACCGCCAGGCACGATGCCCGAGACGTTGCTGCGCACGGCGGCTGGGTTGTTGTATTGGCCCAGCGGCACGTGGGTCACGGTTTCAAAGGCGCGCAGTTGAATGTCTTCTGCGATCTTCTTCTTCTCGGCATCGGTGCTGGCTTGGGCAAACTTGCTCTTCAGCTCTTCGATGGTTTTGTCGTCTTGCCAGCCAAACCAGCCGTTGTCGCCTTTGGTGTTGAGCATCGACATCGTCAGTGGGTTCAAGATGTCGCCAGCGGTCCAGGCGGTCATGAAGGCATTCCAGCCGCCCTTGTCGGGTGCGTCTTTCTTGGCGCGGCGGGCCACCAGGGTGGACCAGTCCATTTGCTGCATGTCGACCTTGAAGCCAGCGGCTTCAAGCTGTTGCTTGGCCACCAGGGGCAGCTTGGCGATGGAGGCCAGGTCGGTCGGGCGCATCAGCAAAACGGGTTCGCCTTTGTAGCCGGCTTCCTTCAACATTTGCGCGGCCTTCTGTGGGTTGGCCGTGCCGGTGAAGATGCCGGTTTTCTCGCTGGCGAACGGTGTGCCGCAAGGGAACATGCTCTTGCAGAACTTAAACATGCCGGGCGCGCCGACTTGGGTACGGAGGAAGGCTTCCTGGCCCATGGCCACCATGGCGGCTTCGCGGATCTTCACGTTGTTGAAGGGCGCGTGCAGGTGGTTGAAGCGGAAGATGTACTGCAGGCCGTCAGGCTGCGCATCGACCAGCTTCACATTCGGCGTGGCCTTGAGCGTGGCGTACTGTTCGAACGTGGGTTGCTCGATGATGTCGACCTCGCCCGCCACCAGTGCATTGAACTGGGTTTGCGGGTCGCGGATGATGACCCACTCCACGCGGTCGAGGTACACGTTCTTGCCGCCGGTGGTGCCGTCTGGCGCCTCAGCGCGTGGCTTGTATTTCTCGTTCTTTACATAGACCAGGCGCTCGCCCGGTTTGTATTCGGCGGTGACGAACTTGTAGGGGCCGGAGCCAATGTTCTCTTTGACCTGCTCGCTGCCAGGCGTGGCGGCAATGCGCGCGGGCATGATGAACGGCACGTTGCTTGAGGGCTTGCCCAGGGCTTCGAGCATCACGCCGAAAGGCTTGTTGAGCTTGATGACGAAGGTCTTGGCGTCGGGGGCGCTGTAGCTGTCCACACTGGCGGCGAGCACGCCGCCAAAGGCATCGCGGCTGGCCCAGCGCTTGATGGAGGCGATGACGTCTTCGCTGGTGACGGGCTTGCCGTCATGAAACTCCAGGCCGTCGCGCAGCGTGAAGGTCCAGGTGAGGTTGTCTTTGGAGACGTTCCACTTGTCGACCATTTGCGGCTTGACCTTGCCGGCCAAATCGGTGCCGAACAAGGTGTCGTAAATCATGTAGCCGTGGTTGCGCGTGACGAAGGCGGTGGTCCAGATGGGGTCCAGGATGGTGATGTTCGCGTGCGGCACAACGCGCAGGGTTTTGTTGTCCTGGGCTTGGCTCGCAAATGGTGCGAGCAAGGCGGTCGCCAAAGTAGCTGCCATGGCGGCTGTGGCGATAAGGGAACGACGCTTCATCACTAAACTCCTCGGAAAAATTTCGAATGAGAGAACCCTGAACCTTCCAGGCGCAATATAAAGGTAAACATGTCTATACCAAATGCCCCAATGCTGTGTTTACCCGCACACGCTCTATCAGTTGCACTGCATTCAAAGCAGTTTTCATGCCGCGAACTCATGCAAGCCACTCTGGCGCGCATCGACGAGGTAAATCCTGCTGTAAATGCCATCGTCAGCCTGCGTGACGCGCAAGTGCTCCTCGCAGAGGCAGATGCACACGACGCGATGCTCGCCAAAGGGGCCTCGAAAGGATGGATGCATGGCATTCCGCAGGCCATCAAAGACCTATCGCCTACCGAGGGCTTACGCACCACCTTGGGGTCTCCGCTGATGCGCGATTTCGTGCCCAAGGCCGATGGGCTGATGGTGCAGCGCATGAAGGCGGCGGGCGCCATCGTCATTGGCAAAACCAATGTGCCCGAGTTTGGTTTGGGCTCGCATTCGTTCAACGAAGTGTTTGGTGTGACGCGCAATGCGTATGACCACACCCGCTCCGCTGGTGGCAGCAGTGGCGGGGCGGCGGTGGCGCTGGCCACGCACATGCTGGCCGTGGCCGATGGCAGCGACTTCATGGGCAGCCTGCGTAACCCGGCGGCGTGGAACAACGTGTTTGGCATGCGCCCCAGCCAGGGGCGTGTGCCCATGTGGCCCACCAGTGATGTGTGGGTTAACCAGCTCAGCACCGAAGGGCCGATGGCGCGCACGGTGCGCGACGTGGCCTTGCTGCTCGACACCCAGGCGGGGCATGACCCACGGCTGCCGTTGTCGCTCAACGATGGTGCACGTTTCAACGGTGAACTGGACGGCTTTGACCCACGCGGCCAACGCATTGGTTGGCTCGGTGATTTGAACGGTTACTTGTCTATGGAGCCAGGCATTTTGCAGGTGTGTGAGGAAGCCTTGGCGCGGCTCACCGGTCAAGGTTGTGGTGTGGATACCATCCCGCTGGGCACGGCGCCCGAGCCCGTGTGGCAGGCCTGGCTGGTGTGGCGCCGTGCGTTGGTCGCTTCGCGCATCGAGCCGTTTTTGCTGCAGCCGAAAAACCGTGAGTTCATCAAACCTGAAGCCTTGTGGGAGTACGACCAGGCGCAACAACTGAGCGGCCACGAGTTCACGCGCGCATCGGTGCAGCGCAGCCATTTCCATCAGCACATGCTGGGCTTGTTTGAGCATCACGATGTGCTGGCCTTGCCCACCGCGCAGGTCTGGCCGTTTGATGCGGCCGAGCGTTGGCCGCAGCACATTGGCACCAAGGCCATGGACACCTACCACCGCTGGATGGAAGTGGTGATCTACGCCACGTTCGCCGGTTTGCCGAGCATCAGCGTGCCGGCCGGTTTCAGTGCCGACGGCCTACCGATGGGGCTGCAGTTGATTGGTCGCCCCGGTGGCGATTGGGCGCTGCTGCAACTCGCACACGCCTACGAGCAGGCTGCGCAAGACATCATTCAAAGGGCGCCCGCTTAACGGCTGCGTTTTAAAGGGCGCGTGTCAACGGCACGTGTCAAAGGGCGCCGATCCAGCACGCGCGCTGAATCGCAGCCATTTTGTTGTCGGCGCGTAATTTGCCCATGGCGTTGGCGAGGTGAAAGTTGACCGTGCGCTCCGAGCAGCCCAGCCGGTTCGCGCTGGCCTGCGCGGTCATGCCCTCAAATGCCAGCGACAAACATTGCACTTCGCGTGCGGTGAGTGGGCTGTGCTGGCGCGTGATGGCCGCGCGCATGCTGGGCCACACGCTCAGGGCGGACCAACCCAGCACGGCGGCCTCTTGCCGGTCGTGCAATTCGTGCGGGCTGAACATGTAAACCTCGAACGCGCGCTGCGCTGGCAGCGGAAACGCCACACGCACCATGCTCTGCAGTCCGCGCCGCAACCATTGCGAGCGCCAGTTCTCTGCACTTTGCAGATCCGATTTGCCTAAATGCTGCCAGGCCACAAGGGAAGCGTTGGATTGCCGCCAAGTGGCCCCAAAATCATCACTTCGTGCCAGACTGTGGGCGGCGTCCAATATCGCCGAAGGTGCTGCCGCCAATACCCGGCGATCATCAGCGCCTCCGAGGGGATTCGGGCCCAGCACCACAATGGCTGTGACCGCATAACCTTCTACGGCTTCAAGCCAATCGTCGAGCAACGTCGAGAGTTCAGCGCTGTCAGTTCTAGCAGGAGACGCCATGCGCAAACGCTCCGCTTGAACTGACAATGTGAATGTAATTTCTTTGAAATATTGTATGCAATGAGTATCTCCCTGTTTCAGTGTCCTGGTTCCATCGTAGTCTTAGACGACGATCCGGACTACCTGTCCATGCTCTCTCTGGTCATACCAAAAGACTGGCACGTTCGTTTCTATGTAAACCCCAGCGCCTGTCTGCATCAACTGCAGCAAGAGCCTCCATTGTGGGAAGCCGACGCCTGGGCCCAACAGGAGTTGGTGGACCGGTGGCGCCAATCTGGCACGCCGTTGATTCCACAGATTCTCGACTATTGGACCAAGCATTCGCGCAGACGTTATGGCTTGACTCAAGTTTGTGTTGTTGATTATTCAATGCCCGGAATGAACGGTCTTGAAATGCTGAGCGAACTAGTCGACTGGCCTGGCATGCGGGTGTTGCTGACCGGCCAAGCCGATGAGCAAATCGCCGTGCAAGCGTTCAACCGAGGGCTTATCGAGCAGTTCATTCCGAAGCAGGCCACCGACGTTTCCAAACGCGTGGTAGATGCCCTTGTACGCTTGCAGCGCCTGGCTTCCGGCCAATATGCGCAGGTGTGGCGCAGCACCTTGACGCCCATGCAAAACGCCTTGTTGCGCGTGCCCTCCATAGCCCGCGCCCTGAGCCAATTGGTGCATGCGCACTGGGTCGAGTACGTGGTGATTGGCGCACCGTTTGGCATCCTGGGGCGCGACGAAAACGGCCGCGCCGCGTGGCTGCAATTGGAGCCATCGACCGGTTTGGAAGAGCTCGCCGACCTAGCAGAATCAGCAGGTGCTTCACCCAAGCAACTGTCTGATATACGCCAAGGCAGTGCCTTGATGGACCTGGAGTTGGGTCAATCATTAGGGCGCAGCCGGGGGCCGAGCGTGGCGCGTGCGTTTCCGGTGGGCAGTGATAGCACCCTGCTCGGTGCGTTTTTCTCGGTCGAGCAAGAGGCTCCATTTGAAGCAGGCGGTTACAAACAATGGCTGCAAAAGCAGCCCGCGCGTTTGGTCACCAAGTAGCTCTAGTCTTGGATTAGTTCTGCCGCCACGGCAGACCCAGCCGGCGCCAGCCGCCCACATTGCCGCGGTGGCCGTTGGCATCCGCATCGCCTTCAAAACCTTCGAGGATGTTGTAGGCCTCGAAACCCAGTTCGGTGGCACGCTTGGCAGCAGCGATGGAGCGCACGCCGCTGCGGCACAAGAACACTGCGCGGCGCCCACCGGCCAACGCGGTTTGGATGCTCGCATCAAAATCGGCGTTCATCGTCATGCCTGGCCATTGCTTCCATGCTGCGGCCACGGCGCCCGGCACAAATCCCACCCATTCACGTTCGGCGTCGCTGCGCACATCGATCAATACCGCTTCGCCAGCCTGCCACCATTGACAGGCTAATGCGGGCGTGACGTTGCCAGCGTAGCCATCTGCGGGCGTAGGCGTGGCGGGAATGGTGGTGCTCATGGCGTCTCCTGAGGTGCGATCAAAAAACGGCAGTTTAAAAGCCTGGCGCAGAGGTGATCGGAATGCGCTACAAAGGGCCTGTTTCTTCCATGCGATTTAAGGATGTTTGATGCCGCGCTCTTCTATTGATGCTGATACCGCCTGGGCCGCCTGGCAGCCCACCACAAGTAAGTCGGGCAAGCCAGTTCCGCTCGAAAAGTTCGACCCGAGTGCCAAGCCTTTCTCCACCGGCGCCAAGGCACAGGACAAGTTGGCGGTCGAGGCACTGGCGACGGAGTTGGATGCACTGCAAGAGGTCTTCTTCGCCGACAAACGCTTCAAGCTGCTGGTGCTGCTGCAAGGCACCGACACCGCCGGCAAAGACGGCACGGTGCGCGGTGTGTTTGGCCGCATGAGCCCGCTGGGCGTGCACACCGTGGGCTGGAAGGCACCCACCGAAGCGGAGCGTGCGCACGACTTCTTGTGGCGCATCCATCAGCAGATGCCGGGTGCGGGCGAGATGATGGTGTTCAACCGCAGCCACTACGAAGACGTGTTGGTGCCAGTGGTCAACGGGTGGATTACGCCCGAACAAACCCAGCAGCGCTACCAGCAGATCAACGACTTCGAACGCATGCTGTGCGAAACCGGCACCATCGTGCTGAAGTTCATGCTGCACATCAGCGCAGACGAGCAGCGCGAGCGTTTGCAAGAGCGCATCGACGACCCCACCAAACACTGGAAGTTCAGCGTCGACGATCTGGCAGTGCGCAAGCAGTGGAACGAGTACCAGCAAGCCTACGAAGCGCTGCTGGGTGCCACCAGCACCGACTGGGCGCCATGGACCGTCGTGCCGTCCAATTCCAAGACCCACCGCAATCTGATGATCGCCACAGCGCTGCGCGACACCCTGCTGAAACTGAAGCTGCGTTACCCGCCGCCAAAACCAGAGCTGACGGGCGTAAAGGTAGTATGAAATGTTGTTGATACCCGCCTAAGCCGCTCTGGCATTGGGGTTAGAGCCGAGGGCGAAATTTGGTGGTCGTGGCACGATGTCTTTAAACGCAACCCAAATGCGACTTTGAAGGAGACAAAACAGTGGCCACGCTGACCCCCGAAGACATTGCCCAATACCAAAAGCAGGGCTATGTGATCCCGCAGTTTACACTGCCCAAAGCGCGCATCGACCACTTGCGCGACACCCTTGACCAACTCATCCGCGACAACCCCGGCGTGCGACCCGAAAAGCTGGTCAGCGCACACGTGGTGGGCCGCGCGGGGGGGCGCAACGATGAAGGGGTGAAGGGCAGTAAAGACTTTCTCGACCTGGCGATGGAGCCCGAGATTCTGGACATGGTCGAGCAGATCATCGGGCCCGATGTCATCCTGTGGGGCTGTCACGTGTTTTGCAAACCTGCGGGTGACGGCCAGGAAACCCCGTGGCACCAAGACGGCCATTACTGGCCGATCCGGCCACTGGCCACCGTCACCGTGTGGGTGGCGCTCGATCCGTCCACCACCGCGAACGGCTGTCTGCGCGTGATTCCCGGCTCGCATGCAGCCAAGGTGACACACGGCCACTTGAAAGAAGACCGCGAAGACCTGGTGCTGTCGCAGCGCACCGACGACAAGGCCTTCAACGAGGCCGACGCCGTTGACCTGCAATTGCAACCCGGCCAGATGTCCATGCACGACGTCTACATGATCCACGGCGCGAAGGTGAACCGGTCCACCCAGCGGCGCACCGGCGTGGCTTTGCGTTACATGCCAGGCAGCTCGGTGTTTGAGCGCAACCTGAACCCGGCCGAAGGGCAGTCGGGGGTGCCGGTCGCGTTTGCTACGCGGCCGCTGTGGCTGCTGCGCGGGCAAGACCGCACCGGGCGCAACGACTTCAAGGTCGGGTTTGAGTAAGCGAGCCGGTTGCGTTGGCGGTGGTGCTGGTGAGCACCGCGTCGTCACTTTCGTCTTTTAACGCCACGCCGCTGACGCTGCGGCGCGTGGCTTCGCGTAGCAGCCAGGCGAGTTTGAACGCGGCGGCGTCGTATGCCAAACCCTCAGGGCGCACATTGGAGATGCAGTTGCGCTCTGCGTCTGTTCTGCCACGCTTTGGGCCGTAGGTCAGATAAAGGCCCAGGCTGTCGGGGGCGCTCAAGCCGGGGCGCTCGCCAATCAACATCACCAGCACTTTTGCGCGGAAGATTTCGCCCACCTCATCGCCTAGCGCCACACGCGCTTGGGTGGCGATGGTCAGCGGTGTGTAGCATGTGTCGGCGGGCAAGTGCTGGCGCAGCGCGGCCAGGAAGGGCGGTGCGTGGCGCGCCACGGCCAGCGACGACAGGCCATCGCCCAACACCACACACACGTCGCCCGTGGCATTCAGCGCCTGCAGTTGCTGCGCGTCGGCCAGGTTCAGTTGGCGGCCCAGGTCGGGGCGGCGCAGGTAGGTGGTGCGGTCTTCGGCGCGGCTGCGGGCTTGCTCTACTTGCCAGCCTTGGGCTTGCAGTTGTGCGCTGAGCTCCGCCACATCCAGTGGCGTGTGGATGGCATCGCGCGCCATGGCGTGGGCCCAGCCAAAGCGCAAGGTTTCATCGGTGGGCATGCCGGCGCCCGCGCGGCCCAGCGCCAGGCGTGCGGGGGTGGCGGCGCGCCAGTCTTGCCACGGATTTGGGGTGACGGGATTGCTCATGCGGCCAGCGCCTTCAGTTGTTGCATGCCATTGCGTAGCAGCGTGCTGTTGTCACCAGCCAGTTGCCCCAGCGGATTGGTGATAGCCATGCGTTGCAGCCAGGCCTCGAACTCCGGTGCGCGTTGTAGGCCCAGTGTTTCGCGCAGAAACAAGGCGTCGTGGAACGAGGTGCTTTGGTAGCCGAGCATCACGTCGTCGGCACCCGGCACACCCATCATGAAGTTCAGGCCGGCGCTGGCCAGCAGCACCAGCAAGGTGTCCATGTCGTCCTGGTCGGCCTCGGCGTGGTTGGTGTAGCAGACGTCGCAGCCCAGCGGCAGGCCCAGCAGCTTGCCGCAGAGGTGGTCTTCCAGCCCGGCGCGGATGATTTGTTTGCCGTCGAACAAATACTCGGGGCCGATGAAGCCCACCACGGTGTTGATCAGCAGCGGCTTGTAGCGCCGCGCCAGTGCATAGGCACGGGCTTCGCAGGTTTGCTGGTCCACGCCGAAGTTGGCGTTGGCCGACAAGGCGCTGCCTTGGCCGGTCTCGAAGTACATGACGTTTTGGCCCACCGTGCCACGCCCCAGCGACAACGCGGCGGTGTAGGCTTCGTCCAGAATTTCGGGGGTGACGCCGAAGGACAGGTTGGCCTTTTCGGTGCCCGCAATCGACTGGAACACCAAGTCCACCGGCGTGCCGCGCTCCATCAACTGCAGCGTGTTGGTGACGTGGGTGAGTACGCAGGTTTGTGTGGGGATTTCAAAGCGCTGCACCACCTCGTCGAGCATGCGCAGCAGGCGGTCGAGCACGGGCAGGCTGTCGGATGCGGGGTTGACGCCGATGACCGCATCGCCCGCGCCGTACAGCAAGCCGTCCAGCGTCGATGCCGCAATGCCGCGCAGATCGTCCGTGGGGTGGTTGGGTTGCAGCCGCACGGCCAGGCGGCCGGGCAGGCCAATCGTGTTGCGAAAGCGCGTGACCACGCTGCATTTGCGCGCCACGGCAATCAGGTCTTGGTTGCGCATGAGTTTGGACACTGCGGCCACCATCTCGGGCATAAGGCCGGGGGCCAGTGCGGTCAGCGCGGCAGTGCTGGCTTCGGCCGAGAGCAGCCAGTTGCGAAAGTCGCCCACCGTGAGATGGGCCACAGGCGCAAACGCGGCAGCGTCGTGGCTGTCGATGATCAAGCGCGTGATGTTGTCGCTCTCGTAGGGTACCAGGGCTTCTGTGAGGAACTGGCGCAGCGGTGTGTCGGCCAGCACGTGGCGCGCGGCCATGCGTTGCTGGGCCGTGGCAGCGCCCAGGCCGGCCAGATAGTCGCCCGAACGGGCAGGGCTGGCGGCGGCCATGACTTGGCGCAGGTCGTCAAACTGAAAAGCTTGGCCGTGGATCGTGGTGCGGTAGAGCATGCGGTAAAGGTGACTCTTTGGATGTAGGCGTTTCTTGCATCACACGTGCAAAAGTAGTGCCACTTCAACAGAGCATCATGACGCGCTTGCAGATTCTGTGCTGCCCAGGCCGCAACCATGTCTTGGCCACGTCGGCGCGTCAGCTCTTCTGCGCAATCACCAGGTTGTCGACGAAGTCTTTGATCGCCTGTTGCGCCTTGGGTTCGATGGAGGTGAACTCCACCGGGCATTTGTACACCTCGCCAGCCGGCGTGCACCGCAGCACCTTGGCATAGATCTCGGTCAACTCGCGGCCCATGAGCGACAAGGCCAGACTGATCTTGATGTCGCCGAACGGCTCCAGTGGTACCGGGCTCAAGACAAACATGCCGCCGTAGCTGATGTCGACCACTTCGCCCATGTGTTCGGTGGGTAGCACTGATTTGCCCTCCAGCACATGAAAAGCCAGCGGCATGTTCACTTCTACCCGTGGACTGTTGCGGATCTCGCGTTTGGGCGCGATCAGTGGCGGCGTGTGCTGCGGCAGGGCCAGCAACTCGTACATGCGCACCGGTGCCTTTTTGCCTTTGACGTTGACCTCGTTGATGTCGCCCACTTCAATGTACGACGAAGCCTGCTGGTAAATGCTCTCGCTGAGCAAAATCTGCCCGCGCAGGCTGTGCGCTTCTACGCGCGAGGTCAGGTTCACCTGGTCGCCAATCACGGTGTACTCGCGGTGCAGGCGCGAGCCCAGGTGTACGGCCACCACCTCGCCGGTGTTCAGGCCAATGCCCATGTGCAGTGGCGACATGCCGCACGCGGCGTTCACCTGGTTGATTTTTTCCATCGCCAGTTGCATTTCGATGGCGCAGGCCATGGCGGCCTCCACATCGTTGGGCAAGCTAACCGGGGCGCCGAACAGCGCCATGATGGCGTCGCCCATGAACTTGTCGATGGTGCCGCCGTGGCGCACGATGATTTCGGTCATCACCTCCAGATAGCGGTTCAGTGCGCCGACCATTTCCATCGCCGTAAAACGTTCGGCAATGGCGGTGAAGCCGCGCAGGTCCGACAACAGAATCGTGACGGTGCGGTTCTCGATGGGGGGCGCATCTTCGGGGGCGGCGCGTTCAATGGCCTGGCCCACCGCTTCGCGCACGGCCTGCGGCGACATGCGAGCCGCACCGGGTTGGAGCTGGCTGTCAAACAGTTCCAGTAGGTGTTCGGTGAGCTGTTGTCGGTCTACGTATTTCATGGGGGATGAAGTCAGGCGCGCGCAAACAATGAGTTACAAGAATAGCAGAGCGCACAACTTTGGCTACCCCCTGCACAGGTGTTGTGCTTTTGGGGCGCAGCCGGGCACCGGTGCTGGGCCAACGCGGCTCGCCGTGGGGCAACTTGGGGCGGTTTGTAAGAACCTGTTTCTAGACGCTTATTCCGGCGGGCTGCGCCAGACGGCCACCAACGCCTTGGTTTTGTGCCAGACGCTGGTGCGCTCATCCGACAGCACATCCAGAAAGTCCGACAGGCGTTTGGACTTCATCATGGTGTAGATGGTCAGGATTGTGGTCAACACAAAAACCACGGCAAAGACCACCAGTTTGCGCGTCATCGACGCGTCCGCTTCGGCCAGCAGGTTCATGCCCAGGAAGCCGGTGGTCACCGTGCCCACTAGGCCAAAGATGGTGACGACCGTGAGACGCACCACGGTGTTGGCCTGGCGGCGCAGGCTGTCGGCCTCGAGATAGGAGTTCATCTCGGCGATGCGCTCTTTGACTTCGTTGTACAGCGGGTCCACACCCAGATGGGCGGTGGTCATTTTGAACAAGGTGCGCACGTGCGCCTGCTCCGACACCTCGTGGAACCAATAGCGGTGCGTGAAGCGCAAAAAGCTGGAGAAGCAGCCGCGAATGGTCCGCTTGAAGCTGCGGATGCTGATGGGGTCGGTGATGTTCAGGTTCTTCAGTGCTTCGGCCAGGCGGTCCGAGAACATCAGCAGGGCGGCCTTCTGGAAGTGCGCGATCAAGAACACCAAGAAGTGCTGATGGCGAAACTGCGCCAGTACGCCCCGGTCGCGGCAGCCGTAGAACTGGCTCCTGGCATCGCCCACCACCACCAGCGAATGGCCGCTGGCCAGGTAGCGGGTGCGCGGTGCGGCGCCGCCGTCGGTCCAGAAACGGTCGTAGCAATACTCTTGCTCGAAGCTTTGCAGGTGGCTGGCGGCGTAGGGTGCGCAGGGCGAATCGGCGTTGGCGGCGTGGGGGTCTTGGAGGGTGGACTCGGCCGACATGCCGGTCACCAGCCCCAGGCGAATGAAGTCGTCACGCGTCAACTTGCGTGGGTCTTGCATCGCCAAAAAACCCATCACCGGCATGCGGTAGTACTCGATCTGGCGGTAGCGTAGCGTACCTTCTTGTTCGGAATGGTCGCTCACCAGCGGATTCAACAGCCAGGCCCAGTGGGTTGAGAGGCGGGGCGCGCGGTGTGTGCTGACAAACGACATGAAAGCGTCGCGGTCGTGCGCATCGGATTTGGCGAGCACGGTGCCGTCCGCCGCCAGCCATTCGGCGCTAGCCAGGCAATGCAGGGCGCGGCCGTCCGGATCCCAGCCCGCAGGGTAGCCACGGCCAAAGCGGTGCAGCAGGTCCTGGGCTTGGTCGAGCGTGAGGTGGTCGGCGCTAACTTCCACGTTGAGCAGCACCAAGTCCAGATCCAGAAAGAAGTACAGATCGACGTGCACGATGTTGAGTAACAGCGGCTCGGTGCCAAAGCGCGTGGCTACGCGCGCCTGGGCTACGTCGTACCGGCGAAACACCCGCATGGGCGAGCCCAACGCGCCGGTTTGGCCGTTGAGCCGACGCCCCTCGCCAAACAGGAAGCGCTGCACGTAGGGTAGAAAGGTGACGAACTCGTTGTAGTGGCGTTCGTGGAAGGCCGAGGCGCTGCCGTTGTATTCGTCGACCACTTCCTGCCACGGCGAGCGGTCGCCCATGGCGGCCAGCAGTTCCCAGGGTTTGGCGTGCCGTCCTTCGGAGCCCCGCACCGGCATCAGCCGCAAAGGCCAGAGCAGGATCTGGCGGAAATGTTCTACCTGGGGCTCGACCTGTGGTTTGACCGGAGGCGCCATCGTGGCTTGGTCTTGTGACATCGTGCGGGGGCGGGAGTCTGTACAGGATTCAGTTTAAATCGGCCCCAAGAAATTGGGCACGACAATTTCGCGCCACACGCGGATGGGGCTGACCCATTGCTCGGGGTCTTGGTACTGGCCCGAGAAAGTGACGGTGACCAGGTTGGCATCCGGCAGCAGCCACAGCCGTTGCCCGCCCAAGCCAATGGCGGCCACCCACGGACGCACGCCCGAGAGAGCAGGCGTACGCGCATTCACGCCGATGTACCACAGCCGCCCGTACTGCAAGCCGTCGCCCGTGGGCACCACGGGTTTGAAGGATTCGCTGATCCACTCTGCCGATACCACGCGTTGCCCATCCACAACGCCTTTGTCGACCAACATACGGCCGATGCGCAGCAGGTCGCGCGCCCGCAGGCGCAAGCCCGAGGCGGCAGACGGCACGTCATCATTCCCGCGCGCCCATTCAAAGGCGCTGATGCCCAGCGGCTTGAACAGCGCCTTTTGCGCAAAGTCTGGCAACGACTTGCCGGTGCCGCGCGCGAGGATGGCACCGATCAACGCCACGCTGCCTCCAGAGTAGATCCAGCGGGTGCCGGGCTCGGCCACAAACGGACGGTCGAGCACGTAGCGATAGCGGTCTTTCGCGTTCTCCATCGCGATCTCGCTGTTCTCGGGGCTGTCGTACAGGCCTTGTCGGCCTTGCTCGCTCCACTCCATGCCCAGGGTCATGTTGAGCGCATGGCGAATGGTGAGTTTGGCGCGTTGCGGGTCGGCAGCCAGGTCGGGGTATTCGGGAAATTGCGCCATCAACGGGCTGTCGATGGCAGGGACCAGGCCTCGGTCCAGCGCGATGCCGTACAGAATGCCGACGATGCTTTTGGTGACCGAGCGCACGTCGTGCAGCGTCTCGGCGTTGAATGTGACTTCGCCCAGCGGGCGGCCCCACGACTGGTCTTTGCCTTTGCCGTAGTACTCCAGCACGAGTGCGCTGTGCCGAGACACCAGCACAGCGTGCAAGTCGCGCAGCAAGCCCGAGCGCAGGCCGGCTTGAAAGCGTGTTTCCAAGTCGGGAGCAAAGCCCGCGTTGCCCGGTGCGGTGGGCGTCCAGTCGCAGGGCGCGCGGCACACGTTCACGGTCATTGGCGTGACCACGCTGGTGGCTTGGGCGGTGGGGGCTGTAGAGGGTGTCGGAGTTGTGGGGGCGGTGTCTGCAGGCTAGGCCAGCGGCGGCATCAGGCTGGCCAGGGCAGAGGTCACAACGGTGCGGCGTTTCATCTTCGAGGTCTCCCTTGAGCACGTTCTCAAATCGGCAAAGGTGGCCGATTCTTCATGAAGTCTCGCAGATGAGGCGTTGGTTTTGGCAACGCCTGCCGTGGGAAATCAATCCTCCAGCAAACGCACGCGTACGCTACGGCCCTTCACGCGGCCATTGGCCAGCTTGTGCTCGGCCTGTTTGGCGATACGGCGGTCTACGGCCACGTAGGTGGAGAACTCGTTGACGTTGATCTTGCCCACTTGCTCGCGGGTAAAACCGGCGTCGCCGGTCAGCGCGCCCAACACGTCGCCGGCGCGGATCTTTTCTTTGCGGCCGCCCACAATTTGTAGTGTGGCCATGGGGGGCACGAGCGGTTCATCGCTGGCGGGCGTCAAGGTGTCGAGCTTGTGCCATTCCGACTCGCGGCCCTGCAGTTGTTCGATGCGGCCCACAAAACCCATCTCCGGCAGGCTGGCGAGGTTCAGCGCCAGGCCTTCCTTGTCGCCGCGGCCGGTGCGGCCGATGCGGTGGATGTGCACTTCCGAATCAGGCGTCACGTCGACGTTGATCACCGCTTCCAGATCAGAGATGTCCAGCCCGCGTGCGGCCACGTCGGTGGCCACCATCACCGAGCAACTGCGGTTGGCAAAACGCACCAGCACCTGGTCGCGTTCGCGTTGGTCGAGTTCGCCATACAACGCCAGCGCGCTGAAGCCTTCGGCGGTCAACACTTCGGCCAGATCGCGGCATTGTTGTTTGGTGTTGCAAAACGCAATGGTGCTGGTGGGGCGGTAGTGGTTCAGCAGCAGGCCCACGGCGTGCAGGCGGTTGCTGTCGGTCACCTCGTACCAACGTTGGCGAATCTTGTGTTCTTCGTGTTGCGACTGCACCGTGATCTGCTGTGGCGAGCGCATGAACTGCTGGCTCAGCTTGGCAATGCCTTCGGGGTAGGTGGCTGAGAACAGCAGCGTTTGGCGCTCGGCCGGGCACTGGCGTGCCACGGTGGCGATGTCGTCAAAAAAGCCCATGTCGAGCATGCGGTCGGCCTCGTCCAGCACCAGGGTGTTCAGTGCGCTGAGGTCAAGGTTGCCACGCTCCAGGTGGTCCATGATGCGGCCGGGCGTGCCCACCACGATGTGGGCGCCGTGCTCCAGGCTGGCGATTTGGCCACGCATGGCCACACCGCCGCACAGGGTGACGACCTTGATGTTGTCAGCGGCGCGCGCCAGGCGGCGAACTTCGGTGGTCACCTGGTCGGCGAGTTCACGCGTGGGGCACAGCACCATGCTTTGCACGGCAAAGCGGCGTGGGTTCAAGTTGGCCAGCAAGGCCAGGCCAAAGGCGGCGGTTTTGCCGCTGCCGGTCTTGGCTTGGGCAATCAAATCTTTGCCCAGCAGGGCCGGTGGCAGGCTTGCGGCCTGGATCGGCGTCATCTGCAGGTAACCCAGTTGCGTGAGGTTGGCCAGGGTTTCGGGGCTCAGCGGCAGGCTGGCGAAACTGGTGGCCGAATCGGGCGCGGCGGGCTTGGGTGTGGGGGTATTCATCCGTCGATTATCCCAGGCGGGGCTTTTCGAGGCATCTGTAAGGGTGCATGCTCAATTTGGGCTTGCTCACCAACTGTCACGGTGTTGACACGCAGGCGCCATAAGAATCGGCGCACATCAACACATAACAGGAGGATGTAGCCATGCCCAAAATCCACAATACCCTTGCATTGGCACTGATCGCCGCCGCAGCCCTTACCGCTTGCGGCGGCGGCGGAGACGGCGGTGTGAAACTGAAAACGCTGGACGGCGCCAAGCCCCTGGTGATCGGCCACCGCGGCCTGCCGGGCCTGTACCCGGAAGAAACCCGCCCCGCCTACGAGGCCGCAGCAGATGCTGGTGCCGACTCGCTGGAACTGGACGTGCACCTCACCAAGGACTGCGTGCTGGTGGCGCGCCACAACCCTTGGCTGAGCGACAACACCAACATCGCCACCGTAGCCCAAACCAACGCCACCGTGGCCGCACGCAAGCGCACGGTGCCGGGTGTGTTGGTCAACGTGAAGTACTCGCTCGCCACCTATGGCGGCCCAGCGCAATACCTGAGCGACTTGACGGTGCCAAGCGATCCGAAGTCGGTGCTCAAGTCCCTGATCGTTGATGGTGAAGACCACACCGGCGACTGGTCGATCACCGACTTCACCGTGGCCGAACTCAAGGCCTGGATCGGCGGCACCACGTATGACGCCCGCGACCAACGCCCAACCGAACTCAATGGCAAATACCCCATCCTGACGATGCAGGAGGTGATCGACATTGCGCGTGCAAAATCCACCGCGCTGGGTCGCACGCTGACGGTCTACCCTGAAGCCAAGAATCCCTACTGGAACAACGCTCAGGCCATTGCCAACGGTTGCGGCAGCGGCGCGCATCCGTTTGAAGACGCTATCGTCAAACTGATCAACGACAACAGCCTGAACAGCGCCACGGCGCCGATTTTTGTGCAAAGCTTTGACCCGGCGAGCCTGAAGTACATGCGCAGCATTGGCTTGAAGTCGCGCGTGGTTCAACTGGTGGACGGCAACGACGTCAACTACAAAACCGGCGAAATGATCTACAAGACCGACGATGTCTACAACTTTGTCGATGGCCGCCCCTACAGCTGGACGCTGGCTGGCGATGGCCGCTTCTTTGGCGAGATGCTGACCCCTGCTGGCTTGGCCGAAATCAAAACCTACGCCGACGGCATTGGCCCATGGAAGCCACAAGTCGTGGCGCACACCATCGTGCCCTTCAAGGCGACCAATGCCGATGGCACGCCCTACACCGGCTCGCTGGCCGACGTGAACACCGTCACCCCCACCAGCCTGATTGCCGATGCCCACAAGGCCGGCTTGTTTGTGCACAGCTACACCTTCCGTAACGAGAAGAAGTATCTGGCGGGCGTTTACGGTGGTGACCCGATGGCCGAGTACCTGGTGTATTTCCGCGCGGGCATCGACGGTGTGTTCACCGACTTCGCCAACACCGGCGTGGCGGCGCGCAATAGCTTTCTAAGCTTGCCCGCGCTGGGACTTTGAGGCGTTGATCCAGAGCCCAGTTGCAAGTAAGGGGAAAACGTATGCCTAGACTGCGGCTCCTGCCGTAGGCTGGGTGGTACATCCCCTCACCTTCGTGGCCGTGAAGGCCCGAGAACATCTGTAAACCTAGGATTTTGTCGGGCTGATTGTTTAAATTTGTAAAACTGGCGGGCGCCGACAAAACCGTTGGCGCCCTGTTTCAGAGGGATGACGCCCATAAGCCGACGAATGGCGGGTGTTGCTCTGGTTTTCCGGGCTTTCGCAGATGCCAGAATTCGCCACAATGGTGTGCGAAGGAGGGCGTCCATGGACTTGCATTACGAATTAAAAGCCGGCAACTACTATTTGTATGACATGTCGACGCCCGCAAGCCCAGCGACCGGCGAGCGGCGCTACCGTCTCTGTACCGCACTTGTCGCCCTGGCGTTTGACGCCAGCACCGGCGAACTCCACCAACACGGCAGTCCTACCCGCATCCAATCCTGGGCCACCTGCGCGCGCCGCCGCCTGCGGGCCGCTGGCGCGGTGGACATTGCGAACGACATCGTGGTCGTGTCTGGCCCACTACCCGTAGACGAACTCAACAAATGCATCGGCATCGCCGGTTATTGCGGCCGCATGTTCAGCCGCCTGGCCACGCTGCCGCACGGCAAACTGCAGGCGGCCAAGCCTGCAGCTTCAGCCACCCGCCACTAAGTCGCTAAGCTCGCAGGCTTAGAAATCCACCAGACTCAAGCCGATCAAGAACACGTTGCGGCGCTTGTTGTAGTCGATCAGGCTGTCGCCATACCCACTGAAGAATTGCGTGTGCAGGCGCAGCGCGCTGTCGGGGTTGGTGCCGGTGCCCAGGGCCTTGAGCCATTCCAGACGGAACGAACCCCGCGCGTCGCTGCGCAGCGAGTGCCGCACGGTGGCGCCAAAGGTGTTGTCCCGGTTCGGGTTCCAGAACGCCGAGAGTTCGGCTCGGCCAATGTAGTCGCTGATGCCGGGGTTGTCGTCGCTCTGGGCGCTTTCAGAGAAACGTTGCCAGTAGCGGCCGGTGATGCGCACGCGGCTGCTGTTTTCCATGCCCGCCATGATGTAGGCACGGTTCCAGCTGCGTGACAGTGGGTCGCTTTGCCCGTTCGACTGGTGCACCAGCCCCAAGCCGGTGTAGCGCAGCTTCATGGTGCCGAACAGGTTGAGCGTGGTGGGGTAGGTGTAGATCACCTCAGGCTCGTGGTCGGTGGTACGAAATGGCCGCGACAGGTCTGAGTTGAAGACCTGCCAATTGGACTGCTGCGAATAAGCAAACCACAGCGAGTCACGCGCACCGCCGTTGGCCGAGGTCAACAGGCCTTGGGCGAGCTTGGTGCGCACCGAGAGTTGGATGCGCGCTTCCACGCGTTGGTAGTCGATCGGCGTGGCGGCGTCGCGGTCGGGGTTTTCGGATGTGGGCTGGGTGTTCACGCTGTCGGCCATCGACAGCGAAACGTTCAATGGCCGGAAGCCGCGTACACCGTAGACGCCGCAATCGGTGCCCGACTCCAGCTCCCAGAAACGCGACAGGTCCGAGTAGTCCATGTTGCGGCAACCCGTGAGCCCGCTACCGGCACCGATGATGCGTGTGGCAGGCAGTGCGGTGTCCACTGGCGGCGATTCTTTTGGGGTGGCCGAGGCCAACGCGGCCGCGCTGACCGGGGGCACATTGGGCGTGGGTGTGCCTGGAGCGCCAGGGGCTGGCGCGGTGCTGGCAGCCGACGTGGCAGCGGCCTTTTGCTGGTCTTTGGCCCACAGGTCGTAGCAGGCCAGGCGGGCGGTGGTGTCGCTCGTCATGTTGGCGCAAATCTGCCAAGTGGCCTGCGTGGCCGAACTGGACACCTGGGCTTGTGCCGGAGTGGCCGTAAAGCCAAGCCAGGCGGCGCCAAAGACCAAACCTGTGAGACTGGTCAGTCCTGTAAAGCTTGAAACGCCTGAGCGAGAGAGCGGGTGCACTACCAGCCCGACTGCTTGCGCAGCACGAAGGTTTTGACGGTGGTGTCGTTTTCTTGGGTCCATGTTCCCGTGATTTCCTTGCCGCAAGAGTTGGGCACTACCTGGCCGAGCCAGGTGGCGTTGATGCGTTGGCCGTCGAGTGACTCTTCCAGGGTGAATTCCCCGTGGTCTACGTCGCCGGCGATGAGTGCGCGGGAGCCCGCTCGTTCGAGTGTGCCTGACACACTGCCAGCAAGTTCCGGATGCTTGGTAAAGAGTACACGTATTTGTTCTGCGGAGCTGTCACCAAGTTTTACTTCGGCGACCCAGGTGCCGTACAGATGCTGGGGCGTGACGTCTTCTGGTGCTGGGCAGACCGGTGCGGTTTGGCTCCACACGATATGCGTGGCGCCCAGCAGCAGGGCCCCAAACGTGCGTCGGAGGCCGCGCCCCGTCATGTCGGGTTGGCCGCCGCAGCGGCCTTGGCGGCGGCGGATTCTTCAGCGCGCTTGGCAAACTCGGCGCGCAGGGCCTTGAGTTTTTCGCGTGGGTCTTCTTTCACGGTGTTGGCGTCCAGCGCCATCTCGGCGATGAAGCGGCTTGGCTGAGCGGCCACCATTTCGCGGCCCTTTTTCTTGCGCTTGGTCCAGCTCACGCCCAGGCTGCGCTGTGCGCGGGTAATGCCCACGTACATCAGGCGGCGTTCTTCCTGCAGGCGCTGGGTGGTCTCGTCGCTCACCACTTTTTGGCGACCATCGTCGTCGTCGAGCTTGAACGGCAACATGCCTTCAGTTACGCCGGCCAGAATCACGTGCGGCCACTCCAGTCCTTTGGACGCGTGCAGGGTTGATAGCGTGATCACGTCCTGGTCTTTCTCGCGCTCGCTGATGGTGGACAGCAGTGAAATGGTTTGCGCCACTTCCATCAGGGTCTTGGTTTCGGCGATGGTGGAGACACCGGCCGCATCGTCAATCTGGCCGCCGCAGCGCGCGCTCATCCAGTCGCAAAAGTCCATCACGTTCGACCAGCGCGAGGCCGCGACTTTCTCGCTTTCTTCGCTTTCGTAGATGTGCTTCTCGTAGTCGATTTCTTTGAGCCACTCGGTCATGAACGCGCGGGCGTCTTCGGCGCCCACGGTTTGGCGCGCGCGGTACTCCAGGTCGTTCATGTAGCGGCCAAACTCGTGCAGGCTCTCCAGCGCACGGTTGGGCACCACGCTGGCCAGCGACGAGCTGAACAGCGCTTCAAACATGCTCAGCTTGTATTGGCTGGCGAAGTTGCCCAAGGCGCCGAGTGTGGTGTGGCCGATGCCGCGTTTCGGCGTGGTGATGGCGCGCAAAAACGCCGGGTCGTCGTTGTTGTTGACCCACAGGCGAAACCACGAGCACAGGTCTTTGATTTCCGCGCGGTCGAAGAAGCTTTGCCCGCCCGACACCTTGTAGGGCAGGGCGGCTTTGCGCAGCGCTTTTTCAAACGGCTTAGCCTGGTGGTTGGCGCGGTACAGGATGGCGAAGTCGCGAAACTCTTTCCACTGCGAGGTGGCGCGCAGGCTTTGGATGCGCTGCACGGCGCGCTCGGCTTCGTTCTCTTCGCTTTCGGCGTCGATCACACGCACCGGCTCGCCTTCGCCCAGCTCGCTGAATAGCGTTTTCGGGAACAGCTTGGGGTTAGGGCCAATCACGTTGTTGGCGGCGCGCAGGATGGCGCTGGTGGAGCGGTAGTTCTGCTCCAGCTTGATGACCTTGAGCTGGGGAAAATCAATCGGCAGTTTGCGCAGGTTGTCCAGCGTGGCGCCGCGCCAGCCGTAGATGGACTGGTCGTCGTCGCCCACCGCCGTGAAGTGCGCGCGTGTGCCCACCAGGTGCTTCAGCACTTCGTATTGCGTGGCGTTGGTGTCCTGGTATTCATCGACCAGCACGTGGCCCAGCATGTTTTGCCACTTGGTGCGCACCTCTTCATAGTCGCGCAGCAAGCGTAGCGGCAGGCTGATCAGGTCGTCGAAGTCCACACTTTGGTAGGCCTTCAGGCGCTCTTCGTAGTGCCCCATGATGGTGGCGGTGATGCGCTCGTTGTCGTCCACCGCCTGGGCCATGGCCTGTTCGGCGCTCAGCCCCATGTTCTTCCACTTGCTGATGGTCCACTGGTAGGTGCGCGCGGTGGCGATGTCGATGGTGCCGCCGGCTTCTTTGATGATGCCGGTCACGTCGTCGGCATCCAGAATGCTGAACTGTGGCTTCAGCCCCAGCACGGCGCCGTCTTCGCGCATCATGCGCACGCCCAGCGCGTGGAAGGTACACACCGCCACGTCTTTGGCGGGGCGGCCAATCAGGTGCTTGGCGCGCTCGCGCATTTCAGCGGCGGCTTTGTTGGTAAAGGTGATGGCCGCAATGCGGCGCGGCTCAAGCCCGGCCTGGATTAAACGGCCGATCTTGTGGGTGATCACGCGCGTTTTGCCCGAGCCGGCTCCAGCGAGAACAAGGCAGGGGCCGTGCATGTAATTCACGGCTTCTTGCTGGGCAATATTCATTCCGGCGGACATGGCAACCTAACGCTTCTGGCAAAGCGGTCGATCATACCGAGTCTGCGGACTGGCCCTGTAGGCGGCCACCGCGTCCATAGGGAAATCGGCCGTTAGCGCCCCAAGGAATAGCGTGAGTAGCTATATAAAGAGTAGCATTTGACTCAGCCCTGCATGGGCTGTTGCGCCTGCGCCGCGCTGCGCTGCAGTTCACGCGCCATGGCGACAGCCAGAGCCAGGCGGCGCAGCAGCCAGGGCGTGAGGTCGTGCAACACCAGCGGGTCGGGCGCCTGCTGGTAGGGCTGGCCGGCCACGCCGGGCTCCGTAGGCTCTGTGATGGGGGCTGCGGTAGCGGGGACGGCATCGGTGGCCGTGCCGCCCAGGGCTTCCTCAATTTGTTTGGCCGCTTGTTGCAGGGCGGGGGTGGCCAGCGCCATGTCGAGCTGGCCACGGCGCAAGGTCAGCAAAGACTTCACGGCGGTGAGCTGCGCCAGCAACTGGTAGCTGCGCGCCTGTAACGACTCCAGCGGGCCCAGGGGTGGGCGCACGGCCTTGGGCTCGGCCAGGCTGCGCTGGGTGGCCAGCGTCAGGGCCGACAGGCTGTCGTAAGCCTCGCGGCGCGCCAGGCGCCAAGCCAGGTCGGTGGTTTGTGCGGGCGACAGCAACGCCAGCGAGCCGCGCGCGTGCTGCAGTTGCGCGCGCACGCTGCGCCGCACCAGCGCGGGCAGTTGGTTGCGCTCCCAGGTGGGCAACACGTAGCTGAAGATCCAGGCCAGCACCGCACCCAGCAGCGTATCGGCCAGGCGTTCGGCCACGGCAAAGGTGGGTGATGCCCCGGCCAGCAGAATGTGCGCCTGCAGCAGCCCGGCCAGCGTGCCGGCAATCGACGTGTAGAGGTAGCGCCGCAGCGCAAACGCATGTGCCAGGCCCATGCCCAGCGCAATCACCACAAACAACAGCCGCGCGGGCGGGTGGGCGGCCAGCAGCGCCGTCACGGCCAGGCAGCCGATGAAGGTGCCCAGCACCCGGTCGTTGCGCCGCTGCACGGTTTGCGACAGGTTGCCGCGCATCACTACCACGATGGTGATCAAAATCCAATACTTGTGCGCCGCCCACGGCAGGTGCAGCGACACCAGGTAGCCCACGCCCAAAGCCAGCGTGGCGCGCAGCGCATACAGCAAGATGGGTGCGCCCCACACCAGTTGCTTCAGCAGCGGTGCCAAGGCCCAGCGCGTGGGGCTGACAAACATTTGCCACTGCGTGCGCACCGCTGCCAGTTCGGGCTGCTGGTCGCCGCGTGCCAGCGCGGCCAGGCGCACGGCTTCGTCGTTGATATGGCCCACGCGGTCGGCAATGTTGTGCAGCAAGATGCGTTCGTCCGCCTCGCCCAGCGCCATTGGGGGCGGTGCCAACGGGTTCTGTTCGGCGGCACCATGTCTATCTGGCCGGTCTGGCAAGTGGCCGGCCAGCAGCGCGCGTTGGTTGGAGATGGGCGCAATGGTCTGTGGTGCGCGGCCCAGCAGCAGCGAGAAGCTCAGCCGCTCCAACTGGTGCGCCGTGGTCAGCAGCACCTGCTGCAAGGCGGGCAGCGCTTGGGTGTCGCCGGCTTGCAGTTGCAGCGTGTCCATGTCGAGGTCGCAGGCGAGCAGGTGGTCGCGTGCTTCCAGCAGGCTTAGCAGAATGCCGGCCAGGCGCGCGCGCTGCGGCGTCGTGGGCGATTCGAGCACCACGTCGCGGGTGTTCTGCAGATGGTCGGCCAGCGCGGCCTGCTGCTGCAGCATGTCGGCCAGCAGTTTTTGTGCGTCGGCCTCGGGCGCAAAACGCCCGGCCTGGGTGCGCAGCAGCTGCGCCAGCAGTTGCACACACTCGGCCAGCATTTGGGTGCGGAAGCGGTTGTT
The DNA here is from genome assembly GCF_049860745.1 of Hydrophilobacter chitinilyticus. Taxonomy (GTDB): domain Bacteria; phylum Pseudomonadota; class Gammaproteobacteria; order Burkholderiales; family Burkholderiaceae_C; genus Rhodoferax_B. Next base: position 5,603,316 of record NZ_CP187561.1, on the reverse strand, counting down.
CAGCAGCTTGGCGGTCAGCACTGCCCAGGCCAGGTACAGCGTGCCGCCCAACGCAAACCAGCCGCCGTGCACCAGCACCGCCTCAAACGAGGGCGGCGGCGGTGCGGCCATCGAAAACAGCATCGAGAACAGCAGCGAAAACGTGATCGGCCCACCGCGTTTGCCCCAGGCCATCATCATCACCGCCATGAAGGTGCCGGCCACCAGCAGCACGCCCAGCGCGAAGTCATCGGTGCGCAGCCACTGCGTGGCCATGAACAGCGGCGCGCCCAGCAGCGGCGCGGGCAGCACCTGCATGAGCTTGCGGTGGCGCGGCGCGGCCACGTCGGGCAGGCTGGTGATCATGATGCCCACTGCCGCGCTGCTGGCGCCCGCCAGGCCAGCGGTCTCGAAGATCAGCAGCATGATCAACACCAGGCCGGTGGTGACGCTCAGGCCGTTGAGCACGTAGTGGCTAAGGGCCACGCGAAGCCCGTTTTCGCCGGCGGCCAGCAGCCGGCGGGGCAGGCGAAGAAGTTTGGTGGGGGTGATCGGGTAGGCGGCCATCAAGCTTATTCTGGCAGGGAAATTCCGCGCAGAGCAGCCGGGGAGAGCCCGAACCCTCCCCTGAGCAGGTTGTTAGAGGTCGCTGCGCACTGTGCCGATGTGTTTGGCCAAAAACGACTCCATCGCCTGGAAGAACTCCAGCCGGTGGCTGTAGCGGCTGAGATGGTGGTCGCCGCCTTCGAGTTCGATGAACTGGTAGGGCTTGCCGGCGCGCGACAGGGCGCTGGCCATGGTTTTGCTTTGGTCTACTGGCACCACGCGGTCGGAGGTGCCGTGCACCAGCAGCACCGGCACCTGGATGCGTGCGGCTTGCTGCGATGGCGAGGTGGCCTTCAAGCGTTCGCTGTCGCCCCAGGTGTCGCCAATCTGTGCCTCGGCTCCGGTCAGGCCGCCGATGTAGTTGCGCGCGGCGAACACCAGGTCGGGCAGGTTGCTGACCCCGGCAAAGCTGATGGCGCAGCGGAACAGGTCTGGTGTTTTCACCACGCCCATCAGCGCCGCGTAGCCTCCGTAGCTGGCACCGACGATGGCCAGGCGTTGCGGGTCGGCCAGCTTTTGTTCGACGGCCCACTGCACGGCATCGGTCAGGTCGTCCTGCATCTCCAGGCCCCAGCGTTGGATGCCGGCCTTTTTGTGGGCCAGGCCCGCGCCGTCCGATCCTCTGAAGTTGACCTGCAGCACGCGGTAGCCCCGGTTGGCCAGAAACTCCGTCCAGTAGTCAAAGTCGTCATCGTCGCTGCTCTCCGGGCCGCCGTGGGGCAGCAACACCAGCGGCAGCGGTTGGTCGGCCGCTGCGCCTTTGGGTTGGCTGATGAAGGCGTGCAGCGGCAGGCCATCGCGGGCTTTGATGAACGTGGCCTTCTTGCCTACCAATTGGCGTGGGTGCAGCTTGGGTTGGGTGTCGCTCAACAGCCGCAATTCACCGCATGTACGGTGGCCCACGAAGTACTGGCCAGGGAGGCCATTGCCGCTGGAGTACAGCAAATAACGCTGCTCGTCGCTGCTGAAGCTGGTCAAACGGTTGTAGCGGCCCGGCAGTTGCTGGTCGATCATCTGGGCCAGAGCTTTCAGCTCGGGCTCCCACAGGTAGACCCGCGCATTGGCTGCGCCGGCGGTGCCCGTGTTGTTCACGCCCACCACTTCGTTGGTGTGTTCCGAGTACATCAGGTCGCCGTCGATGTCGACGCCGGGTAGCGCCAGTTGCAGCTTGCGTGGGAGCGCAGGGTCGGCCAGATTGACGCTGAACACCGCCCAGTGGTTTTGGTGCCAGGCACGCACCCACAGTGTTTGGGGCTCCGTGTCAAAGCCCAGCGGCCAGGTGGCGTTTTCGCTGTAACGCTCGAACTTCCAGAGCGAGCGCCAGTCGGTACCCGTTTTGCTGCGCTCGATGATTTCAAACTGCTCGCCGTTTTGCACTACACCCACACGGATCTGGTGCTGGCGGTCTGGCACCCAGCCCACCACGCCGCGTTTGGCCGCGTGCACCATGTCGCGCTGGCCGTTGGTGACGTTGACTTTGTAGACCGCCGGTTCACCGTTGCCGCCACTGGTCAGGGCGAGCAGCACGTGTTGCCCGTCTTCCGGTAGCGTATCGATGACATCGTCCTGGATTTGCCAAGCCATGCTCGCCAATTGGCCGCCATCGCGGTTCGGCCGGAGGTCGAGGTGAAACAGCTTGCTGCCGTCGCGTCGCACCGACATCAGCCGCCGCTCTGTTGTATCGACCGCGCCGCGCGTGGCCGGGTAGCGCAGGCTCGCGATCAGCAGATCGGGGTTGACCCAGTGGACCCAGTTGAAGGTGAAGCGTACGTTGTCGGTCTTGAGCAGCGGCACCACCGCGCTGCCGGGCGTGACGCCCTGCACCACCAGCGCGCTGCTGTCGCCCAGGTTGACGATGCCGGCCACAAAGTTGCCGTCGGGCGACAGCTGCATGCCCTGCAGCAGCGGCAGTTGGGCGAAGGCCTCGGTCGGCAGGCGTGGTGCCAAGGCTGGGGTGGTCGTGGTTTGGGCCAACAGCGGTGCGGCGGCAGGCAGGGCGAAAAGGCTGGCGATCAAACGCTGTGCGTCGCGGCGCGAAAGCAAAGGTGTAGGAGTCATGCGAGGCCGATGAAGGGGCAGAAGCTCGTGGCGCAATACCGGGGCCACGAGGCAGTGGATGCATGGCTGAGAACCTGTTCAATGTCTTTTCGAGGGTACGTTACCTCTTGCAGTAGTGCAAGGCTAGGCGCGCGCCGCAAGCTGGGCTCTCTGCCCAGCGAGGACGCGTAACGACGCATGGCTCTGCTGCAAGAGGTAACCCGAAGGGCATGCCGCCCCTGCCACGCCCCTCGTCGTTACATCCCTGGGCCATACGGACGTATGACCTGCGGTCTGCGTCTAGATGGACATGGCAGGGACCGCATGCGTACCCCCGAAAAGACATTAAACAGGTTCTTGGATTAGCTAGCAAACGGCGGCGAGTATAGGGGACGGGCGCACCGTTTACAGGTATTCAATCGACCGCAAAGCAAAACGCCCAACACCCAGAGAGAGGGCGTTGGGCGTTGTCGAAACTGCCTGGCGATTCAGAGGGGCGTTAGCGCGGCAATGCGAGACGCTCACGTGCAATGCGTGCAGACGGCGCTGGCATTGATAAGCTGGAAGGCTCGTCACCGAGTTGGAACACGCGAATCACCTCGGCCAGTTTGGCGGCCTGCTCCTGCAGGCTGGATGCGGCAGCGGCGCTTTGCTCCACCAGCGCGGCGTTCTGCTGGGTCATCTGGTCGAGTTGGCTGACGGATGCGTTCACGTTGCCAATGCCGTCCGACTGTTCGCTCGCGGCCATGGTGATGTCGCCAATCATGTTGTTGACGTTTTGCACCGCGCCCACAATGTCTTGCATGGTGCTGCCGGTGCGCTCCACCAAATCAGAGCCCGCAGACACTTGGCTCACCGACTTGTCGATCAAGCCCTTGATCTCTTTGGCGGCCTGGGCCGAGCGTTGTGCCAGGCTGCGCACTTCACTTGCCACCACCGCAAAGCCACGGCCTTGTTCACCGGCGCGCGCGGCTTCTACGGCCGCGTTCAGCGCCAGGATGTTGGTTTGGAAGGCAATGCCGTCGATCACGCTGGTGATGTCGGCAATCTGGCGCGAGCTTTGATTGATGGCGCCCATGGTGTTGACCACGTCGCCAATCATGCTGCCGCCGCGCGCGGCCACTTCGCTGGCAGAGCCTGCCAAACGGTTGGCCTGTTGGGCCGCTTCGGCCGATTGTTTGACCGTGGCGGTGAGCACTTCCATGCTCTGCGCGGTCTCTTGCAGATTGCTGGCGGTTTGCTCGGTGCGGATGCTCAGGTCGTGGTTGCCGGTGGCGATTTCCTGGCTCGCAGTGGCAATGCTGTTGGCGCTGCTGCGCACTTGTGTCACCAGCTTGTGCAGGCCCGACTGCATGCGCGCAATGCTGCGCAGCAACTGGCCGATTTCGTCGCCACGACGGGTGTCAAGCTTGGAGCTAAGGTCGCCTTCGGCAATGCGCTCGGCGACTTCAATGGCTTCGGTCAAGGGGCGGGTCACGGAGCGCGGTAACACGATGGCGCACACCACGCTGACCAAAATGGCCAGCAGGCCAATCGTCCACAACAACACGGTAGCCGAAGCTTGCTGCGCTTGCGCGCTTTGAAACTGGGTTTCGTTGCGCGTGGTCTTCAGCGTCACCAGCGCTTGCACGTGGCTGCGCCATTCGCGCAGGCTGGGGCGGATGGTGCTGGTGATCATGTTGGCGGCTTCTGGCGTGGCGCCGTCCTGGCCCAGTGCGGCGGCTTCCATGATGGCGGGCTGCACCTTGGTGCGCACGGCCTTCATGGCGGCGAAGATGCGGTCTTCATCTGCCGTGCGGCCTTCGGCGCTGGAGAGCGCGCGCTCCACTTCGTCGTAGTGCGCGAAGCTGCTTTTCAGGCTGGCCATTTCTTCGTCCAGATCTTTGTTGATCTGCAGCAGCGCCATGTCGCGGATCGACTGGCCAATGCTGTTGACGTCTTGCATCAGCGTTTGCGCCTGCAGCATCTGGCGGTTGTTCACTTCCACCACTTCTTGCAGCGTGGATTGCATGGCGCGCAACTGCCAGGCGGCGACCAGCACCACGGCCAGCAGTAGCAGACAGACGAGGCCGAAGCCGCCGCCGAGCTTGCGGCCCAGGGTCAGGGAGGTTGTTGTTTTCATCGTGTGCTCACGCAAGATTGGGGCCCGTTCAACCAAAGCTTAATCGCGGGTGAGCGCCGGGAAGTGACCGGCTTGGCCGGCTTGACCCACCGGGCCGAGCTTGAAGAACTTGATGACTTCGGCCAGGCGCGCGGCCTGGTCTTGCAGGCTGGCCGCAGCGGCGGCGCTTTCTTCCACCAGCGCGGCGTTTTGCTGGGTCATTTGGTCCAGCGTGTTCACCGCACCGTTGACGTTGCCAATGCCGTCCGACTGTTCGCCTGCGGCCATGGTGATGTCGCTGATCATGTTGTTGACGTTTTGCACGGCGCCCACAATGTCTTGCATGGTGCTGCCGGCACGTTGCACCAGTTCAGAGCCTGCTTCCACCTGGCCGACCGATTTGTCGATCAGGCTCTTGATCTCCTTGGCCGCTTGGGCCGAGCGTTGTGCCAGGCTACGCACTTCACTTGCCACCACGGCAAAGCCGCGGCCTTGTTCACCGGCGCGGGCGGCTTCTACCGCCGCGTTCAGCGCCAGAATGTTGGTTTGGAAAGCAATGCCATCGATCACGCTGGTGATGTCGGCGATCTGGCGCGAGCTTTGGTTGATGGCGTTCATGGTGTTGACCACGTCGCCAATCATGCTGCCGCCGCGTGCGGCCACTTCGCTGGCCGAGCCAGCCAAACGGTTGGCTTGTTGGGCCGATTCTGCGGATTGTTTGACCGTGGCGGTCAGCTCTTCCATGCTCTGCGCGGTCTCTTGCAGGTTGCTTGCGGTTTGCTCGGTGCGGATGCTCAGGTCGTGGTTGCCGGTGGCAATCTCCTGGCTGGCGGTGGACACACTGTCGATGGCCAGGCGCACTTGCTGCAGCATTTGCAGATAGCGTTTGCGCATGCCTTCGACTTCATTGACCAGCCTGCCGAGTTCGTCGCGCTGGGTGGTCTCGAAGGCTTGCGTCAGGTCGCCTTGGGCCACGGTGGTCAGCGCTTTGGTGAGTGCACGCAGCGGTGTGCTCACGCGTTGGCGCAGCACCCAGAACAGGCCCGCACCCAGCACCACCACAGCCAACGCCAGCACACACCACATCACGAACATGGTCTGGTGTTGGTCGGCCATGGCTTCGCCGTCGGACACTTCGGCCAGCACCAGCCAGCCCGTGGCTTTGCTCTTGCGCACCACGGCCCAGGCGTCGCTCATGCTGCCGCCCAGAACATCCGTAGCAGGCGTGATGGTGCCTGCAGGTGTTGCCGCCAAGGTCTTCAGAAAGTCGCCGGAAGCGGGCGCCACTTCGCTGACCTTTTTGCCGGCCGAGGTGGGGTGGATCACAAACAGGGCATCGGCCAGGTTGCTGCGCGGGTCGATCACGGTCACACCGCCGTGGGCGAAGAGCTTGGTTTCCAGCACCTGGGCTTTGAGTGAGTCTTCAAATAACGAAATGTCGCTGCCCACAAACAGGATGGCGATCACCTTGCCAGCCGCGTTCTTCACCGGCTCATAGTGCGTCATATAAGGCTTGCCAAACAACACGGCGCGGCCGGTGAACGGCTGGCCGTTCAAGGCCAGTTGGTAGGCCGGGTGGGTGCGGTCGAGCAGGGTGCCCATGGCGCGTTCACCGTCCTGCTTTTTCAGCGAGGTGGTAATGCGCATGAAGTCGTCACCCTTGCGCGCGAACACCGTGGCCACGCCGCCGGTGTCGCGGGTAAATTTGTCGACGATGGTGTAGTCGGAGTTCAGCACCGCGCCGGCGTTGCGTAGTTCGCCGGTGGCTTCGTCCAGCACCAGCGTGGCGTCAAAGGCGCTGCGAAAAGCGCTGTCGGCGCGTTTCACCAGTGCGCGGTTGGTGGCGTCGGTGTTGTCGACCGAGCGGGCCAATGCATCTACTTTGTCGCTCACGGCAGCAACAATTTCGGCGCGGGCTGCGCGTTCGGTGATGGCACTGATGACCAGGCCAACAATCACGAAAACCAGCGCGACCAAACCCATGGAAATGAGTGTGACTTGGCGCGCAACGGAGCGATTTGCGGGAAATGCTTGCGACATAAGAGAAGATAAATAGAGATAGGGCCACGCGGCGCGACCCGCATTGGGTGCAATGGGGTGCTTGTGTGGAGCAGCAAACGCAGGTGGGTGGCTGCGATGTGGGGCTAAATTGTAAAGATTTGATTCAAATCAAGGTGAGATATCAGTGTTTCTACTAAGCATTTCTGCAACAAATGGCGTGTAAGAAACCTCGAGGTTGTGCGGTTTTGCCTAGTGTGTAAAAAACCCCGACATTCACGCTCTCGCAAAGTGATAGCGCTCTGTGCGGCTGCGCAGCGCTTTGTAGGCACTTTTCGCGTCCATTCTTTGCATACACCTTTGACGGTGTCAACTAGGCGACATACGACCCTGCCGTCAGCAGGTGATGGCGCTCTATCCCGTTGATTTTGTGGGGTTTTGTTACAGGAGCGCGTGTACCGCGCGTCGCAACGCAGCCCGGGCCAGCAGCCGCGTGGAGTCGAGTGTGGGCAAGGGCGAGTTGCGGTCGTTCATCAGCAGTGGAATCTCGGTGCAGCCCAGCACCACGCCTTCGCAACCCAAGCCTTGCATGCGCCGGATGACCGCCTGAAACGTCGCCTCGCCGTTTGGGGACGGCTTTGCTGGTACCAACTCTTCCATGATGACGTGGTTGATGGCGTCGCGCTCCTCTGGCGTGGGCCGCTCAAAGGCCACGCCGTGTGCGGCCAGCTTCTCGGGGTAGACCTCGCTGTCCACCAGCCAGCGCGTGCCGGTGAGGCCCACTTTGCGCCAACCGCGTTGCGCGGCTTCTTGCGCCACCACTTCGGCAATGTGCAGCCACGGCAAGGGTGAATGCGGCAGCAACTGCGGCAAGGCCTGGTGGATGGTGTTGTCCGGGCAGATCAGGAAGTCTGCGCCCATGCGCGCGAGTTTGTTTGCCGACGACAGCATGAGACCCGCCACACCGGCCAGGTCGCTGGCGTCTAGAAACGCCACGTAGTCGGCCAGCGAATGCGTGTGCATCGACACCTCGGGGTGCGCATGCGGGCCGAGCCACTGCGCGCCTTCGGTGCAGATGGTGCGGTAACAAAGAGCCGCGCCCTCGGCCGAGCAGCCGACGATGCCGATGTGCAGGGGTTTGTTCAAAGTGAAGCCTCGTGGGGATGAAGCGCCAATTTAGCCGATGTCTTGAGGCTACGCTGAACAAGTCCCAGCATGCTGCGACTTGTTCAGCGTAGCCTTAATGCGGCTTCAGTTCCGTCAGCAAGGTCGGGATCAACTCCGATACCGTGGGATGCACCGGCACCGCCTGCTGCAGCACCGTGTAGGGCAGCTTGGTGTGCATGTGGTCGAGGATGCCGTGGATGGCCTCGTCACCCTCCACACCCAGGAACGACGCGCCCAAAATCGCCAGCGTGTTGGCGTCCACCACCACTTGCATGAAACCCTGGGTTTCGCCACGTTCCACCGCGCGGCCAATGCGCGTCATCGGGCGGCGGCCCACCAAGATTTTGTGGCCGGATTTCTTGGCCTGCGCCACTGTCATACCAGCACGGCCCAGCGGCGGGTCGATGTACAGCGCGTAGCCTTCGACGCGGTCGCTGAGTTTGCGGTGTGCGCCTTCGAGCAGGTTGTCGGCCACGATTTCATAGTCGTTGTAGGCGGTGTGCGTGAAGGCGCCGCGGCCGTTGCAGTCGCCCAGCGCCCAGATGCCTGGCACGTTGGTGCGTAGTTGGTCGTCTACGGTGATGTAGCCGCGTGCATCCAGCGCCACCCCCGCGCGGTCGAGTTGCAGGTCATCGGTATTGGGGCGGCGGCCCATGGCCAGCAGCACATGAGAGCCCAGCACTTCGGGTTCACCTTTGGTGCAATTCACGCCTACGGCAATGTCGTCGCCGTCTTGTCTGAAGCGAATGCACTCGGCGCCCAGCCGGAACTGAATGCCTTCGGCCGCCAGAATGTCGCGCACCGCGTCAGACACATCTTCGTCTTCGCGCGCGATGAGGCGCGGGCCTTTTTCAATCACCGTCACCTCGCTGCCGAAGCGGCGGTAAACCTGTGCGAACTCCAGGCCAATGTAGCTGCCGCCCACCACCACCAAATGGCGGGGCAACGTGTCGAGCGCCAACATCGAGGTGTTGTTGAGGTAAGGCACGTCTTGCACGCCCGGCAGGTCGGGCACGTTCGCACGGCCGCCCACGTTGATGAAGATCTGTTTGGCTTGCAGCACGGTGTCTGTGCCATCGCTGGACACGCGCACCGTGTTGGCCGATTCAAAGCGCGCATGGCCTTCGAACACCGTGCAGCCGTCCATGCCTTTGAGCCAAGCCTCCACGCCGTTGCGCGCGTTGTGAATCACCGCGTCCCTGCGCGCGGCCACCACCGCCATGTCCATGGCCACACTGCCGCCGCCGCACTGCAGCAGCACGCCGTAGTCGGCCGCGTGGCGCGTCACGTGTGCCGCGCGGGCGCAAGCCACCAGTGTTTTGGTGGGCATGCAGCCAGTGTTGACACAGGTGCCGCCAAACAGCTTGCGCTCCACCAGTGCCACCTTTTGGCCGGCTGCCGTCAACCTGCCGGCGAGTGAGGGCCCGGCCTGGCCCGCGCCGATGACGATGGCATCAAAAACCTGCGGCGTACTGGCCTGCGTGCTCATAAGTGGCCCGACACAATGAAGTACGCTCCCACCACCGCCACCACGTCTTCAATCAACGCAGCGGGCAGGTCTCTGCCAAAGCTCCTGGCGAGTGCCCCGCGTGCTGCGGCGCCGCCCAACGTGCCAATCACTGCACCCACCACACCAGCCACCAGCCCACCTATCAAACTGCCGCCAGCCGCGCCAATGGTCGCGCCACACAAGGCGCCGCTGACGATGCGCGCGCCAAACTGCTGCGGCACTTTACGGCTGGGGGTTTGGGGGAGTTGGTCGGTCACAAACTCCACGATGGCCAGCACTGTGAAGATGTAAGGCGTGTAGGCCCAGCCCATGAACGCCAGCGGTGTGTTGGCGACGGGCAACCAGCCGAAGTGGGCTGCCCAACTGACCGCAGCGGGGGCGGTCATCGCGCGTAGGCCGGCAATCACGCCGATCAGCAAGGCCAGAACATAAAAGGTCATGAGGCTGCTCCTGAGTTGCGGGCACAGTTTACGGGGGCGCCGCCAGAAGCACCAGCCATTTGGCTAGCCCAAAAGGGATAGGCACAACAGGCATTTAGGCCATGGGCTGTACAGTACTGCGCATGTGGAAAGCCCCTTTTTCTCCTCTGGTTCCTTTCGTTGGCGTCTTGGTTTGCCTGCTACTGGCGGGGCCCGCCAGGGCGCAGCAAGTGCCCCTGACGGCACCGGCTACCGCCGTGTGGGATGCCGGTGATGGCTTTGTGTTTGCGGAGAGCGAGAAGAAGCAGCGCAAGATCCGCCAATCGGTCAGCGGCATCGCCTGCGCCCCGAACGGGGTGGGTCAGCCCGTGTGTCTGTTGGCGTTTGACGAAGGCAGTGCGGCCTACTTTGCGCAACTCGATGTGGCGGGGCAAAAACTCTCGCCCCTGGGCAAAGCCATCCCCTTGCGTGGCAACGACGATGGCGAACTCGACGCCGAAGCCGCCACCACCGACGGCCATTTTTTCTACGTTACCGGTTCGCACTCCAACAAGCGCAAAGACTGCGCATCCAACCCCGACAGCCGCCACGTCATCCGCCTGCGCCGTGACCCCACCACCGGCCAGGCGCTGCGCACGGCGAGCGGTGGCCTGGTCAACTACGCCGACTCCGGGCGACTATGGGACGTGATGGCGCAACTGCCCGCATTGCGCCCGTTGCTTGACCACTGTCTTGGCGACGATGGCGCCAAAGCCCATGGCCTGAACATCGAAGGGCTGGCCGTGCGCGGCGGCCGCTTGTATTTCGGTCTGCGTGGCCCCGTGCAGCAGGGCGTGGCGTGGGTGCTGTCGGTTGACGCTGAAGCACTGTTCTCCAAAACCGCCGATCCGCAACCCGTGCTGTACCGGCTGGCGCTGGGCCCGCACCGTGGCATCCGCGACTTGGTGGCAGTGGACGACGGCTTGTTGATCCTGGCGGGCCCCGATGATGCGGACACATCGCCCACACCGGACTGGACCGTCTCGTGGTGGGACGCGCGCACCTCCGGCCTTGGCGCCACCGAGGCCGCCTTCGACGCCCGCAAATCATCAACCGCCGCGCTGCCGACCATCGCCACGCCTCGCCTGCTCGCCTCACTTGATCTGCGCAATATCAAAAAGCGCGGTTGCGACAAGGAAGTCAAACCCGAAGCGATGACTGTGCTGCAGAGCGACGCCCAGCACTACCGGCTGCTGGTGTTGTCTGACGGCCTATGCGATGGCGGCGCGCGAGTGTTTGAGGTGCTGCACTGACCCTCGTACGGTTGGCTTGTGTATAAACTCCCACCATGCATCCGGCCATCGCCCAACACCGCAACGGCATCTCCACCATTTGCCAGCGTTATCACATCCGTCGACTGGATGTGTTCGGCTCTGCAGCGCGTGCGGTGGACTTCAACCCGGAGAGCAGCGACGCCGATTTTTTGGTCGAATTCGCGCCCGAGGTGACTGTGGGCCTGGACACTTTGTTCGGCGCCAAAGCGGATTTGGAAGAATTGCTGGGCCGAGGTGTCGACTTGGTGGAGCCAGGTGCCATTCGCAATCCATTTGTGTTGGCCACGATCAACAGTAGCCGAGAGCCGGTTTATGCAGCGTGACCCGCGTGCATTTCTGTGGGACGTGCGGGAATCTGCTTTGGCGATTCAGTCTTTTGTGGCGGGTATGGATGCTGGTGCATACATGGCGAACGCGATGGCACAAGCCGCTGGGGAGCGCAAATTTGAAATTATCGGTGAGGCGTTAAATCAACTGGCCAAGTTGGACGCCACCGTGGCCGCGCGTATTGCCGATCTGCCGCAGATCGTTGCGTTCCGAAATCAACTGATCCATGGTTATGCCACTGTGAATGTCAGCACTGTTTGGAACGTGGTGCAGGCTTCATTGCCACCTCTGCTGCTTCAGGTCCAAGTGCTGCTGCACGAATTGGATTCTGCCTAGCCGATGCGCGGCCGCTTACAACCCGCGCTCCACCATATCCAACAAGCGCTGCCCCAGCGCTACTTGCGCCACCGGCGGCAGCTCGCGCATCGGGCCGTCCAGCGACAAAAGCGCCATGCCGTGCACGGTGGACCAGGCCAGGAACTCCGCACCGTGGCGGCGTTCGGCGGGCAGGGCGCCGCTGGCGACCAATTCGTCTAGCGCGGCGACCAAGTGGCGAAAGGGGTCAAGCCCGGTGTGGCCCGCTTTGGCGGGATCGGGTGGGCGGTTGAGATCCACCGTGAACTTGCCGCCGAAGGCGGTGCGAAACAGGCCGGTTTGGCTTTGCGCAAAGCGCATATAGCCGGTGCCCACGGCGCGCAGCTTGGCGCGGGCGCGTTCCACGGCTGTGCCCGTGCGGGGCAATGCCGCCATCTCTTGTTCCATGGCAATCGCGGCCTCTGCCAGTGCAGCGGCGCGCACGGCGTCAAGCAGGGCGTCGCGGTTGGCGAAGTGGCGGTAGGCGGCATTCGGCGCCACACCGGCGCGGCGCGTGGCTTCGCGCAGCACCACAGCGTCCGGGCCACCATCGCGGGCCAAGGCAATGCCGGCATCCAGCAGGGTGCGGTGCAGGTCCCCATGGCGGTACGTGGAGCGAGGGCCACGGGGTTGGCGGGCGGGTGACGGGGCTTGTTTCAAAGACATGCACTTTTTATGTGGACGCTGTCCATTATGTCTGTTATGTTTTGTGGACGGTGTTCACAAGTGTTTGTTTTCCCCGATGTGTTCCCCCTACGAGCACCGCATCCCCTTGATTCAGGAGACCCGCATGAAAGTCCAAACCTATTTGTTTTTTGATGGCACCTGCGAAGAGGCGCTGAACTTCTACAAGACCGTGCTTGGCGCAGAAATCCAGATGATGATGCGCTTCAAAGACAGCCCCGAACCCATGGGCGACGGCGGCGCCGATGCTCCAGGCTGCGGCCCCATGCAACCCGAAAAAATCATGCACGCCAATTTTCAGATTGGCGAAACGCAGGTCATGGCGTCCGACGGCAATGCGAGCGGCAAGCCCGTGTTCCAGGGCTTTTCGCTGTCGTTGAACCCTGCAACGGAAGCTGAAGCAGAACGCCTGTTCAAAGCCTTGGGCGAGGGCGGCCAGGTGCAGATGCCGTTGACCAAGACCTTCTTTGCCAAAGCCTTCGGCATGGTGGCCGACAAGTTTGGCGTGGGCTGGATGATCATCGTCGAATAACCCACAGACGACGATAGGCGAGATGACCATGCTCTACCAAGGCAGTTGCCACTGCGGCAAATTGGCATTCGAGGTGGAAGGCACGCTGGAGGGCGCCATGTCCTGCAACTGCTCCATCTGCCAGCGCAAGGGGGCGTTGATGTGGTTTGTGCCGCGCAGCCAACTGCGCTGGCGCGCGCCACCAGACGCCGATGCGTTGGGCACCTACATGTTCAACAAACATGTGATCCAGCACCACTTCTGCACCACCTGCGGTATCCACCCCTTTGGCGAAGGCAAGGGGCCTGACGGCAAAGCCATGGCTGCGGTCAACATCCGCTGCCTGGATGGTGTGGATCTGGCGGCGGTGCCGGTGCAGCACTACGACGGGCGCGCGGTTTAAGAACGTAAACACGTTCTAAGAATCGGTTCGGCCAAACCCGCTTTTCGCGCCGCAAGGCTTTGCCGGGCATGAAGCCCTGCTCGGAGTGTCGCTACATATAGCGACAGACAAGCCGCCATCACCGTCGCAAGATCGCGCCTCTCTGAGTTTCCTGTTGAAAGGTGCTCATGATGAAGACGGCTCTTTCTTGGTTCAGTGGCGAGGTTGCCAATCCGGCGCAACGGGCATGGTTGCGCCCGTGCTTGCGCTGGGCTGCCGAGGTGTTGGTCGTGGCGGCTATTGTGGCGATGGTCAGTACTTTTGTGCTGCAACCGTCGGTGCCGTCAACGGCTTCCTCTGCGCCCCAGAACCGCGTCACCTTGCATTTGGCCGGGCAAGAAAACGCACTGCTCGACGCATTGCGTGGGCAAGCCACCCTGGGCGATGCGAGTGCCAGTTTGGCCCTGGTGTCGGCGCTGCTGAGTCGGCTGGAGTTCTCAGACGCTCGCACTGAAAACCATGACGTGGAAGATGCGCGCAACCTGTTTGAAGCCATCATCTGGATCGACCGCGACTGGGACAGCCCCGAGTACCGGGCCACGCATCTCATTGAGCACCTGGTTGCACGCCATTGCGGCCATCCGGTATTGCGCTGGCACTGGCTGTGCAACGCTGAGGAGTAGCCTATGCCTCAAGGCCGAACGAGGCCTGGTTAAAAGCAGTGGGCCGGCAGAGTTTTCCGGCGACTTGTATGCTGCGGGGCGAAAGGTCTGCCCCATGTCCAATACTACTGCTTCCACTGCTGCCCCCAACCCCATCCTGCAAGCCAAGGCGCTAGGTTTTCCCTGGGCCACGCTTGACCCGTTCCTCTTCTGTGCCTACCACGACGACGCCTACCCAGCGGCTAACGCCACCATGGGCCCGGCCGTGCCGCTGACCGGGCGCGACATTGGCCAGGACTTCAGTCGCAAAGACGGCTGGAGCATGTACCACGGCGACGATGTGCCGGGATTTCCGGGTCACCCGCACCGTGGGTTTGAAACCGTGACCATCGTGCGCAAGGGGCTGATCGACCACGCTGATTCGCTGGGCGCTGCCGCGCGCTTTGGCCAGGGCGATGTGCAGTGGTTGACTGCTGGCGCTGGTGTGGTGCATTCCGAGATGTTCCCGCTGCTCGACCAAGCCGCCCCCAACCCGCTGGAGCTGTTCCAGATCTGGCTGAACCTGCCCGCGCGCAACAAGATGGTGCAGCCGCATTTCTCGATGTTCTGGGGCCCGCAAATCACGCGTGTGACCGATCTCGATGCTGCTGGCCGCGCCACAGAAATCGCCGTGATCACCGGCCAGGTCGACACCACCCATGCATCGCCCGCCATGGCCGCTGCCACCACGCTGCCGCCCCCGCCTGACTCGTGGGCCGCGCAACCCGGTGCCGACGTGGCCATCCTCACGCTGCGTATGGCGCCCGGCGCGCGCTGGACGCTGCCGCCCGCGTTGGGCCAAGACAGCCGCCGTATGTTGTATTTCTTCAAAGGCCAGTCGGTCGCGGTGGCGGGCCAAACCGTGGCGCAACATGCGGCGTTGGAGTTGGCAGCCGGTGTGCCGGTGGAGCTGGTCAACGGCGATGCCGAGGCAGAATTCTTGCTGCTGCAAGGCCGTCCGATCAACGAGCCGGTGGCGCAATACGGCCCGTTTGTGATGAACACCGAGGCCGAAATCCGCCAAGCCCTGCAAGACTACCGCGCCACCGAGTTCGGTGGCTGGCCGTGGCCAGACCAGGCGCCCGTGCATGGTCGCGACCCGGCCCGCTTTGCGCGCCACCCCGATGGCCGCACAGAAACCGCAGAATGACCACGGTGGTTGAAGTCGGTGAAAATGGCGCCCATTTCGGCTAACCCGTCGGCCACGACTTTTGAGCAAGCAACCATGAAAATCACCAAAGACACCGTCGTCACCTTGCGCTACAAGGTCACCAACCCGCAAGGCAAACTGCTGGAGCAGAGCCAGACGCCCATGGTCTACCTGCACGGTGGGTACGACAACACCTTCCCCAAGATTGAAGCCGCATTGGATGGCCAGGAAACCGGTTTTCAAACCACCATCACCTTGGCCCCGGCCGATGCCTTTGGCGAGCGCGACGAAGCCCTGGCCACCAGCATTCCGCGCAGCCAGTTCCCTGCCGGTGTGAAGGTGGGCGGCACGCTGCGCGGCCGCACCGAAGACGGCCGCGAGCAAGTGTTCCGTGTGCTGAAGATCAAGGGCCCCGAAGTGCTGCTGGACGGCAACCATCCCATGGCGGGCGAGACGCTGGTGTTCTCGTTGGCCGTGACCGGCGTGCGTTTGGCTTCAGGCGAAGAAATTGCCCACCGCCACGTACACGGCGAACACGGCCACCACCACTAACAGGCTGCTGAAAAACTACTGCGGAGGTCATCTGCGGCGTTGCCCGGTGCTCGGAATCCTCACGTACTAGAAGTACGCTCCGGTTCCTGTGCGCCGTGCGCCTTGCATCTGACCTTCCTCGCTACGTTTTTCAACAACCTGTTAGGACGAACTACTTCTAAAAAGATAGCGGCCCGCGCTTGTCCACCAAGTGCCAGGGCCGCTTTTTCTTTAAGTCGCTTAAAAGCCCTGGCTGAAGCGGTATCCGTTAAAGCGCAGCACGGCGCTCTTTGGCCCAATCGACTCGAGCACCACGCCGCCGGTGATCTCATCTTTCTCGTGGAACACCTGGCCGTTGACGATCAGCATGCGGTAGGCCGGTTGCTCTGAGTAGCTGGCGCCGTTGATGCTGATCTTCGGCAGTTGCTGGCGCACGTCGGGCGGCAGGTCGGCCACGGCGTAGATACGGCTGGGGGCTTCAACCACGGGAGCAGGTTTTGGCGCTGCGGCCACTACTGGTGCAGGTGCGGGCTGCGCAGCGGCGGGGGCTGGTGTTGCGACCGGCGCAGGCGCTGGAGGCGTGGCAGGAGCCGGGGCAGGTTTGGGTCGAGGTGCTGGCGCTGGCGCTGGTGCCGGTGCCGGGGCGGCTACTGGTGCTGCTGCCACCACTGGCGGCGCAACGGCAGCGGGCCGGGCGGCTGGCGCTGTTGCAACGGCCATCGGCGCGCTGTCCGCAGGCGCGCGGCCACGCCACCACAGCGTGGCAATCACCACCAAGGCGATCACCAACAAAGCGCTCAACGCGCCGACCATCGGGCTCACGGCGCGCGCGCCAGGCGCAACGGTGTTGCTGGCCTGGGGCTGGCTGTGCAGCGTGGGCACGGCGCCACGGTCGCGCTCGGCTTCGGCGCGTTTCAGGGCTTCAAGAATGTAGGACATAGGGGAGCGGCTCAGGAATTCAGGGGGTGGCCGATAGGCGTGGCTCGGTCGTGCCAATGGCGCGGTTGAGCTGCAGGTAGGTGATGGGGCCGGCCTGGCCATCGGGCTCCAGCCCCTGGCCGAGTTGAAAGCGCGCCACCTGGGCCTTCAAGGTGTTGGGGCCTGAGGTGGGGGCGGCGTTGCCGGGCAGCTTTTCCAACTGCGCCTGCAGCCAATCGGCTTGCGCACGTGTGCGTGCTTTGCCGCTGGCGCTAGCTACTTCGGTGGGCATGCGCCACAGCGTGGCAAAGTCGCCGCGCCACCACTGTGCCAGGCTGGCCAACGGCAGCTTTTGTGTGCCACCGGCGACGCGCAGGGTGGCAGTTTGGTTGTCCAGCGCCACCAGTTGCGCGTAGGCGGGGCGGCCTTCGGCGTCGAACAGTGTGACGATGCCGGGGCGGTCCAACTGGCGAATCAAGGCCAGGCTGGTGCGGCTGCTGCGCACACATTGCAGGCCTTGGCTGTCCAGGGCGTTGCAGGCATCGTCAGCCTTGGCGGTTTCGGCGGCTGCGGTGCTGCCCCAAGCGGCGGCGAGTGCCCACCAGGCTTTGTTTTCGTCGCGCTGGGCGGCATCAAACAACAGCGCCGTGTTCGCATCGCCTGCCGCTGACGCGGCCGCGCTGGCCTTGTTTGCGGGCTTCAACAGCGTGACGGCGTTCGCTTCTTTCGGTGTGGACGCGGCGGGGCCCGCGCTCCACCACATGCCCAGGGCCACCAGCGCGGCACCGGCCAACACGCCCGCACCCGCAATCAGCGGTGTGCTGGAGCGTGGTGTTGCCGTGGCGGGCGCGCTGGCCGTGCCAAAGACTTCGGTCGCGGCCTTGGCCACGATGTCGCGGTTCACCACGCGCTGGCCCGTGGCGTAGGCGCCCAACAGCGCGCGCCCACACAGCAGGTTGATGCGGCGGGGCACGCCATGGCTCAGGCGTTGAATCTGTTGCAACGCATGCTTATCAAATGGCAGTGGGCCGTGGTGCCCGGCCACCGACAGGCGGTGCTGCAGGTACTGCTCGGTCTCGGCCTGCGACAAGGCATCTAAGTGGAAGCGTGCGATCACACGCTGCGCCAGTTGCTCCAGCTCGGGGCGGGCCAGCATGGTGCGCAACTCGGGCTGGCCGATCAAGATGATCTGCAGTAGCTTGCGCTCGTTGGTTTCCAGGTTGGTCAGCAGGCGCAATTGCTCCAACACATCGGCCGAAAGGTTTTGCGCCTCGTCGATGATCAACACGTTGCGCTCGCCCTTGGCGTGGGCCTGCAGCAAGAAGGTGTTGAGCGGGTCGATCAGGTCTTTGACGGTTTCTGCCCCCGGCCCGTTGTGGCTGTGCGCAATGCCAAACTCGTCGCACACCACCTGCAGCAGCTCGCCCACGGTGAGCTTGGGGTTGAAGATGTAGGCCACGTTGCAGTGCGCCGGAATCTGCTCCAGAAAGCACCGGCACACCGTGGTTTTTCCGGTGCCCACTTCGCCAGTCAGCAGCACGAAGCCGCCGCCACCGTCCAACCCGTACAACAAATGCGCCAACGCCTCGCGGTGGCGTTCGCTCATGAAGAGGTAGCGCGGATCGGGGGCGATGGAGAAGGGGTCTTGGCTCAGACCAAAAAATGACGCGTACATGGGCCCCGAGGATAGCCTGCCCGCGTGGCAGTTCGTCTGCCTCTGAGTGCTTTACAAGCCAAACTCCGCCCGAATCGCCGCGCTGTGCTCGCCTACCAGTGGTGCGCCACGTGCGCTTTGGGCACGCTGGCCGTTGATGCGCACCGGCCCCCGGGTGGTGTGCACGGGTGTGCCGTCACCACGCTGCACGGTTTGCAGCATGTCGAGCCGGTGGAACGCCGGGCTTTGCAGCAAGCGCGGCCAGTCCAGTACTTCGGCGCACCATACATCGACCGGGCGCAGGCGCTCCAGCCAGTGGGCCGTGGGGTGTTGCACCAAGGTGTTGGCGATGAGGCGTTTGATGGCGTCGCGCTGGGTAAAGGCGTCTGTAGCGCTGTATGTGCCGAGCGCGGGCAGCGGCAGCGTGTGGGCCAGTTGGGTCAGCGGCATCATCGCCAGTGCGAGGTAGCCGTCACGTGTGGGGTAGATGCCGTAGGGCGCTGCGAGGTAGGCGTTCGCGTTGCGAAAACCGGCGCGCGCGGGCAAGCGGCGGCCGTCGTTCAGGTGGGTGGTGAGCACCTCGAACTGCAGATCGATCAAAGCCTCTAGCAAGCTGGTTTGCACTTGCGCCCCCTCGCCGCTGATGCCCCGGCGCACCAGCGCGGCCAGAATGCCTTCGGTGAGCACATGGCCGGCCAGCATGTCGGCGATCGACAGGCCGAGCGGCACGGGGCCGTCGCCCTCATGGCCGTTGAGCCAGGTCACGCCGGAGAGCGATTGCGCCAGCAGGTCTTGGCCTGGCATGCCGACCCACGGGCCCTCTTCGCCGTAGCCCGACACACCGGCGTAGACCAGACGCGGGTTGAGTTGCTGGACGGCTTCATAGCCCAAGCCCAGCCGCTCGATCACACCCGGGCGAAAGTTCTGGATCAGCACGTCGGCGCGCGCGATCAAGGCATTCAAGGCGGCCAGGTCGTCGGCATTCTTCAGGTCGATGGCCAGGCTTTCCTTGTTGCGGTTGATGGCGTGGAACAGTGTGGAGTCGCCACCCACATCGGTGTCGGTGAGGTAGAGCGTGCGGCAGATGTCGCCGCCGCCTGGGCGCTCCACCTTGATGACGCGTGCGCCCAGGTCGCCCAGGCGCAGCGCGGCCGATGGGCCGGACAGGAACTGCGCCAAGTCCAGCACCAGCAAGCCGTTCAAGGGCCCTGGCGGTTGCTCCGCTCGCTCTGCTGGTGTGTCACTCATGCCGGCAAACTTTCGCGGAACATGGCGTTGAGCGTGCGCACGATGTCGCGTGCCGACTCGCCGGTTTGCAGGCCTGCGTTCAAACGCTCGGAGGCCGCGTGCTGGAACGGCATGTAGCCATCGTGCCGTGGGCGCACCCAGGCGCCTTCCAGTGTGGCGCGGGTGGCGCGGTAGAAATTGCCGGCGGCCGCGTTGACGGCGTCGTCTTCCCACGCTGCGGCATGGCCGGGCTGGCCGCCAGCGGCGGCGAACGGGCCGCGTTGTGCTTCTGCACCAGCCACCCACACCGCAAAGTCGAACGCCGCTTCGGCGTGCTGCGTGTGGGCCGACACCGCAATGCCGGTGCCGCCCAGCGCCGAGCCCACCGGGCCGTGGCCGTTGAGGCTGGGTATGTTGGCAAAGCCGAGTGGTGCGGGGCGAAAGCCGGGCCAGGCGTAGTTCACGTAGCCATAGATCAGCGGCACGCAGGCGATGAGTGAATCGGTCTTGGCCATGTCTTCAAACACCGCAATCGGGTCTTGCGACCAGCAGCGCTGCGGCAGCCATGGCGCGATCAGACGCAGTTGCTCGCACACTTCGGTGGCCACTTCTTCATCGAACAGATCGGGCCCGAGAACCTGGCCTGGCGCACCGCGTTGCGCGCATAAGGTGTACAGGCACATCAGCGAATGCGGTGCGCGCAGCGGCAAGGCTACACGGCCTTGGCGGGCCAGCACCATGACCTGCTGCCAGTCGGCCGGGGCTTGTGGCAAGCGGTCGGGCCGCCAGGCTTGCACCTGGGTGGCGGCGTCGATGGGCAGGGCCCATTGCTTGCCTTCCCAGAAGTAGCTGGGGAACGAGGCGCCTACGCTGGCGTTGGCGATATCGGCCAACCGTGCGGGGTCAAACGGCAGCAGGCAGGCCTCGCGTGTGACCTGGCCCACATGGGGATGGTCGATGACGATCAGGTCGTACTGGCGCGCCAGTTCGTCCACCGGAAAAGACTCGAAGTCTTGCAGCGAGCGCCTGTGCCAGGTGATGCGCACGTCGGTGCGTTGTTGCCACAGTTGGGCGCAGGCGTGCAGAGGGTCGTAGCCGCGTGGGTGGTCCCACGTCATGCCTTTGAGGGTGATGGTGGTCATGTTTATGCGAGCTTTTTGCCGTCTTATTGAACTTTGACGTTGCCGTACAGCAGGTCGGGCAGCCACAGCGAGATTTGCGGGAACACCGACAGGATGACCAGCAAGCCCATCATCACGGCCAGGTAGGGCACGATCTCGCGCGAGTAGTCGCCCATCTTCACGCGCAGGGTTTGCGATGAGATGTACATCAGCCCGCCCACTGGCGGCGTGATGCCGGCGATGGTGAGGTTGGTGATGAGCACAATGCCGAAGTGCACTTTGTCGATGTGCGCGCCGTCGATCAGCGGCAGCAACATGGGCGTGAGGATGATCAGCGCGGCAGAGCCTTCAATCGCCGTGCCCAGCACGATCAACACCAGGTTGATGAGCAGCAGCAACATGATCGGATCTTTGGTGGTGTGGGCCAGCCAGCCCGACATGGCTTGCGGCACCTGTTCCCACGACAGGTAGAAGCCAAAGGCCGAGGCGGCGCAGATCATCATCATCACGCTGGCCGAGTCGCGTACCGATTCGGCCAGTACTTCGGGCAGTTGGCGCAGCTTCATCTCGCGGTAGCCGAAGATCGCCACCAGCAACACGTACAGCACCACGATGGCGCCAGACTCGGTGGTGGTGAAGATGCCGTAGCGTGTGCCCAGGATGATGACCACCGGGATCGACAGCGCCCACAGCCCGTCGATCAAAGCCTGCCCCAGCTCCTTGCCGCTGGCGCGGCGCGCGCGTTGCGGTTTGTATTGACGCTTGATGGCCAGCACGTGGGTGGTCAGCATCAGCGCCACGGCCAGCAGCAGGCCGGGCACGATGCCGGCGGCAAACAGGCGGCCAATGGAAGCCTCGGCCAAAAAGCCGTAGATGATGAGCCCGATGGAGGGTGGAATCAGCGCCGTGATGATGGCTGCCGAAGACGTGATCACCGCCGCAAACGGCGCGCTGTAGCCGCGCGCGATCATCTGTGTGCCAATGGTTTTGGCCAGCATGGCGGCATCGGCATTGGCCGAAGCGGTCAGGCCGCCGAGCAGCGTGGCCAGCACGGTGCACATCTGCGCCAAGGCGCCGGTCATGTGGCCCACCAGCACCTCGGCCAGGTTCAGCAGGCGGCGCGTGATGCCCGAGGCGTTCATGATGCAACCCGCCAGCACAAACAGCGGCAGCGCGAGCAGCGATACCGACTCCGTGCCCTCGGCCATTTGCTGCGCGAAGTTGGCGAGAGGCATTTCACCGAGGTTCAGCAAGAAAAAGCCGAGTGCGGCAATCGCCATCGACCAGGTGATGGGCGTTTGCAGTGCGAGCAAAACCAGCATCAGAATAGCTGGCAACCAAAGATGAAAACTGCTCATGGCGCAATCTCCGAAGACGGCTGCCACTGCCACCCATCGCGCCAGGGCTTGAGAAGAATGTGTTGGACCAACATAAGAAATGAAGCAAAGGCCATGGGGCCGTAGACGACGGAGCGGGGAATGTCGATCACCACCACGTGGATGGAGTGGGCGATGACGGCCTGCCAGACGAACATGGCGGTGAGCGTGACGAACAATGCCGTCAACAGCCACCAGTTGAAGATGAACATGAAGCGCCGCCCGGCAGGAGGGAACATCGCCACCAGCGCATCCACATCCGCGTGCATGCGCCAGCGGATGCAGGCCGCGGCGCCGAAGAACACCAGCCAGCCGAAGGCGATCACGGCGACCTCGAAGGTCCAGGCGGCGGGCTGCGGAAACAGGTAGCGTGTGACCACGCCCCAGGTGATGGAGAGCACGATGATGGCCATGCAGGCGACGCCGATGGCCTCGTCGGCACGGCGCCAACTCAACAGCGGGCCGGGGTCGGCGGCAAGGACAGGCGCCGCACCCTCAGCGGGCGCGGAAGACTCAACCGAATTAGTCATGGGTGTGGATGTGCAGTGCGTGAAATGTGTTGTTCACGGGTTCACTGCGCCATGGCAGCGCGCACCTTGTCATACATGCCGGGTGTCAGGCCCGGCACCTTGCTGTAAGCCACCTTGGCTTTCTCGGCGAAGGCTTTGGTGTCGACATCGGTGACGATCTGCACGCCGTTCTTCTTCAGCTCTTCCGCGTAAGCCGCATCAGAGGCGAGGGTGAGCTTGGTCAACTCTTCGCCGGCCTTTTTGCCTTCGTCGAGCAGCACGGTTTGCAGGTCGGGAGGCAGGCTCTTGAAGAAGTCGGTGCTGGTCACCATGGCCACGTACATGATCTGGTGGCTGGTGGTCGACAACACCTTGCGCACTTCGTACAGCTTGGAGCCCACCAGCGAGCCGTAGTTGGCTTCGGCCGCATCGACCACGCCGGTCTGCAGCGCGTTGTAGGTTTCACCCCAGGGCAGGGCGGTGGGCCGCGCGCCAAAGGCGGTAAAGGTTTCCAGCATGATGGGCGAGGGCGGCACGCGCAGCGTCACGCCGGTGATGTCGGCCGGGCTGCGCACGGGCTTGCTGCCCAGCACATGGCGCACGCCAAACAGGCCATCGGCGACGATCAGCTTCAGGCCTTGCTGCTCCAGCCGGCCCGACATTTCCTTGAACACCTCGGAGGCAAACAGCTTCTTCGCTTCATCGAAGCTGCCGTACAGATAAGGGCCGGCCAGGATGCCGACGTCGGGCACGAATTGGCTTAGCTGGCCATAGTCGGTCACGCTCAAGACACGCGCGCCGCCCTTGATCATTTCGTTCACCTTCTTCTGCGGGCCGAGTTGGTCGCCCGTGAAGATGTTGAGCACGATGCGCCCGCCCGAGCGTTCTTTCACGCGGTCGGCAAAGGTGTGCATCACCTTCACCACGGGCTCGTTCGGGTTCACCTGCGAGGTGGAAAAACGCAGGTTGTAGGTTTGCGCAGTGGCCGGTGTAGCGGCGGCCAGGGCGAGCGCCAAGCCGGCGCCGAGGGTGGACAAAAGATTGAGGGCCGAGCGGCGCGTGGTCATGGCGTTGTCTCCGTTATAAAGCGCCTGTCGGCGCATTGGTGTAATTCCTATATGAACATGATGTTCATGTATGTAATGATTGTTTGAATTTGGCGCTTTGTCGATTAGGGTTTGCGCGAGATTGGCTCAATATTTATACCTATGCAAAAGATTGATTCATTCATGGCTGATGCTTCTAAAGCTGAACCACTTCCTTTAGAGGGCCTGCTGGTGCTCGACTTCAGCCAGTTCCTGGCGGGGCCGTCGTGCGCTTTGCGCCTGGCCGATTTGGGCGCAGACGTCATCAAGGTGGAACGCCCCGACGGTGGCGACCTGTGCCGCAGGCTGGTGCTGGCCGACCAAAAGTTTGAGGGTGACAGCGCGCTGTTTCACACCATCAACCGGCGTAAACGCAGCTTTGCGGCCGACCTCAAGGCGCCCGACGATCTGGCGCGTGTCAAAGCCTTGATCGCCCAGGCCGACGTGATGATCCACAACTTCCGCCCCGGCGTGATGGAGCGCATTGGCCTGGATGCGGCCAGCGTGTTGGCGCTGAACCCGCGCATCGTCTACGCGGCGGTGACGGGTTATGGCGAAGCCGGCCCGTGGCGCGACAAGCCAGGGCAGGACTTGCTGGTGCAGTCGCTCTCGGGCTTGGCCTGGCTCACCGGGGACGCCGGGGCGCAGGGCGACGGTGCGCCGGTGCCTGCGGGTGTCTCGATGATCGACGTGATCACCGGGGCGCACCTCGTGCAGGGCATTCTGGCCGCGCTGCTGCGCCGTGGCGTGACAGGGCGCGGCGGGCGGGTGGATGTGAGTTTGCTGGAGTCCGCGCTCGACCTGCAGTTCGAGCCCTTCACCGCATTCCTGAACGGCGACGGACAGCAACCCACACGCACCGCCGCCAACCATGCCAGCGTGCATGGAGCCGCGCCCTATGGCATTTACCGCACGGCCGATGGTTTCATGGCCGTGGCCATGACGCCGATGGACAAGTTGGCTGCGTTGATCGACAGCCGTGATTTGGCTGCATTGGCCGCCGACGGCAGCACTTGGTTCAGCCAACGTGATGCGCTGAAGCAGCAACTGCAGCGCGACCTGCTGGAGCAAAGAACCGTCCATTGGCTGGCGATCTTAGAGCCCGCCGGTGTGTGGTGCGCCGATGTGTTGACCTGGCCGCAACTGCAGGCACACCCGGCGTTTGCCGCGCTGCAGATGACGCAAACCATCCGCAGTGCCAGTGGCGCCGAAATGCACACCACGCGCTGCCCTATCCGCTTGGACGGTCAGCGCCTCACCAGCGCACAAGGCGCACCCACCTTGGGTGCCGACACCGATGCCATCGCCCAGCAGTTCCATCTGCCGACCAAGACCTCAGAAGTGAACCCCTCATGACCCACGAACAATTCTTTGAAGACTACGTGCTCGGCGCAACACGCAACACCACCGGCCGTACCATCACCGAGGCCGACATCGTGCTGCACGCCGGCCAAACCGGCGACTTCTTTCCGCACCACATGGACGCAGCCTGGTGTGCCACGCAGGACTTCGGCCAGCGTATCGCGCACGGCACGTTGGTGTTCAGCGTGGGCATTGGCCTGACGGCCACGGTGATCAACCCGCGCGCCATGTCCTACGGCTATGACCGGCTGCGCTTTGTGAAGCCAGTCTTTATTGGCGACTCGATCTATTCCAAGGTGGAGATCACCGACAAGCGCGACCACCCCAAACGCAAGGGCCATGGCATCGTGGTGGAGACCGTGACGGTAACCAACCAGCGGACGGATACCGTGCTGGTTTGCGAGCATCTGCACATCGTCGAACGGCGCGCTTTACAGGGCTAAACTGCGGCCACCATGACCGAATCCACTGTTCCAACACCAACCAAAACCGACGCTGACACACGGCCCAAGTACGCCGTTCCCGCTGTCGAAAAAGCACTCGACGTGCTGGAGCTGTTGTCCGAGCAGGCTGTGCCCATGACACAGGCGCAACTGTGCCGCGCCTTGGGCCGCGAGCCGGGCGAGTTGTTCCGTATGCTGAGTGCGCTGGAAGCGCGTGGCTACCTGCGCCGCGAAGACAACGGCGGCTACGTGCTCACCCTCAAACTGTTTGAGCTGAGCCGCACCCACTCGCCTCACGACGAACTGCTGCGCGCCGCTGCCGCGCCCATGCGTGAACTGGTGGACTACACCCGCGAGTCGTGCCACCTGAGCGTGTTGCACCGCGACCAGGTACTGGTGTTGACGCAGGTGGACAGCCCGACGTCGATCCGCTTGTCGGTGCAGCCCGGATCGTTGCATTCGGCGGTGGAAACCTTGTCGGGCCATGTGTTGCTGGCGTATGCGCCGGACGCCGAGCGCGACGACCTGCTGGCGCGGCGCGCCGAGTTTCTTCGCATGAGCGCTGTGGAGCGGAGTGCCTTTCTCGACAAATTGGCCAAGGTCAGGGCCGATGGCTGGGCCTATGCCGAAGGCGCGCGCTTTGTCGGCGGGCGCGATCTTGGCGTGCCGGTGGGCAACGTGCGTGCACGCACACGTGCCGTGCTCACCATCGCCTCGCTGCGCGGCACACACACGCAGCACGAAGACTTGTTTGAGTTACTGCCACGCCTGCGCCAGTGTGCGGAAGACATTGCGCGGATCGCTGGCATCAACTAAGGGCACTCAGGGCTTTAAGCCAAATTGGCGTTTAGCGCTTATCCAAAGAGCACAGGCAGCTCCTTTTTTAGGAGTCCTCGGAGTCTTCTGCTGCGCTCTTTTTTAAGGCCAACGCTGCGTTATACAGCTCGTTCTTCGGCTGCCCGGTAATCTCTGCGGCCAGCTTCACGGCGGTTTTCAGCGGCAACTCGGCCATCAGCAATTGCAGCACGCGCAGGTCTAGCGCGTCGGTTTGTGTGGGCGGCGTGGGGTGCACCACCACCACAAACTCGCCGCGTGTGCGCGAGGGTTGTGCGGCCAGCCACTCGGGCAAGTCGGCGGCGGGCACGGTGGCGATTTCTTCAAACTGTTTGGTCAGCTCGCGCCCCAGGGTGACGCGGCGTGTGCCCAGTGGCACCAGTGCGCGCGCCAGGGCTTCGATGCGGTGTGGCGCTTCCAGCAGCACCACGGCGCGCGGCTCGGCTTGCAGCAGCAGCACGGCGGCATCACGCTCGCCGGCCTTGGGTGGCAAAAAGCCGGTGAACACAAAGCCACCTTCTTGCACGATGCCGGCCACGCTGAGCGCCGCCGTCATGCTGCTGGCGCCGGGCAGGGGCAACACCTGCAGCCCGGCCGCCTGTGCGGCGGCCACCAGGCGTGCACCGGGGTCGCTGATGGCGGGAGTGCCGGCGTCGCTCACGTACGCGATGCGCTGGCCTTGCTGTAGCCGAGCCACCACCATTTCGGCGGCTTCGCTCTCGTTGTGCTGGTGCACGGCCAGCAGTTGGGCCGAAGGTTTGTCGATGCCGTAGGCGCGCAGCATGCCTTGGGTGTGGCGCGTGTCTTCGCAGGCCACGGCGTCCACCAGGCTCAGCACGTGCAGGGCGCGCAGCGTCACGTCGGCCAGGTTGCCGATGGGTGTGGCCACCACGTACAAGGCGCCTTGCGGATAATGCTGGCTAGCCGCGGCCTCGTGGGCGGCCTGCAAGGCGGTACTAAAAGATGCGTGCAAAACGGAACTCCGAAAATGTGTGGGTCAACCTCTCTACCCGGGGTGCAGCATGAGCTTGTTCGGTCGAAAACCTTCGAAGCTGGCCACCACCAAACAAGTGGGCGACGCCGCCGAAGACCTGGCTCTGCAGCATTTGCAGGCGCAGGGTTTGAAACTGCTGGAGCGCAATTATCGAACGCCTGGGCGCGGTGGCGGCGAAATCGATTTGATCATGCGTGCACGCGACGGCACGCTGGTGTTTGTCGAGGTGCGCAAACGCAGTGCCGCCAGCCATGGCGGGGCGGCCGCCAGCGTGGGCAGCACCAAGCAACGGCGCATCGTGCTGGCCGCGCGCCACTACCTGATGCGTGTGGCCACGCCGCCGCCGTGCCGCTTTGACGTGGTGTTGGTGCACGGCAGCGGCATTGAGGATTGGCTGCAGGCGGCGTTTGACGCGGAGTAAGGTGAGGTTGACACCTCAAGCGCTGTATTTCAGGGCTCTTGATTCTTTGGTTTTTGCCGAAATAGACGGGGAAACAACCCTAAACTGGTGATCGTCCTGCCACTATGGGCAACGCCTTAAAACCTGGCCATGCACATCCCCACTGGGTTTGGTAACGCACTCCTGCGAGGCCGTCTGCTGGCCGCGTTGACTGCCCGTGCCGGTCGGTCGGATCTGGTGTGGCTGGCGCTGAGCGTGATTTTGATTTCTGGCGTGGCTCTGGCCATCGTGCTGGCGCATCTGCGCGCACAGGCTTTGGACAGTGGCGAGCGGCTCACGGCATCCTTTGCGCAAGGGGTTGAAGAGCAGACCAGCCGTACGCTGCAATCGGTCGATCTGCAATTGCAGTTGACGCTAAGCCATCTGGCGGAACGCCGATGGGCGGGCGTACTGGGCGCGCGCGAGGCGCATGACTTGTTGGCCGAGCAGATTCGTGATCTGCCTTTTCTGCGTGAAATCCAAATACTCGACGCGCAAGGACGAGTAGTCTATGGGTCCGATCCAGAACACATCGGCGTCGACCATGCGGAGCGCGCCTATGTGCAGATCTACCGCCAGCAGCCGTTCACACGTTTTTATCTGGGTGATCCCGAACCAGGCCACGCGCCCAACATGTGGGCCGTCAACGCTGCGCGTCCGGTGTTCGGCGCCGACGGCGAATTGCAAAACGTCATCGTCGCGTCCATTGAGGCGGCTTATTTCGAGCGCTTGTGGCGCACCCTTGAACTCGGGCGCCAAGGCCTGGTGACGCTGTTTCGCCGCAACGGCCAACTGATGGTGCGCACGCCGCATGAAGAGGCTGGCATCAACCAGGATTTCTCGGCCCAGCCGTTGTTCCAGCAGTATCTGCCGAAGAGCGCTGAGGGCAGTTTTCGGCAGGTGAGCCCGATCGACGGTGAAGACCGCCTGTATGCCTATAGAACACTGAGTGTGCGGCCTGATCTGGTGCTGGCCGTCGGTCAATCGGTCGAGCGTGTGCTGCAGCCCTGGCGCCAACAAGCGTTGCTGGCGCTGGCGGTGTGGCTGCTGGGGGCTGCAGCCGTGCTGCTGGTGTGCCTGTTTTTGCGCCGTGCTTGGCACCAACAGCGCGCGGGAGATTTGGCATTGCGCGAGATGGGCCAACGGTTGACCCTGGCCACAGAAGCGGCCGGCATTGGCGTATGGGACTGGGATGTGGAGCACGATAACTGGTACGCCACGCCGACCTACTTCACTATGCTGGGTTATGCGCCCGAGGACGGTAGCGGCAGCCGGGCCCAGTGGATGGAGCGTATCCATCCCGAAGATCGCCAACACGTGGCCGAGCAAATTGCCTTGGTGCTGTCAATGGACAACGCCGACTACCAGTACGAAGCCCGTGCCCGTGACGCGGGTGGTGAGTACCGCTGGGTCAACGTGACCGGGCGCGTGCTGGCGCGTGATGCTTCGGGCAAGCCCCTGCGCATGATCGGTGTGCGCACCGACATCAGCCAGCGCAAGAAAGCCGAGCAAGAGCAGCGGCAGGTGTTTGAGCGCATCACCGATGCGTATGTGGCGATGGACCGGAATCTCCACTACACCCATGTCAACCCGCAAGCTGCGCAAATGCTGAGGCGCTCTGCGGCTTCATTGATTGGCAAAAACGTGTGGAGTGAGTTCCCCGATCTGGTGGGACACCCGGCGCAGTTGTTGTTGCAGCAGGCCCTGGTGGATTTGCGGCCTGTTCAGATGGAGTCGTATTTCCCATCCTTTGGGCTGTGGTTTGAGTTGCGTGTGTTTCCGTCGGTCGAGGGGCTGACGGTGTACTTCCACGACGTGACGCAGCGCCGAGAGGCTGCCGAGTCGTTGGCAGAGAGCGAAGCCCGTTACCGCGAACTGTTTGAGGCCAACCCGCATCCGATGTGGGTGTATGAAGTGGCGACGCTCAAGTTCATGGCGGTCAACGATGCCGCCGTGACGCACTATGGCTACAGCCGGGCCGAGTTCGAGTCCATGACGATCCGCGACATCCGGCCCTCGGCGGATGTGCCCCAACTGTTGGAGAGCGTCAAAAGAGCGCCGGACCGGCCGCTGCGTGAAATGGAGCTCTGGCGCCACCGCTGCAAGGACGGGCGGCTGATTCTGGTGGAGATCACGGGCCATTCGCTGCACTACATGGGGCGCCCGGCACGTTTGATCCTGGCGCACGACGTGACCGAGCGCGAGCGCACAGCCGAGCGTTTGCGTTTGAGCGAAGAAAGCCTGTCGATCACGCTGCAATCCATCGGCGACGCGGTCATCGCCACCGACACGTCCGGGCGCATCACCCGCATGAACGCAACCGCCGAGAGACTGACCGGATGGACCTTTCCAGATGCGGTCGGGCGTCCATTGGGCGAGGTGTTTTGTGTGGTGCATGCCGAAACCCGCAGGCCCGTGGCGAACCCCGTGCAGCGGGTACTGGCCGATGGCGAGGTGGTTGGCCTGGCCAACCACACCACCTTGTTGGCACGCGGCGGCGCGCAGTACCAAATCTCCAATAACGGCGCGCCTATCCGTGATGGCTCGGGCCACATCGTCGGCGTGGTTTTGGTGTTCAGTGATGCCACGGAGGCGTATCGCGTCCGCCAGGCCCTCGCGACGTCGGTCGAGCTCTTGGAGCGCACTGGCGAAATGGCCAAGGTGGGCGGCTGGGAGCTGGATGTAGCGGCTCAACGCTCGACCTGGACACTGGCCACTGCGCGCATATATGACGCGCCGGAAAGTCCCTCTTACGCGTTGGACTACGTGATGACGTTTTTTGACCCGCCCGTGCGCGACACCGTGCGCGCGGCGGTGCAGGCGGCCATGGACGACGCGACACCTTGGGATATGGAACTGCCCGTGACCACCGCGCGCGGGCGTCACATCTGGGTGCGCTCGCAAGGGTTTCCGGTGGTGCAGAACGGCAGTGTCACGCATATCCGTGGCGCGCTGCACGACATCACCGAGCGTCGCCTGGCGGTGGACGAATTGCGCACCGCGTCGGCACGCACGCAGATGATTCTGGACAACATGAGCGATGGTGTGATCACGTTGGATGCCGAGGGCCGCATTGGTTCTCTCAACCGTGCGGCCAGTGCCATCTTTGGGTATGCGCCAGAAGAGGTTGTGGGCCGTGGGGTCAGCGTCTTGATGGCCGACAGTGTCGCCGTCGCTTCAGGTGGCAGAGGAGAGGCCATTTTGAATGCGGGGAGCAGTGCCCCGCGCGAACTCCAGGGGCGGCGCCAGGATGGCACCCTGTTTCCGATGAGCCTGTCGCTCTCGCGTAGCGAACAGGATGACGCGGTGGCGTTCATCGGCGTGGTGCGCGACATCACACAGCAACGGGCCGACATGGAAGAGATCCGCCGCCTGGCGTTCTCTGATCTGTTGACGGGCTTGCCCAATCGGCGGCTGTTGATGGATCGGCTGCGACTGGCCGTGGCCACGTCCACACGCAACGGCCAGCATGCGGCCCTGATGCTGCTGGACCTGGACAACTTCAAGCTGCTGAACGACACCGCCGGGCATGATGTGGGCGACATCTTGCTCCAGCAGGTGGCCGACCGGCTCCTGCACAGCGTGCGCGAATGCGATAGTGTGGCGCGCTTGGGCGGGGACGAGTTTGTCGTGCTGCTGGAGGGCCTGCATGCCCAAGGTCCCGAGGCGGGCGCGCAAGCCGAACACGTTGCCGAGAAGATTCTGAGCGCCTTTAAAGCGCCGTTCCGCTTGCGCGACCAAACCCATGAAAGCACCACCAGCATTGGCATCGTGGTGTTCCATGGCGACGGCGAGAGCCTGGACGATCTGATGAAGAAGGCCGATCTGGCGATGTACCAGGCCAAGGCCGCAGGACGCAACAACGCGCGCTTTTTTGATCCCGCCATGCAAGCCGCCGTGGCCGCACACGAAGCCCGTGAGCGCGCCTTGCGCCGTGGCATTGCGCAACAGGAGTTTGTGCTGCACTACCAAATGCAGATCAACCGCGCGGGCCATTGCACGGGAGTGGAAGCCTTGGTACGCTGGCAAGATCCGCTGCGTGGCATGGTGGCGCCCGGGCATTTCATCCCGCTGGCTGAAGAAACCGGGCTTATCCTGCCGCTGGGCCGGTGGGTGTTGGAGACTGCCTGCGCCCAACTCGTGGCCTGGGCTGCAGATGCGCACACCGCCGCGTGGACGATGGCGGTCAACGTCAGCGCCTCGCAGTTTGCGCAATCAGACTTTGTGCAGGAAGTGGCTCAGGCCTTGAACAAGGTAGGCGCAGTGCCCGGCCTGCTCAAGCTGGAGCTGACCGAAAGCATGCTGGTCGAAGACGTGGAAGACGCCATCGTCAAGATGAACCAGATCAAGGCGCTGGGTGTTGGCTTTTCGCTCGACGACTTTGGCACCGGCTACTCGTCGTTGTCGTATCTGAAGCGGCTGCCGCTCGACCAGTTGAAGATCGACCAATCGTTCGTGCGCGACATCCTCACCGATCCCAGCGACGCCGTCATTGCGCGCACGGTGGTGGCGCTGGGGCAGAGCCTGGGGCTACGGGTTATCGCCGAAGGGGTGGAAACCGCAGCGCAACTGGAAGCCCTCGCGAACATGGGGTGCGACGGCTTTCAGGGCTACTACTTTGGTCGTCCGTGTGCTGTTGAGGGGCTGCAAACCTCAGCAGCGCGGTTAGTCGACTTGTGACGCAGGGCTTGCGTGCCCTGCCGAAGTCGCCATTGAGA
Organism: Hydrophilobacter chitinilyticus; assembly: GCF_049860745.1. GTDB lineage: Bacteria > Pseudomonadota > Gammaproteobacteria > Burkholderiales > Burkholderiaceae_C > Rhodoferax_B. The sequence goes on along the minus strand of NZ_CP187561.1, from coordinate 5,570,866 downwards.
GTAGGCCGTCTCAATGGCTTCGAGAAGGCGCAGGACGCGCTCAGGATCAAACGCGATGTTTAGCGTTGCTGTAGACGATGGGCTGTGCCAGCGCTAGCGCTACACGGCTTGGGGCGCTCGTTGGCGCGCTCTTCAACGCGCTGCCCGGACTCTTTGACAACACTGGTGGGACGATCTCCTGCGCAAACGTGAAGGCGTGGCTTGGGTCGTACTTTGTCTTGACGGCAAACAAATCGGCTTGCGCGCCGGCCCAATACCGGGCGCCATAGTCGGGTTCATTGAGGCGCGGATAGTTCTGGTAGATCTCGCCGTTCCACATCGGCTCCATGTAAGCCATCCACCCGAGTAGAAAATTCTCGGCCCTTGGGCGCTCGGCTTCGTCGAACCAGAAAACGTCCAGCACGGCGTTGAATGCCGCGTTGCGGTGCACGAAGGCATTGCCGTCTTGCGGGTAGGCGTTGATAGCGCCGCCGTAGAGTTCCATGTAGAAATAGGACCAGGTGTTTGGCGACGATACAAAGTACTCCAGCAGGCCACGCCACTCCGAGGCGGCGAGTGGCCGACTCACGTAGCGGGACGCCTTGTCTTCAGGCGGCCACGAAGTGACGGATGGCGGGAACCACGGCATGCTGTAGGGCAGGCTCAGCAGTTGATCGTTGAGGTTAAAGAAGCTGTCGTACTTCGTCCACTGCACGGTGACACCGGGCAAATCGCAGAGCATTTGGATCGCGGCTTGTCCGTCGGCTTCGGAGCCCACATACAGGCCGCGGAACATGAGGTAGGGCTGTAGTGGCGTATCGGGGGGCAGGTTGCCCACGATGCCCGGTTGGAAAGCCAAAGACACCTGGATGTTCAGCGCGCGGTTCGTCTGCTCTAGCATGTAGTTCGACTGCAGCGTCATCAGTGCATTGGTGCCGTTGTCGAAGTCTGCTGGGGTCTGCAAGGGCCAGATCAAGGCCCAGCCAAACACGTTGCCCAGCGGGACTAGTTGGTAACGCACCGACAGCAAAACGCCGAAATTGCCGCCGGTGCCGCCGCGGACGGCCCACCACAGGTCGGCGTTTTCTGAGGCGCTGGCAGTGACGATCTGGCCATCGGCCAGCATCATGCGAAAGTCGATCACGTTGTCGCAATGCATGCCGTAGGTCACCGAGGTGAAGCCGTAACCCCCGCCCTGCATGAAGCCGCCAATGCAAACGTCCTCGCACTCGCCACCCGGCACGTGCAGGCCGCTGGCCGCCAGCACGGCATCAAATTTCTTGAAGGGGCAACCGGTGCCAGCGGTGGCGATGGCGTTGGCGACGTCAACAGTCGCATCGTTGAGGTGGCTAACGTCGATCAACGCACCGGCGCCGGCCGAGAAGCCGGCCGTGCAGTGCCCACCCGAGCGCACGGTGAACGGCAGCTTCTGCCCACGCGCCAGTTCTAACGCCACTGCGACGTCGCTCTCGACTTCGCAGTAGATGATGACCGTAGGATAGGCATCGAACACCGCATTCGAAAGTTTGCGATCGGTATCGTATGCGGGGTCGCCCGGCAGCACGAAGTAGCCTTGCATGGCGGCTTGTGCGGCCTTCAACCGTTCACGAGGAATGTGCTCGAAGAGTGCATCGTCAAGACGATCCCAATGTGCAAAGAGGGCTCGGTCACGTTGGGTTTTGCGGTTGAACTGAATGGGCATGAGACTTGCTGGATTGATGACGGTTGATAGGGAATCGACAGTATGGACTTGACCACGCTTGCCGACTTAAACATCATAAAGTGGAGTCGTTAAGCTTTGCTCTGCTTCACATTGCCGAGGATTTCGTTCCGATAAAATTCGTTATGCTCGAATAGCTACTTATTCGCCCAAGCCCTTGTTTTAAGGATGCGGTTTTGAGAATTCATACGGCGCCCGTGCTTCACGCACCTCTCGGTAAAGACCACAGGCAGGGTCTCTGCCTGTGGTGAACGTTGCGCATGCACAAGGCGATAACGTTGGTAACGCCGATCTAGACAAGGAAAAAGCGCTCTCCGATGCCTACGCCGCACTGGATAGCGGCGACTCCGAAGCAGCCTGGGCGATGGCCGATGCATTGCTTGCAACGCTGACCGACATGGATCTGCGCTTTGAGGCCCGCGCGCTGGCCTGCATGGCACATTGCGATCGTCTTGGGTCTAGGCCCCGGCGCGCCTGTGAAGGCGCTCGCCGCGCGGCGCAAATTTTTGAACAGTTGGGTGACACCCAAGGCGAGGCGGGTGCTCTGACAACGCTGGCACACGCGAGCATCTTGCTTGGCCGCAGCGAAGAGGCTTTTGAAGCCGCCATTCTTTCAACGTTGTTGTGCGAAATCGGCCCGCCGAGTGCGCAAACCGTCCTGGCCTACAACTGCCTGGGGCTTGCCCATTGTTGGAGCGGCGACTATGACCGTGCTGACGCTTCGTTTGAAAAGGCTGTGGTGGTCGCGCAGACTTGCGTGCCACCTGTCACCATCTATCAGCCCCGGCTTAACCAGATCTGGGTTGAGTTGGCCAGGCTGGTCGACGAGAGATATCAAACCGGGCAGATGAAGAGCCTGGCACGGCTAGATCGGCGAATGAAGGAGTGCCTTGCACTCGAACGTGCGGGCCAAGGGGTGTCCGTGCTGCCCGGGGTATTGGCTTTGTGGCGCACACTCTCGAATGCTTCGGCCACCATCCTGGCGGTCTGGCAAGGCGATTTGCTGGCCGCCAAAGAATCGCTTGCAGCGGCCAACCGTTCGTTATCGACCAACGTGACGTGGCTCAACGGTTTCGTGCATTGGTGCAATGCCGAACTGGCCTGGGCGCAGGGGGACTGGGTCCGAACCGAGAGCGAGCTAGCCGCGATGCGCGAAGTGGCCTTGGCGGTCGAGCATGAACGACTGGCGTGCATGGCAGATCTCTTGCTCGTGCCCGTCTACGAGTTGCAAAACAAGGATAGCGCGATACGGGTGACCTATCGCAGACTGCGTGAGCGAGAGCGGCGCATCGTGACAGAAGGCTTGGCCAGCCGCGAGTCACTTGTTTCCTGGCGTCTCGATGCGCGCCAAAGTGAACGGCATTTGCAACAAGCCCTTGCAGCGTCCAAGAAATTTGAACAGTGGTCGCTTGAAGATGCGTTGACGGGCATCGCCAATCGACGGCATTTCGAGCAGTCGCTTGCGGGCCGCATCGCCGCTTCAGCGCTGCTTTACCGGCCCATTACAGTGGCCATGGTGGATGTCGACAGATTCAAATTGGTCAATGATCGCTTCACCCACAGCGTGGGCGACCGTGTGCTGAAGACGGTGGCGTCGATCATGGCGGGAGAAATGCGCCAGTACGACCTGCCGGCGCGCTGGGCTGGCGACGAGTTCGTGGTGTTGTTCGACAACACGACGGTTGAGCAGGCCGAGCAGATCTGCACACGCATCCGTGAGGCGGTGAGCAACTTCGACTGGGCATCGATCGCGCCGGGGCTGCAGATGTCCGTCAGCATCGGGGTCAGCCAGGTGCAGCGCGATGACACTGCAGAGTCGGTATTGCACCGAAGCGACGAAGCGATGTACTTGACCAAATCAACGAACGCTGCCGTGTGATTCGCATGCGGTCACCCCAATAGATTGGCGACAAACGAGCGACAGTCGCTGCGGCATGCGTGACCGGGCAATGTTCGCGATTGACGAAGCGTAGCCCATCATTTTTGTGGGGCATATCTGCACCGAATATGCGAACTTTACGCCGGCGCGACACTCCAAACCATTGATTCTTGCGGGGGTGACCACGATCTTGGAAGATTGGCAATCAATCCCTGGAAATCAACCCTTTTTGTGGGGCCCATAGCACGCGGGTATCATCAAGCACCATGATCGAGCAACGCATTCAACAACATTTCATCGACAGCGCCGACCTGAAATACCAGGCCGCGCAGCCCTTGAGCAAACCTATTGCAGCGGGCGTACAAGCCATGCTGGCCTGTGTCACCAGTGGTGGCAAGGTATTGGCGTGTGGCAACGGTGGCTCGGCTGCCGATGCCCAACACTTCGCCGCCGAATTTGTGGGCCGCTTTGAACGTGAACGCCCCGAACTCGGCGCCATTGCCCTGACCACCGACAGCTCCATCCTGACGGCGATCGGCAACGACTACGATTTCAACGCCATCTTCTCAAAGCAAGTGCGCGCCCTAGGCCAGCCCGGGGATGTGTTGCTGGCCATCTCCACCAGCGGCAACTCGGCCAACATTCTGGCGGCCGTGGAAGCGGCGCACCAGCGCGAGATGACCGTGGTGGCCATGACCGGCAAAGGCGGCGGCAAGATGGGCGCCGCGCTGCGCGAGACCGACGTGCATATCTGTGTGCCCCACGACCGCACGGCCCGTATCCAAGAAGTCCATTTGCTGGCATTGCACTGCCTGTGCGACGGCGTGGACTCGCAATTGCTCGGAGAGCAGGAAATTCCTACATGACGAAGAAATTTGATCTGAAGCGTTTGACGTTTGGCGTGTTGGCGGTGTCGGCCTTGGCCGCCAGCCTTTCGGCTTGTGTGCCGCTGGTGGTGGGTGGTGCGGCGGTCGGCGGTGCTTTTGTGGCGGTGGACCGCCGCACGTCTGGCGCGCAGCTCGACGACGAAGGCATTGAACTCAAGGCGACGAACCGCATTGGCGACTACTTTGGCGACAAGGTGCACGTCAACGTGACCAGCTACAACCGTCAGGTGTTGTTGACCGGCGAAGTGCCGACAGCCGAGCAAAAAGAGCGCGTGCTGCAAATCGTCAACAAGGTGGAGAACGTGCGTTCTGTGGTGGACGAGACGGCCGTCATGGCTTCCAGCTCGTTGTCCACGCGTTCGTCTGACACCTTGGTCACCGGCAAGGTCAAGGCTACGCTGGTGGACGCGAAAGACCTGCAAGCGAACAGCTTCAAGGTGGTGACCGAACGCGGCACCGTGTACCTGATGGGCCGTGTGACGCAGCGCGAAGCCGACACCGCCACGCAACTGGTGCGCACCATCAGTGGTGTGAACAAGGTGGTGCGGGTGTTCGAGATCATCTCTGAACGCGAGTTGAACAGCATACAGACCACGAACAAGCCGGCGCAGTAAGCCCGTTTTTGTGACCTTCAAAACAAAAGGCCCGCATGTGAATTGCGGGCCTTTTGCTTTTGAAGGCGGGCTTAGCGCAGGCGCTTGATCAGGCTGGACGTGTCCCAGCGGTTGCCGCCCAGTTGCTGCACATCGGCGTAGAACTGGTCCACCAGCGCGGTCACGGGCAGGCGGGCGCCGTTGCGTTTGGCTTCGTCCAGCACCAGGCCCAGGTCTTTGCGCATCCAGTCGACGGCAAAGCCGAAGTCGAACTTGTCGGCCACCATGGTTTTGCCGCGGTTGTCCATTTGCCAGCTTTGGGCGGCGCCTTTGCCGATGACATCGAGCACTTGCGGCATATCCAGGCCCGCCTTCTGGCCAAAGGCCACGGCCTCGCTCAGGCCTTGCACCAAGCCTGCAATGCAGATCTGGTTGACCATCTTGGCCAGTTGGCCGGCGCCGCTGTCGCCCATGCGTGCAAAGGCGCGGGCAAAGGCTTGGGCGGTGGGGGCAACCTTGTCAAACGCAGCTTGTTCACCGCCGCACATCACCGTCAGCACGCCGTTTTGCGCGCCGGCCTGGCCGCCTGACACGGGCGCGTCGATGAAGCGCAGGCCGAGGTTGGCGGCGGCGGCAGCCAGTTCGCGGGCGACATCGGCAGAGGCCGTGGTGTGGTCGACAAAGATGGCGCCAGGCTGCATGCCAGCAAAAGCGCCATCGGCACCCAGGGTGACGGAGCGCAGATCGTCGTCGTTGCCCACGCAGCAGAACACGATGTCTGCACCCATGGCCGCCTGGCGTGGGGTTGTGGCATGTTTTGGTGCTTTGGTGCTTGCGTATTCAGCGCACCACGCTTCTGATTTTGTAGCGGTACGGTTGTACACCGTGACTTCGTGGCCGGCCAGCGCCAAGTGCCCGGCCATGGGATAGCCCATGACGCCCAGGCCCAGGAACGCGACTTTGCGCGAGGGCGTGGATTCGTAGGTCTTGGGGTTGGTGCTGCTCATGCGGTCTCCTGGAGATGGCTGAAAAGGGTGAAAAGTAGCTGCGTTGCGCTGAAGGGCGCGGCAGAAAGATTCTCGCAAACTCACGGCCTTGCTGCAGGCGCGGCCGGAGAGTTTGCGTGATTAAACGATGGCGAAATTCTCGGTGCCCGCAGCCAAATCTTGCGACTTGGCACGTTGGCTGTTGAGCTTGATCTGCAGGCGCAGGTCGTTCAGCGAATCGGCGTTGCGCAACGCGTCTTCGTAGGTGATCTGATTGCTTTCGTAGGCATCAAACAGCGCCTGGTCGAAGGTTTGCATGCCCAGGTTGCGGCTCTTCTTCATGATCTCTTTGATCTCGGTGACCTCGCCCTTGAAGATCAGGTCAGAGATCAGCGGCGTGTTCAGCAGCACTTCCACCGTGGCCACGCGGCCTTTGCCGTCCTGGCGCGGAATGAGGCGTTGCGAAACGATGGACTTGAGGTTCAGCGACAAGTCCATCAGCAGTTGCGCGCGGCGCTCTTCGGGGAAGAAGTTGATGATGCGGTCAAGCGCCTGGTTGGCGTTGTTTGAGTGCAGCGTGGCCAGGCAGAGGTGGCCGGTTTCGGCGAACTCCACCGCGTGCTCCATGGCTTCGCGGTCGCGGATTTCGCCCATCAAGATCACGTCAGGCGCCTGGCGCAGCGAGTTCTTCAGGGCTGAGGCCCAGGTATCGGTGTCCAGCCCCACTTCGCGTTGCGTGACCACGCAGTTCTTGTGCGGGTGCACAAATTCGATCGGGTCTTCTACCGTGATGATGTGGCCGAACGAGTTTTCGTTGCGCCAGTCGACCATCGAGGCCAGCGTGGTGGATTTACCCGAGCCCGTGGCGCCCACCAGAATGCACAAGCCGCGTTTGGTCATGGCAATTTCTTTGAGCACCTGCGGTACGCCCAGCCCGTCGATGGTGGGCAGCGTCATGGGAATGACGCGCAGCACCATGCCCACACGGCCTTGCTGGATGAACGCGTTGACGCGGAAGCGGCCCACGCCGCCTGGGGCAATGGCGAAGTTGCACTCCTTGGTGCGCTCGAACTCGGCCGCCTGCTTGTCGTTCATGATGGCGCGCGCCAGCGCCAAGGTATGGGCGGGGGTCAGCGGCTGGGGCGAGACCTTGGCGATCTTGCCGTCCATCTTGATGCCAGGCGGAAAATCAGCCGTGAGGAACAAGTCGCTGCCGTTGCGACTGATCATCAGCTTGAGCAGGTCATTGATGAATTTACTGGCCTGGTCTCTTTCCATTTTGCGTTCCTATCGGGCGCGGGACGCGCGTTGGGCATGGCTGAGCAGGTGCCGCGCCACAAAGCCAAAGCGGCCTGGGGAGCTTGGGAAGGGAAGGGGGGCCGGGGTACGCATGGTGGGCCCAGTTTAGTTGGGACGGTCGCTGAACCGAGCGCTTACCGCGCGCAGTCGTAACGACAGTTTGCGTGCCAGCAGCGCAATCAGGTTGGCCGCCAGATGCGGGTCGGCGGCCATCATCTCGTCCATGGCTTCGGCGCTGAGTGCCGCGATTTCGCAGTCGTCCAGCGTGGTGCAGGCCGAGAACCGCATGCCGCTGTCGAGCAGCGACATTTCACCCAGGATGTCGCCCGGCTTGGTTTCGGCCAGACGTAAATGTTCGCCCCAGGGCTGCAGCCGGTCGACCGCAATGGTGCCCTTGAGCAACACGATCATGAAGTTGCCGTATTCGCCCTGGCGGATCAGGTCGCGCCCGCCCGGTACGGTGGCGAACTGCACAAAACGCTCCATGCGTTCAATGGACGTGGCGGGCAGCGCCGCCATGTTTTTGTCTTTGGCCCACAAGGTTTGGAGCTGGCGCACGCCATGACTCGATGACAAACGTTTGGCGCCTACCTCCACCGCTCGGGCTTCCCATGGAATGAGCATGGACGGGTCTAGCCCCGAGCCGTTGAAGGCCGTGGTGAACAGCACCGAGTCCACGCCAGCGCGTTCGGCCGGTGCTTCGCCCTTGGGCTTGAGGAAGTCGAGGATGCCCTTCATGGGACGGATCTCCGTTGTTCTTCTAATGTTTGTCTAGCCGGGGAAATTCTCTGGGATCTTGGCCTTGCTGCGGGCCTCTTGCGGGCTGATGATGTTGCGCCGTACCAGATCCGTCAGGTTTTGGTCCAGCGTCTGCATGCCCACGCTGTTGCTGGTCTGGATGGTGGAATACATCTGCGCCACCTTGGCTTCGCGGATCAGGTTGCGGATGGCGCTGGAGCCCAACATGATTTCGTGCGCGGCCACGCGGCCCTGGCCGTCTTTGGTTTTGCACAGCGTTTGCGAAATCACGGCCTGCAAAGATTCGGACAACATGGCCCGTACCATTTCCTTTTCGTCGGCCGGGAACACGTCGATGATCCGGTCAATGGTCTTGGCGGCGCTGGAGGTGTGCAACGTGCCAAACACCAAGTGGCCGGTTTCAGCCGCTGTCATCGCCAGACGGATGGTTTCCAGATCACGCATTTCGCCCACCAGAATGGCGTCCGGGTCTTCGCGCAGGGCGGACTTCAGGGCGGCGGCAAAGCTCAGCGTGTGCGGGCCGACTTCGCGCTGGTTGATCAGGCACTTCTTCGATTCGTGCACGAACTCGATCGGGTCTTCCACCGTCAGCACGTGGGCGTATTCGGTTTCGTTGAGGTAGTTGACCATGGCCGCCAGCGTGGTCGATTTGCCCGAACCGGTGGGGCCCGTCACCAGCACCAAGCCACGTGGCTTGAGCGCCAGGTCGCCAAAGATCTTGGGTGCGTTGAGCTGCTCGAGTGTGAGGATCTTCGAGGGGATAGTCCGCAGCACAGCGCCAGCGCCACGGTTGTGGTTGAAGGCATTCACGCGAAAACGGGCCAGGCCTTCGATCTCGAACGAAAAGTCCACTTCCAGAAACTCTTCGTAGTGCTTGCGCTGGCTATCGCTCATGATGTCGTAGACCATGGCGTAGACGGTTTTGTGGTCCAGCGGCTCGACGTTGATGCGGCGTACATCACCGTGCACGCGGATCATCGGCGGCAACCCGGCAGACAGGTGCAAATCTGACGCTTTATTTTTGACGCTGAAAGCGAGCAGTTGGGTTATATCCACGGATCCCTCGGTGATTTTGGTAGGCTTGTCTCATTATGACTACCATTGGTAACAATCTCCAAGGCGTGCGTGACGGGATCACGACAGCCTGTGCCGCCGCTGGGCGCCCCGCCAACGCGGTGAGCCTGCTGGCCGTCTCCAAAACCTTCGGCGCCGACGCGGTACGTAAAGCCCACGCGGCTGGCCAAACCGCCTTTGGCGAAAACTACATCCAGGAAGCGCTGGAAAAAATGGCCGCACTGCGCGACCTGCCGTTGGAGTGGCATTGCATTGGCCCGGTGCAGAGCAACAAGAGCCGCCTGGTGGCCGAAAACTTTGCTTGGCTGCACACCGTGAGCAGCCAGCGTCTGGCACAGCGCCTGAGCGACCAGCGCCCGGCTGAACTGGCACCGCTGCAGGTGTGTGTGCAGGTCAACATCGACGGCGGGGCCACCAAAGCCGGCGTGGCGCCTGCCGAGGCGCTGGCGCTGTGCCAGCAGATTGCGGCGCTGCCACGGCTGCAACTGCGTGGGCTGATGACTATTCCCGAGCCGCACGACGACCTGGCCGAACAATTGGCCGTGCACCAGTTGAGTCGCGCGTTGTTTGATGCGCTGGCACAGGCCAACGATGGCGAGCCGGGGTGGGAAGCTTTCGATACCCTGTCGATGGGCATGACCGCCGACATGGCGACCGCCATTGCGGCCGGCAGCACCATGGTGCGAGTGGGCTCGGCGATTTTTGGCGGGCGTCCACCGATACGCTAACGGCGCCCGGGAAGCTGAGCGCAGATTACTCTTATTGCGCCGGCACGATCACCGCGACGCGGCGGTTTTGCAGGCGGCCATCGGTCGTGCTGTTGTCGGCGATGGGGCGTTCGGCGCCCCAGCCTTTGGTGACCATGTCGGACTTGGGCAAGCCCTGCTGGGCCAGCGCTTGGGCTACGGTTTCGGCGCGGCGCAATGAGAGCGCCTTGTTGAACGCGGCGGCGCCGACGTTATCGGTGTGGCCTTCAATGCGCAGTTGCGTGACGTCCAGCTTGCGCAAGGCCTTGCCAATGCGTTCGGCGTTGGCCTGGCTGTCGGAATCGAGGGCGTCAGAGGCGGTGTCGAACAGGATCTTGCCGGTGAACGCGTACTCCCAGCCCTCGGCGGTTTGCACGAATCCGAGGCGTTTGAATTCGGCCTCGCGGGTGGCTTTGAGGTCGACGGGGGCCGCAGGTGGCGGCGGTGGGGCGGTTTGGCAGCCAGCCAGAAACAAACCAGTGGCGGTCAAAGCCGCCACGGTGGTCAGCAAACGCCGACGGGGCATGGAAGAAGTGGGGGCGGGGGCGCTCAACTCAGGTCCTTGAAATCAGTGATGTCAGCACTGGCGTTGTAAAGATGGCGGCTGCCACGCTGCTGCGACTTCACGCGGTACATGGCGCGGTCAGCCGCGCGCAACAGGCTCTCTACCGTTTCGCCATGGCTGGGGTAAACGGCGATGCCGATGCTGAGCGACGGCACGATGCGGTCGTTCGGCCGCACGGCCAGCGGTGCCTGCATGCTGCGCAGGATTTTGTCGGCAATCCGCAGCGCATCGTCGTCGTTTTGTAATGGGCTGAGCAGCACTGCAAACTCGTCGCCGCCCAGGCGCGCTACCAAATCCGTCTCGCGCAACTGCGCCGTCACGCGCTCGGCGACTTCCACCAGCAAGGCGTCGCCAGTGGCGTGGCCGAAGCGGTCGTTGATGGACTTGAAGTGGTCGTTGTCGAGGTACAACACGCCGACGCGGGTGCCGTTGGTTTCGGCGTCTTGCAGCAGTCGGTTGAGCCGGCGGCGGAAGTAGGCGCGGTTGGGCAAACCAGTCAGGCTGTCATGGTTGGCCTGGTGCGAGAGCGATTTGTTTTCTTGCCGCAACTGCGTCTGGTGCGCTTCGATCTCCGCCAACAGGGCGTTGAAGTCTTCCCCCAGTTCATGCAATTCCAGAATCGGCGAGGCTGGCGCGTGGTGTGGCTGGCCCAGCGCCTTGCGGGCCGAGTGTGTGACGGACATGAGGGCTTGCACCGGCTGCATGATTTCGCGCCGCACCCGGTCAGACAAATGCCTCACTGCCACAAAGCCGAGTGCCATACACACCAGCATGCTGACCACACCAGCGGCCAGAAACTGCAGCAAACCCGAGCCACTGTCGCGCAGCGACACCTGGGCGATGGTGCTGCCCTGGTAGACGATGGGCGCCGCGCCCGGCTCTGGCAGCAGCCAGGCTTGCAGCTTGGAGGCCAGGCGGTTCTGCAGGTCGGCGTTGGCGCGTGTGTAGCGGCCCAGTGTTTCACCGGTGGGGCTCAAGATGGTGGCGCTGCCCAGAGACTCTTTCTCGCCAATCATCTCCAGCACTTCCTGGATGGCGATGTCGTCGCGGAACACCACGGCGGCTTCTGCTGTGTACGCGATGGAACGGGCCAACAGGTCTTCGTTGTGCTTGGCGTAGCTGCGTAGCGCCAGGATGGCAGCAATGCCCAGGCACAGCCCCACGCCCACCATCATCACCAGGGCCACGCGAAAGTGGGCGCGGCGCAACACCGTACGCAGGCTGACGCGCGTTCCGTTGCGTGCACCGCTTGTTTGCATGGCGGCTTGTTTGGCCTGTTTAGTGGAAACAAAAGTCACGAGCTGCTCCCGCTGGGGCGCCGGCCCAGCCGCAACACCTGCGGATTGACGCGCACGCTGCTGCGCGCCACGGCGTCAATGTCCACCTCAAACTGCACGTGGTCTTGCGGCGAGATGTCGAGGTAGAACATGCTGCCAGCCGTGCAAGCCGGTGAGCGCTCGCACAGCGTCAACACCGGTTGGCCGTTGATCTGCTCGAACACTTTGCGCCATGGCAAGGGACTGTTGGCCGCGGCAAAGATGGCGTCGCAGCGTTGCGCAATGCCGACTTCACTGTCGGGTTGCAGCACGGTGAGTTTGCGTTCGCCCAAGTCGGCTAGGCCAGCGCCCAGCAGCTTGGTGGCTGGTACGTTGCTGCCCAGCACGCATACCCGAATCGGGTTCGGATCGCTGGGCCAACGCACATAACCCAGAATGCCGCGCAGGGTGTCCACAATGCCGGGGCGCTCCTGTGCAGCCAACTGAAGACCGGCTTGCAAGCCTGGCTCCTGGCTGGGTTGCGCGATGGTAGCTGGACTCCAAAGCCCCAAGCCAAGGCACAGCAGCAGCCCTGCAAGCCACTGCCGCTGCATGGCCAGTGCTTGTGCGAGCGAACCGAGTGGTGGAGGTAGCAGTTGCGAGATGGAAACAGGCATGTAGTGGAGAACGACGGGCGAGTGCGTGGTGGTGCGTTCAGATTCAGAGTTCAAATGGTCGCATCATTTGGATACAAAACGCGTAAAGCGATTATTTGACTGACCTGTGAACTCTAACAGCCAAGTATTTGGCGAAAGCGGTAGAAATCGCCTGTATCGCGCTCCAAATAACGGCTTTTGTGCGCTTGATGTCTCCCCTACAACAGAGACAACCGGGTTGAGTTTTTCACTTCTTCCATCACCGCGTAAGTGCGTGTTTCACGGATGCCGGGCAACTGCCACAGCACCGTGCCGGCGAATTCGCGGTAGGCCGTCATGTCGGCCATGCGGGTCTTGAGCAGGTAATCAAAGCCACCGGCCACCATGTGGCACTCCATGATTTCGGGATGCACCTGCACGGCAGCCTTGAAGGCGTCGAACACGTTCGGCGTGGTCCGGTCCAGCAAAACCTCCACAAACACCAGCATGGCGGCGTCTAATAACAAAGGGTTGAGCCGCGCTTCGTAGCCGAGGATGTAGCCGTCGCGCGTGAGCCGCTGGGTGCGCGCCAGCACGGCAGTGGGCGACAAGGCCACTGCCTCGGCCAGTTTCAGGTTGGAGATGCGGCCGTCGCGCTGCAGCACATCAAGGATGCGGCGGTCCAAACGGTCTAGGCTGGGCTGTGTTTCGCTCATTTTGGCTATTTGGTAGTGAATTATTCTGTTGAATGGCGAATTATGGATAAATATTCACCATAGATGTGGGCAACATTGCGCAATTGAAAAAGCCGCCGTTGCTTTAGAAAAAGCTTCAAAGTTCACCAGGAAAAACCATGCGCCTCCCCATTCCCTACCGCCCCGAAGCCGACGTTGTGGCCCACCGCCTGAGCCAGTTGGCCGACAGCCTGAACTGGCCTGAAGCCACCGCCGTCGCCCGCCCCTGGGTGCAGGCCGTGCGCGACAACCCGCCACCGTTCTGGGCCATGGAAAGCCTGCTGCGCGAGTACCCCATCTCCAGCGCCGAAGGCCTGGCCTTGATGCGTCTGGCCGAAGCACTGCTGCGTGTGCCCGATACCGCAACCGCCATCGCGCTGACGGCAGACCAACTGGGCCGCGCCGAGTTTGACGGCAGCGACGGCGCCGACGGCCACGTGCTGGGCCGCTCCACCATGGCCAAGCTGTCGGGCTCGGCCATCGCCTTGTCGAAGAAGTTCTTGCCCGGCACCGACGGTGAACAAGGCCTGATGACCCGCCTGGGCGCCAAGACCGTGGTGGCCGCCACCGTGCGCGCCGTGCAATTGCTTGGTCACCAATTCGTGCTGGGCCAGACCATTGGCGCGGCCATGGACGAAGCCGACTCGGCCCGTAAGAAGATCAAGCAATTGCGCTTCAGCTACGACATGCTGGGCGAGGGCGCTCGCACCACGGCTGATGCTGCACGTTATCTGCGCAGCTACCAACAAGCCATTGAAGCCATTGCCAAGCGCGCCAACACCGGCGTGGCCACCGAGCAGAACGACGGCATCTCCATCAAGCTCAGCGCGCTGCATCCGCGTTATGAAGACGCGCAAAAGGCGCGCGTGATGGCTGAGTTGGTGCCGCAGGTGTGGGGCTTGTGCGAGCAAGCGGCCAAGGCCAACATCAACCTGACCATTGACGCCGAAGAGGTGGATCGCCTGGAGCTGTCGCTCGACATCTTCGAAGCGCTGGCCGCCAAGATCGCCCAGCACCACCCCCAGTGGGGCGGCTTTGGTTTGGCCATGCAGGCTTACCAAACGCGTGCGCTGGAACTCATCCAGGAAGTGGCCGCGATTGGCCGCAAATACAAACTGCGCCTGATGTGCCGCCTGGTGAAGGGCGCGTATTGGGACTCGGAAATCAAGCGCGCGCAAGAGCAAGGCCTGCCGTACTACCCGGTCTACACCCACAAGCACCACACCGACGTGTCGTACCTGGCCTGCGCGCAAGCCATGCTGGATGCGGCCGACACCATCTACCCGCAGTTCGCCACACACAACGCCGCCACCATCGCGGCCATCCTGCACATGGCCGCGCGCAGCGGTGCCAAGTTTGAACTGCAGCGCCTGCACGGCATGGGCGAAGGTGTGTACCGCGAAGTGCTGAAGAACCCGCTGATCCATTGCCGCGTGTACGCCCCCGTGGGCGCGCACCGCGACCTGCTGGCCTACCTGGTGCGCCGCCTGCTGGAGAACGGCGCCAACTCGTCGTTCGTGCACCAGTTGGCCGACGAGTCGGTGGGCATGGACGAAATTTTGGTGTCGCCGTTGCGCCTGGAGCCGCAATCGTCGTTGCCGCTGCCCAAGGACTTGTTCATCGCCGCATCGGCCGCCGGCCTCTGCGCGCCGCGCCGCAACAGCAGCGGTCTAGACCTGACGGTAGAGCCCATGTTCGCCCCGCTGCAAGCCGCAGCCGATGCGGTATCGGTACCGTTCATTCCCGAGTTTGATGTCAAAAATGCCACTGCGGCATATACAGCAAGCGCAGCCAGCTATAAAGTTTGGAGCGCCAAGCCGGTAGAAGAACGCGCCGCCAGCCTGCGCCAAGCCGCCGACGCACTTGAAGCGCAACTGCCCAAGTTCTGTGCGCTGTTGGTCAAAGAAGCCTTCAAAACCTGGGGCGACGCCGTGTCTGAAGTGCGCGAAGCGGTCGACTTCATGCGCTACTACGCCGACGAAGCCACGCGCATCATGGCGCCGGTGGCGTTGCCCGGCCCCACCGGTGAGACCAACGAACTGCGCCTGACTGCGCGCGGCGTTTGGGTTTGCATCAGCCCGTGGAACTTCCCGCTCGCGATCTTCATGGGCCAAGTGGCTGCAGCCCTGGCCACGGGCAACACCGTGTTGGCCAAGCCTGCCGAGCAAACGCCTGCGGTCGCCGCTGCGGCCGTGCAATTGCTGCACGCCGCCGGGGTGCCAGAAGCGGCGGTGCAATTGCTGCATGGCCCGGGCGAAACCGTGGGCGCGGCGCTGGTCGCCTTGCCCGGCATCGCTGGTGTGGTGTTCACCGGCTCGACGCCCGTGGCACGCCACATCAACCGTGCGCTGGCGGCCAAAGACGGCCCCATCGTCCCGCTGATCGCCGAGACCGGTGGCATCAACGCCATGCTGGTCGACTCGACCGCGCTGCCCGAACAAGTTGTCGATGCCGTGGTGCAGTCTGCCTTCCGCAGCGCCGGCCAACGCTGCTCCGCGCTGCGCCTGTTGTGCCTGCACGAAGAGATCGCCGATGGCGTGATCGAAATGATCCAAGGCGCCGCCCAAGCCTTGGTGGTGGGCAACCCCGCAGAGCTGGCCACCGATGTGGGCCCGGTCATCGACAAAGAAGCGTTCGACAACATCCAGAACCACCTGCAGCGTTTGAAGACCACTGCCAAGGTGTTGGTGGCTCCGAATGAGCAGCCGCAAGCCATGAAGCACTTGATTGCGCCACACGCGTTCGAGCTGCAAGGCGTTGAGCAAGTGCGCCAGGAGATCTTCGGCCCCGTGCTGCACATTGTGCGCTGGAGTGGCGACGCGCAACAGGTCATCGACCAAGTCAACGCCCTGGGCTACGGCCTCACGTTGGGCATCCAAACCCGCATCGACTCGCGCGCCCAAGCGCTGGCAGGCCATGCGCACACCGGCAACATTTATGTCAACCGCAACATCATTGGCGCAGTGGTGGGGGTGCAGCCGTTTGGCGGTGAGGGTTTGAGCGGCACCGGGCCTAAGGCTGGTGGCCCACACTACTTGTTCCGTTTCTGTGCGGAGAAGACGGTGACGGTGAATACCACGGCGGCGGGTGGGAATGCGGCGTTGCTGGCGGCGATGCCTTGAGGCGCTGAGCCAATCGTTCAAAGAAAAACGCCGCGTGATGAGCGCGGCGTTTTTGTTGGGCTTGCGTGATGGGTTATTGCAGACCGCTGGCTTGGAAAGCGGTGCTATTGCCGATCATCATCAGTGTGCCGTCTGAGTTGAAAGCTGCTGCTTCTATGGCCCGTGTGAACTCAACTTCTGCTTCATTCACAACAACTTGCGCAAGGAATGACCTAAATGCGATCGGTGTGCCAGCTTTGCCCGAAGCATCAATTCTCCGAAGTTTGTTGTACCCGTTCGGATAGCCGGCCACGAGTGCGCTGAGTTCCCACAAATCACCTTGTGGGGAGATGGCAAGGCGACTGGTGTTCTGTGTGACGTCGTCATAACCTTCAGCAGGGGAGAACTTAGTCACTGCCCCATTTGCGGTGACTTTGAAAATCGCTTTTCCATAGGATGCAGCGGCGGCGAAGTACACCTCGCCTGACGTATTCGCAACGATGTCTGAAATTCTGCAATTCCCGTCTAGCGCGACGGTGCTGCATTGCTGAGGAATTGCGACTGTGCTGACAGTGCCATTGGGTTTGATCACTCGCAGTTTGGATCTGTTTGCATCCACCACCCACAGGTTGTTGGCGCTGTCGACGGTCAGATAGCTTGGGTCATTGAAAGTTGCAGACGCGATGGCCCCGTCCTGACTGCCGGACGTGTTCGCGATACCTGCGTAAGTCGTGACATCTCCATTGACGTCAATTTTTCGAATCACGTGGTAGCCGCTTTGAGAAACGAAGACATTGTTGTTGCTGTCTACAGCTATGCCCGTGATATTTGCAAAGCGTGAATGGATGTTGGAGTTATCTACGTAGCCAGGTGTATTGCAGTTGCCCGCAAGTACTCCGGCAAAGCTGCCTGCCCTCAACGTTTTGATGCAATTGCCGTCGGTTGCAACCATGAACCCATTCATGTATTTGGCAACCCGTGAATTGGACGCGAATGTCACGTTGTCTAGATTGACACCAGCGGGTGTATCAGATTTTCCTGCGACCGTGGTCACATTTCCTGTGGCAGGAATTCTGCGGATGGTGTGCGAGCCGCCGGTGACGAGCAGGTCGCCGCTAGGTGCCACCGCCATCCCGTTTAAATTCGTGAAGAGGGCGGTGTTTCGGTCACCATTCGCCTCCCCTGACTGCCCTAGGGCGTATCCAGCATATCCAATCCAATTCCCTTGGCTGTCCAGTGCATCGACTTGGTAGTTACCTAGAAATGACCCCGGTACCCGGCTTGTTCGATAAAGCTGACCATCAAGCCCGACGGCGATGTCCCCTGCGGCTTGGTACGGACAAGTTCCTGGATTGCTGTTGGGATAGCTTCTGCGCACGGTAGAAACTGTTCCGTCTGGAGAAATTTTCCGGATATCGGAGCAACTCTCTGCCACAACGAGGTTGTCGTTCGCGTCTACAGCAAGGCTAGAAGGGTAGTTAAGACGCGCTGCATCACCACGCCCATCAATTTGGCCAACTTGCTCGCTGTTGCCCGCAAAAATGGTAAAGCTGCCGTCCACGATCTTGAACACTGCGTGCCCGCTGAGGGCATAAACAACGCCGCGACTGTCAGAGACGATTTGTGAGAAGTTGATCGCAATGTTGTTTCTGATGGCCAGGGTTGTCACTTGGCCTGCAGGCGTAATTTTCCGTATGCTTCTGCCGTTGTCTCCTACGTACAGATTGCCGTTGCTATCGATAGAGATGGTGTTCGGATACTCAAAGCGTGCGTTTGCGCCGGTGCCGTTACTGTCTCCTGACGCGTAAGGCGCACCTGCGAAGTCGGTTGTGGTGCCATCAGCAAGTACTTTGCGAACAACTTTGCTGTTGGGTTCGACCACGTACATGACGCCGTCTTTTGCGACCGCAATGTCTGCTGGTGCATTAAACCGCGCCTGTGCGGCGGTGCCGTTGACATGATGCGAGCCATCCGCGTAGTTGCCGGCTACGAAACGAATAGATGCGCTAGAAACCGTCCATGGAACTGTGGTCGAGGCGGACTTCCCGTCCGCATCTGTCGAGGTAAATTTGACTTGATATGTTCCGCTTTGTGCAAAACGATGAGGTGCCGCCTTGGTCTGTGCCGTGCTGCCGTCGCCAAAGTCCCACTGATATCTCATCGGCTCTTTGCCGCTAATGGTCAACCCGTCAAAATTCACAAATGTGTTGACGATCTGGTTGGCTGGTTCAAGGTTTTTTTCGCTTATAGCGACTTGAAGTGGATTTAATCCACCGGGAAGTAGGGGTTGTGGAGTAGTGGTGCCAGTGCCACCGCTGCCTCCCCCCGAATTGCCCCCTCCGCCCCCACCCCCACATCCTCCAATCAACACCGACACCGCCAGCAAGGCGAAAAGGCTTTTTCTCTTGAATATAGACATGTACTTGATGTATCTGATTTGTGAATTTGTATGCATCCCAAAATGATTCTAAGAGTAAATTTGTTGAACAGACAAGTTGGAGCGGTTGGTGAAATCCATCAGAAGACGCGATAGGCTGTGCCTTCGCTGCTGACCGTTTGGTCGCCGAAAAAAGCTATTAAAAAAATAGCTAATCACGTATTTGAATAAAGCCTAAGGCCGGGTTTTTATTGATTTTTTAATCGCGATGGCATGCCCAGATTTGTCCATGCATAAAAAAAGCCACCCAGAACCTGGGTGGCTTTGATCAGTAGACGGGTCGCTTACTGCTTGGTGTACGAAATGCGGCGGTTTGTGAAGCGGCCTTCTTCGGTGTAGTTGTTCCCCACGGGGTTGGTGTCCCCGTAACCCTTGATAGTGATGTTCTCTGCGGGAACACCGGCGCTGACAAACAAGGTCTTCATGGCTTGTGCACGTTCTTCTGACAAATGCAGATTGGCCGCTGCGTCGCCAACGTTGTCGGTGTGGCCAGCAATTTCGAATTTGCTGCCATCCTTGGCGCAAGCTGCCACCGCTGGGGCTGCCGATTTCAGGGCGACAACGTCAACAGACGGCACGGCCGCAGAGCCAGAGGCGAAGTTCACCACGTAAAGGTTCAAGGCGTTGACCAAAGCGCCGGAGTCACAAGTGCCGCTGGCGAGCAGGGCCTTGATGGCATCAGCGAACTTGGTGTTGGCGGCCATCATGGCGGCATCGGCGTTGAACGCAGAGGCCGAGATGTTCATGCCCGTCAGCAAGGCCTTGAGTTTGTCGAGCAGGCCCAGCTTGGGATCGGCCAGCGTGCCGCTCAAGCGTACATCTGTGCCTTTGATAAACAACTCTGCGCCAGGCAACTTCGTCAAAGTAAACAGGTCGCGTGCCTGAGCCAGCCACAAGGCAGGCTTGGTCAGTGCATCGACTTTGATATTGGCGTTGTAGCCGTCTTTGCCGAAAGACTGTTCCAGATGTTTGAGTAGTTCTGCTTTTTCTGGTTCGGTTGCCACAGTGGCATCGACGTAGGCTTTGTCGGCACTGAAAGCGAGCGAGAGCAGGGAGTCATTGACGGCGGCGGGCGCTGTAGCAGGCGCTGGCGTAGCTTCAGGTGCCGTAGGCAGTGGCTCTGGTTTGTGGCACGACTTCAGCGCAACTGCGCCAAGCCCCACTACCGCCAGTGGCAGCAGCCATTTCCAGATGCCGCCGCTCTTGGCAACGGGGGGCGGTGCTACAGGAGTCTTGGCGTAGGTGTTGGTTTCGAACACCTTGCTCAAACCGCTCAGTACGCCGCTGAACTTGCTGCTCAGGCCGCCAATGAACCCGGCGACAGAGCCCCAGCCCAGCCACTGCAGCACTTTTTCGGGCAATGACTTCTCCAGAAAGCTCGATTGGCTCGACAGCATGGAGATGAAATCGTGCGGCGACATCTTGTGGCTGGTGATTTGGCTCTTCAGCAAACCGAAAAGCGCTGGTGCGGCCAAGGCCAGCAAGCTTTGCGTGCCGACAGCAGGTGAGCCGATCATGGCGGCGATTTGGCTGGCAAGACCAGATGCTTTGTCGCCGAACAACAGGTCCAGAACCTTCTGGCCTTGTGTGCTGGCATTCGAGACGCTGTTGGCGTTGCCAAGCAGGCTGGGCAGGTTGGCGACGATGTTGGCGTCGACGGTGGGTGCGTTGATCGCTTTCTAGAGAGCGCTGGCGCCATTGGGGCTGGACGCCTTGTTCAAAATGCCGCTGAACAGTACCGGGAAGATATTGGATAGGGCCGATTTGGCTTGACTTTGATTAAAGCCAAATAAGTTGCCGGCTTGGGACAGGAAAATGGGCGCCAAAGATGATTCGGCGATTTGGAGGAGGTTGATCGACATCAGATATTGCCAAAAATAAAAATCTCCAGATTCAATGGTTTCGATTGAAGCTGGAGATGAAATCGATGGCTCATCCTTAAAGTGTGAACCACCGCCATGCGCCGTAAGCTAAGAGCGCATGCGGCGAGCGGCGGGATGATATGGATCTTTTTTGATGAGGTGACGCACCTATTTGTTTGAATTTGAAAGAGTGCGCATGAATAGCTTCATTCTCTGAGAGTCATTGCTGTAGTTGATATTTGTTGTCGCATTTTTATTGTTTTGTAATCTTATTTATTTTGTGCAATATTCCCTGTTGATGCAAAAAATGAGAAATAGTTGGCATTCGATAATCTGGTGATTTCGAAGAAGTCACGCCGTAAAGCCAAAACAAAAAGGCCGCATGCCATTTCGGCATGCGGCCCCATGAGCCGATAACCATTGGGGGCGTTCAGCCCGCAGCTTGCAAGACGTTGCGTGCGACCAGTTCCAGCTTCACACGCTGCGCTTCAGTGAGCGCGCCAAACGGCGCCCGGCACGGCCCGCAGTCCAGGCCTTGCCGTTGCAGAAGGGCTTTGGTGCCCGGGAACACGCCCACCTCAATCAACACGTCGATCACGGCGTTCGCGCGTGTTTGCAAAGCGCGCGCTTGGTCGAGCTGCCCGGCGCGCACGGCATTCCACATCTGCACGAACAGGCCACCCATGAAGTTGTAGGTGGTGCCAATGCCGCCGTCGGCGCCCATCGCCACACCGCCAACGAACATTTCGTCAAACCCGTTGTAGACCACAGCTTGGGGCGCAGCGGTTTTGATGCGTTCCAGTTGATAGAGGTTTTGCGAGGTGTGTTTGACGCCGATGATCTTCGGGTGCTGCAGCAGCGCGAGCAGGTCGGCGGTGGTCAACGGCCGCGCTGACTTGGCGGGGAAGTTGTAGACGATGAGCGGCAGAGGCGTGGCGTCAGCCAAGGCGCGGTAGTGGGCCAATACTTCAGCGGCCGAGAAGTCGTAATAAAACGGCGGAATGGCCGAGATCGCGTCATAGCCCGCATCAGCCGCCGCATGCGCCAGGCCAATCGCCTCATGCGTGGCGATGGCCCCTATATGCGCAATGAGTTTGGCGCGCCCTTTGTTGGCGCGGGCAAAACCGGCGAGCACGGCTTGGCGTTCAGCGGGCGACTGTAGAAACGCTTCGCCCGTGCTGCCGCCGACGTAGAAGCCGTGGATGCCTTGGGCAATTTGTGCATCGGCCAAGGCTGGCAGCAGGTCGAGGTTCAACGTGCCGTCAGCATGCAGCGGCGTGATCAGCGCCGAGAAGACGCCCGCGAGTGGATGTGTAGACATGGTGTGAGGTGAAGAAGAATGTTTACTTGGCGGCGCTGAGAACGTGTGGCAACCACAGCGTGAGCGGCGGCCACAACGAGATGGCGAGCAATACCACCAACAGCGGAATCAGCCACGGCAAAATCGCGCGCGACATGGTCTCGAAGCTGATGTTGGCGATGCGTGTCACCACAAACAGCACCACGCCAATCGGCGGGTGGATGGTGCCGAGAATGAGGTTGAGCACCATGATCACGCCGAACTGCGCCGGATCGATGCCGTAGGCAATGGCTGCAGGCACCAGGATCGGAATCAGGATCAGCATGGCGGCAAGCGCTTCCATGAAGCAGCCGACGATCAGCATTAATACGTTGGCCATCAACAAGAAGGCAATGGGGCTGGAGATGGTGGAGACGATGAGCGGGCTCAGCGTTTGCGGCATGCGCGAAATCGACATGCACCAGCCCAAGGCGCTGGCGGCCATCACCAACACCAGCACCAGGCCGGTGGTCTCGGCGGTCTCGATGAGGATGGGGCCGAGCTGTTTGACTTCCAGTGTGCGGTACACCACAAAGCCGAGGAACAGCGCATACAAGCAGGCCACGGCCGCCGCCTCGGTGGGCGTGACCAGGCCGCTGAACATGCCGCCCAAAATCACCACCGGTGTCATCAACGCGAAGAAGCCGTTGAGGAACGCGCGGCCAATGTTGCGGAAGCCGCCGAACGGTTTGCGTGCCATGCCTTCGCGGCGTGCGAAGAAGGCCACCATGACCATCAGCGACACACCCATCAAGATGCCGGGGATCACGCCCGCGATGAACAGCTTGCCAATCGACACGTCGGCCGTCACGCCGTAGATCACCATGGGCAGCGACGGCGGAATGATGGGGCCAATGGTGGCCGCAGCCGCAGTGATGGCGGCAGCGGTTTCGGGCTTGTAGCCGGCCTTTTTCATGGCGCGGATTTCAATCGCCCCCGAGCCCGCCGCATCGGCCACGGCCGAGCCCACCATGCCGGCGAAGATCATGCTGGTGAGAATGCTGGCGTGGGCGTAGCCGCCGCGTACCCAGCCGATCACGGCGCTGGCAAATTCGACAATGCGGTCGGTCAAGCGCGCGGCGCCGAGGATGTTGCCCATCAAGATGAACAGCGGCGCGGCGATGATGGGGAACGAGTTCACCGAGCCGGCCATCTTTTGCGGCAACACGGTGATGGGCATGCCGCCCAACCACAAGAACAACAACGCGGCCAAACCCATCGACACAAACAGCGGCAACCCCACGAGGATGCTGGCGAGCCAGCCGCCGGAGATTTTGAGCATCAAGCCGATCATGGCGTGGCTCCTTGGGCACCGGGCTCGGGTGTGGGCACGATGGGGGCCGGGCGTTGCACGCGCTGCCACTGCTGCCATAACTCGGCTACGGCCTGGCAGAGGGTGAGCAATCCCGCCGGCACCAGTGGCGCGTACATCCACGCGTTGGACAGTGGTAGTGCCAGAGCCTCAATGTCGGCATTGGTGTGCACCAGGTGCACGCTGTACCAGGCGATCACGCCGCCGAACACGGCCAGCGCGATCTGGATGGCGGCTTCGGTCCAGCGCCAGGCCTGGTCGGGCAGTTTGTCCTGGAAGAAGCGGATGCGGATGTGCGCGCGTTTGCGCGTGGCCAGCATCCAACCCAGGCAAGAGAGCCAGATCATCAGAAAGCAACTGCCTTCGTCGGTCCAGCTCAGTGGATGGCCGATGGCGCGCGTCACCACACCTGCGGTGACGGTGCACAACATCGCCACCACCAGTGCGCTGGCGAACACCGCGAGAAATTGGTCGAAAAGTTTTAATGCCTTCATCGCAACATCACAGCGCCTGCAGCGCTTCAAACGTGCCCTTGCCCCATTTGTCGGCAAACAGCTTGGGCACGGTGTCGAGCACCGGCTTGCGCCAGGCCGCGAGGTCGGGTTCGATGATGGTCATGCCACCCGCTTTGAAGGTGCCCACCAGGCCGGCTTCTTGGCTCAGCAGTTCTTTGTCTTGCCATGCGGCTCCGTTGGCAAAGGCGGCTTGCATGATGTCGCGGTCGGCGGCGGGCAGGCCTTTCCAGAAGGCTTCGTTCACGATCACCATGCGCGGCGTGATGATGTGTTCGGTCAGCACCAGGTACTTCTGCACTTCAAAAAACTTGCCGCTCTGGATGGTGGGCAGTGGGTTCTCTTGGCCATCGATAGCGCCTTGGCTCAGCGCCAGATACAGCTCACCAAAAGCGATGGGGGTGGCGCGGGCGCCCCAGGCCTCAGCCATGGCGCGGAAGGTGTCGACCGGCGGCACACGCAGCTTGAAGCCCGCCATGTCGGCCGGGGTGCGCACAGCCTTGGTGCCCGTGGTGAGGTGGCGCTTGCCGTAGTAGGTCATGTTGAGCATGCGCATGCCACGCTTGGCCACCAGGTCGGTGTTGAGCTTGGCAAACAGGGGTGTGCTCGGGGCCTTGGCCATATGGGCGGCGTCGCGCCACAGGTAGGGTGCTTCCACGACTGAGAGCTGCGGCAGAAACGCGCCCAGCGCGCCCGCGCCATCGGTGGTGAGCTGCAGCGCACCGGCCGAGACGGCTTCGATCATGTCCTTGCCCGAGCCGAGCTGGCTGTTCGGGAAGAGCTGCACATCGATGCGGCCGCCCGATTTTTCTTTGACCTCTTTGGCCACGCGCTCGGCCATTTGCACCTGCGGGTGTGATGCCGCCAGCGACTCACCCCAGCGCACGGCCGTGGGCTGGGCCCGCAACAACACAGGGCTGGCCAGGCCGGCGGCCATCGCCGAGCTGCTGGTGAGGAAACGTCTTCTGTTTTGGTTTTGCATTGTCTCCACCTCTTCCGTTAATGAACTGAAAAATTACATTGCGTGCATGTGACTTGTGACTAACATGTCAGTAATTTAGGCGTAATGAACCGACAAGATAGCGAGTGAAAACCCGCGCTTTGTAGGGGATTCGGTGGCGTAGATGGGGCCGGTGCGAGGCCATGAACGGCCTGCTGCTCGCTACTGAAAATGAAGCGGGTTGCGCTTTCTGCTGCTGCGCGGATGGCCTATTGGGCGCGCATGTTTTGCGGACTTTGGCCGGACCGGTCAGAAAGAAAAAAGGCCGGCATCCTTGCGGACACCGGCCTTGTTCAGAAGAGCTTGATCAGGCCTTGGCGGCGATCACGCCAATCTCCACCGTGAACTCGGCGGCGGCCAGCTTGGGGCTGACCACGGTGGCGCGAGCAGGCGTGGCACCAGGCACCACCCAGGCTTCCCAGGCGCGGTTCATGTCAGCGAAGGTCGCCATGTCGGTGAGCCAGATGGTGGCGCTCAGCAATTGCGACTTGTCGGTGCCGGCGGCCGCCAGCAGCGCGTCGATCTTGGCCAGCACTTGCTGGGTTTGGCCAAAGGTGTCGGCAGTGGTGCCCACGTCTGCGCACTGGCCGGCCAGGTAAACGGTGTTGCCGTGGATCACGGCTTGGGACATGCGAGGGCCGGGTTGGATGCGTTGGATGCTCATGGTGTGCGTCGCAGTAAAAAATTAAACAAGGGGCTGATGATACGAGGTCAGGACGAAAAAACGGCAGCCGAAGACTGCCGTTGACCTCGCCAGGCGAGAGGCTTTGTGCCGCTAGGCCGTGGCCATCTCCGCCGATGCCTGCGCAGCAACCATCTTGCGCAGCACCTCGGCCATGGCGGTGATGTCTGGCGAGAAGCACTGGGCCAAGACATCGGTGGTGGCCGGAGCCGCCGCACCCAGGACGTGGTCCAGCGCGGCATCGTCGCCCAGCACATCGGCCAGCGTCGGTGTGGTGGAGCCCACACCGGCAAAGAACACGTCTTCGCTCAACAGCGAGCTGCCGTCCGTGCGTGTGGCAGTGGACTGGATGTGCAGCTTGCCTTCGGCGTCGAACGTCATCGACAGCTCGGTGCCAATGGCGTCAATGCCGTGTTGGGCTAGCGTTTGGATTTCGCCGTCCTGCACCACGGCATCGCCGTTGTCGATCCACAGTTCAATGCCGCTCAGTTCCTTGCCCGACAGCTTGCCGTCGCCATTGGTGTCAAAAGTTTCCAGCTTGTAGTAGCCGTTGCCAAAAGCGCCCGCGTGGTCACCGAACAGCCGCAGGCCGCTCATGTCATGCGCGGCGTTGCCATCGCGGTTGTCGATCAGAATGCCGTCGCCCGAACCATTGAACCACTCCATGGTTTCTTTGTGGCCGTCGCCGTTCATGTCGAACTGCACAGTGTGGCCCAGCTTGGCGTTTGCGTCCTTTTGGTACGACGACGTGGCACCGGTCACGCCGATATGGCCGTCACCGTTCAAGTCCAGGGCCACCGGTGTCCAGATGGCGACCGACGAGCGCAGCGACACCACGGTGCCGTTGTAGCAGGCATCGTTGGCGACCGTGCCGGTATCGACATAGGCAAAGTTCAACGGATAGTCGGTGAAGGTCTTGGTGCCGAAGATCTGCAGCTTGCCCGCGTTGATATCGGCCACGCTCACGTCATAGGCCTGGCCGGCGCTGAAGTCCAGCTTGATACCGTTGTAAGCCAACCAGGCGCTGTCGCCGTTCACCGAGATGCCGTAGACACGAATCGCCTTCAGCGTATCGACATCATTGGCGACCCCGACGTTGTAGGTGCCGAACTGCTGCAGTTGGTCGTTGGCATCGTTGAAGGTACCGAATTCGCTCAACGAATAGCTGTGCACCCAAGTATTGACGCCATTGATCACTTGATCCGGACGGTTGCCGCCGTTATTGTCCCAGTGGTAACGATAGTACTCACCCATGATGGTCGACACCGGCATGTCCGACACAGCCTTGATACCGACGTCGACCGTTTGCGTCGAGCGATTACCTGCAGCGTCTTCCACGGTGTAGACGAGCTTGTCGTTGCCGTAGTAGTTGGTCATGGTTTTGTAGGTGACCTGGCCATCGGCGGTGAACGAAATGGCGCCTGCCTTGTTCTTGAAGGTGGCATCGAGTGTGGCGTTTTCATGCGCCACGCCTACCAGTTTCAAACCGGCCATGTCGTTGCTCAACACATTGAAGCTCACCGAGCGGTCTTCGCACACCTGCACACTGTCGGGCTTGGTGGGAATGGTTGGCGGTGGGCATACCAGACCTGCGTCTACCGTGAGGTTCTGTTGACCTGCGGCCAGGGTGTAAGTGCCGGTTCGGCCTGTGGTGGTGTTGGCATCGCTGTCGGTGCCGTCTGCGCCTATGTCAGCGGCGGTGAAGTTGTAGCCCGTGGGTTTGACGAACGCCACACTGTATTGGCCTGCGGCCAGGTTGCTGAACAAGTAGTTGCCGTTGGCATTCGTGGTTTGCGTGGCCAGCACCGTGCCCGCTGCGTTCAGCAGTTGCACGGTGACGTTGGCGACACCCACTTCACCCGAGTCTTGTTGGCCATTGCCATTGGCATCCAACCACACGCGGTCGCCCAGGCTGGCGTTGTTGGCTGGCGGTGGTGTGGTGGCGACCACCAAGCCGGCATCCACCGTGAGGTTGGTTTCGCCTGCGGTCAGGGTGTACAGGCCCGTGTGGCCCGTGATGGCATTGACGTCGCTGTCGGTGGCATCGGCGCCGGTGTTGGCGGTGGTAAAGCTGTAGCCGTTGGGTTTGGTGAATTCCACGCCGTACTGGCCCGCTTGCAGGTTGGTGAACAGATAGTGCCCGTTGGCGTCGGTGGTTTGGGCGGCCAACACGGTGCCCGCTGCGTTGATCAGCTTGACCATGACATTGCCAACGCCGACTTCACCGGCGTCTTGCTGGCCGTTGCCATTGGTGTCGAGCCACACGCGGTCGCCCAGGCTGGCGGTTGTGGGCGGCGCCACGGTCTTCTTGTAGAAGCCGGCGTCAATGGTCTGGTTGTACTCACCGGCCTTGAGCACCACCACGTCGGACAAGAGACCATCGCTGTTGGTGCCAGAGGTACTGGAGCCATCGACTTTGCGTGGGCTGATGCCATCAAACCCGGTGGGCTGGGTGAAGCGCACCTGGTACTGCAGGCCGGGCATCAGGCCGGTGAAGCGGTAGTTGCCGTTGGCATCGGTGGTGGTGGTGCTGAGCACTTCGTTGGCCTCGATGGCACCGTTGCCGTTGACGTCGCGCACCAGTTCCACCTTGGCGCCGACAATGCCTAGTTCGCCGCTGTCTTGCAGGCCGTCGGCATCGGCGTCGTTCCATACGCGGTCGCCCAAGGCGGCAGCTTTGACTTCCACCAGAAGCGGCTGGCCATGTTGCCCACTGGCGTCTACGGGGTTGACGATCATCGCGATCGATTCGCCCAAGCCGGGGCGGTAGCCATCATGCGCCAAGGCCTGCGATACCAGGCTGTTCACATCGGCCGCCAGCACGCTGCCGCCGCTCTGGATGTAGCCCAGCTCGGTTTGGTAGTCCTGTCCCATCAGCGTCCAGATGGCGGACTGGACTTCGCCCCAGTTGTATTGCGGATTGGTGCCGGTGTAATAGTTGAGCAGCCAGTTCACGCTGTCGAGGTGGTCCACATAACCGGAGATGTTGGGCACGATGCTGCTGATCGA